>JAGLDH010000038.1 GCA_023145835.1 Methylococcales bacterium
TAACTACAGATTTGACCCACTACCAACATATGGTTGCTTCCTTTGTTAAACTGGTTTTTCAAGTAAATTATCTTAGCTATTAATAAATTATTGTTATTTTAAGATATAAACTATTGATTTATTAAATCCATACTAATATTCCCAATAAAAACCTCGGCAGAAGGTGGATAAAAAGGCAAGCTAAATGCTGAAGTTATTTTATGCATGTTCCTTAGTGCGATACAATGCCCATCATTCTGATTTAGTAATAGAAAACACATGATTGAAATAGGTAAATTTAATCTGCTTAAAATTATTAAGCTACATGCCAAAGAAGTTTATCTTGACGGTGGAGATTTAGGTGATGTCGTGTTACCCATTTCTGATGCACAAAAAGATTGTAAAGTAGGGGGTGAGGTGAATGTTTTTGTGTATGTCGATGCTAAAGAGTTATTAGTAGCGACTACGCGATTACCCTATGCTCAGGTAAATGATGTCGCTTGGTTAAAGTGTGTTTCTGTTAGCCATGCAGGTGCATTTTTAGATTGGGGTTTAAGTAAGGATTTATTGCTTCCATATAGTGAACAAACATCAAAAGTGGTTGAAGGGCGGTCTTGTTTAGTAAAGGTGTTTTTGGATGAAGATAATCGTATTGCTGCTTCAATGTTATTGAATGATTTTCTTCAAGATGAAGCTTTTTATTTTAAAGAGGGACAAGCTGTTGATTTGATTATTGCTGATGAAACGGATTTAGGCTACAAAGCTGTTGTTAATAATGAGTTTTGGGGCGTACTTTATAAGAATGAGATTTTTCAAAAGTTAAGAAAAGGACAAAAAACGGTTGGTTATATCAAAAAGGTTAGGGATGATAATAAAATTGACTTGGTTCTACAAGTTGCTAAATATACTGATAAAGTTGATTCGGTAACTGACAAAATACTTGCTAAGCTTAAAACACAGGGTGGGGTAATGCTGATTACTGATAAAAGTCCTCCGGAAGAAATTTATAAGGCTTTTGGTGTGAGTAAAAAGGTATTTAAGCAGTCAATTGGTACTTTATATAAAAAACGCATTATTTCTTTTGATAAGGGCAGTATTAGTTTGGTAGAAAAAAGTGAGTAAACAAGAAAAATCATTAACAATGACGGTGTTGATGACACCTGAGATGGCAAATTTTTCAGGCCATGTACATGGTGGTTCATTATTAAAGATATTGGATCAGGTCGCCTATGCTTGTGCTGCAAAATATTGTAAGGAATATGTTGTTACGATGTCGTTGGATCAAGTTTTCTTTAAGCAAAAAGTTAAGGTAGGGGAATTGGTTACATTTTTTGCAAATGTTAATTTTGTTGGTCGATCTTCAATGGAGGTTGGGATTAAAGTTGTTGCGGAAGATTTAAGGTCACATGAAAAAAGACACACCACATCATGTTATTTCACCATGGTAGCAGTGGATGACGAAGGAAAATCAATTGAAATAGCACCACTAAACATCACCTCAGAGTTAGAAAAAAAACTTTTTGAAGCAGGTGCTTTTCGCCAGAAGATGCGTAAAGAAAATTTGAAAAAAAGTGCTGAACACCATATAGATATACCGAAGGACATTTTATAGAAATGGGAATACAAGAAAATTACGAACAACTGCCTTTAAAAGATTTTGCAGAAAAAGCTTACCTGGATTATTCCATGTACGTTATTTTGGACAGAGCATTACCGCATATTGGAGATGGACTAAAGCCAGTACAAAGAAGAATTATTTATGCAATGTCTGAGCTAGGTTTAAATGCTTTAGCAAAGTATAAAAAGTCCGCTAGAACAGTTGGAGATGTATTGGGTAAATATCACCCACATGGCGACTCAGCTTGTTACGAAGCAATGGTTATCATGGCTCAGAGTTTTTCATATCGTTACCCTTTAGTTGACGGACAAGGAAACTGGGGGTCAACTGATGACCCCAAGTCATTTGCTGCAATGCGGTATACCGAATCTCGCTTGACGGCTTATGCGCAAACCTTGTTGAGTGAGTTAGGGCAGGGGACTGTTGATTGGGTTGATAACTTTGACGGTAGTCTGCAAGAACCTGTGATATTACCGGCGCGACTCCCTAATATAATCTTAAATGGGACGATGGGGATTGCTGTTGGGATGGCAACGGATATTCCACCTCATAATCTACGTGAAGTAGTGAATGCTTGCATACAACTTTTAGATGAACCCGATTCAACCTTAGAATCTTTATTAACACATATAAAAGGGCCTGATTATCCTACCTCTGCTGAAATCACCACCTCGAGTGAAGATATTATGCAAATGTACATCAGTGGTCATGGGTCTATTAAAATGCGCGCTATTTATGAGATAGAAGATCATAATATCGTGATTACTGCATTGCCCCATCAAGTTTCTGGCTCAAAATTGCTTGAGCAGGTTGCAGCTCAAATGTTGGCTAAAAAATTACCCATGCTTGAGGATTTAAGGGATGAGTCTGACCATGAGAATCCAACTCGCCTAGTTTTTATCCCAAAATCTAAACGGATTGATTTGGATTCTGTGATGTCGCATTTGTTTGCTACCACTGATCTGGAAAAAAGTTATCGTGTTAATTTGAATATGATTGGCCTGAATGGCAAACCAGTGGTTAAAAATTTACTGACTATTTTGACTGAGTGGTTGCGGTTTAGAACAGAAACGGTAAGAAGACGATTACAATATCGATTAGATAAGGTGATAGCCCGATTACATATTCTGGATGCGTTATTAATCGCTTTTTTAAATATTGATGAAGTTATTGCGATTATTAGAGAACATGACAAACCCAAGCCTGTCTTGATGAGTCGGTTTAGTATTACTGATATTCAAGCAGAAGCTATTTTAGAGTTAAAGCTGCGACATTTAGCTAAGCTTGAGGAAATGAAAATCAAGGGTGAGCAGGATGAGCTAGAAAAAGAACGTAAAGCGTTAGAAAAAACCTTGGGCTCTAAACGATTATTAAACCGCTTGATTAAAACAGAATTAGAGCGGGATGCTGAAAAATATGGTGATGATAGACGCTCACCTATTGTTGAAAGAAACGTGTCTAAGGCATTAGAGACCACGGCATTAATATCGAATGAGCCATTGACTATTGTATTGTCTCAAAAAGGCTGGATAAGAGCAGCTAAAGGTCATGATATTGAAGTGCAAAGTCTGAATTATCGTTCGGGAGATAAATATCTGGATTCTGCGAAGGGGCGGTCGACTCAACCCATCTATATCATGGATTCAACAGGTCGTGTTTATAATACGACAACACACGATTTACCATCCGCAAGAAGTCAAGGAGAGCCACTTACAGGACGATTAAAACCACCTGCAGGTTCTTTATTTACTCATTTGTTTGCAGGACAACCAGAAGATTGGTATTTATTGGTTAGTAATGCTGGCTATGGTTTTAGAGTACAGTTAAAAGACTTACAAAGTAAAAATAAAGCGGGTAAGACTGCTATTACTCTAAAGGATAATATTAAAGCTTTAACACCTATTGAAATTCATAATGATTCTGATTTGGTTGCTGTCGTTACTTTACAAGGAAGATTGCTAATTTTTCCTGTACTTGAATTACCTGCCTTATCAAAAGGGAAAGGGAATAAACTAATACAAATTCCTCCCTCTGATTTTTCTTCAGATAAGGATGAAGTGGTTGCTGTTTCAGTTATCGCAGAGGAAGGGGTATTGAAGGTCATTTCAGGTAAAAGACATCTTTCTCTTAAAAAGAATGATATTGAGGCTTATATAGGAAATAGAGCTAAACGAGGTGCTGCGTTACCCCGTGGGTTTCAGCGTGTTGATGCTTTGGAAAATTGAAAACAGAAAAATAGCATAATGTTGTAATGTAACTATTATTTAAAGTGTTGTTTAGAAAAATTATACAGTTGTAAGTCATTGTTATGAAGGTGCTAAAAATATTATGATAGATTTAATACGCTTGGTAAGAAAATACTTTTTACTACTATTTTCTCTCCTTTTTTTAAATAATTGTAGTTATCTTGCTTCATCTGCAACAGAAGATTTTGGTCGTAATTTAAAACAGGCCATTGTCAATCATAATGACCCTCAAATGGTTGTTGAGGCGATTCCATCTTATTTGTTATTACAGGAGTCGTTGTTGGCTGGTGACCCTGATAATGAAACTTTGTTGATGAGTACGGCAAATTTGTATACTTCTTATATTTCCTTAGTTGGCACATTATCTCCAGAAAGAAAACTAAGAATAAGTCAAACAGCATTTGATCATGCACTGCATGGCGCGTGTGTTCATAAACCAGATTTTTGTGCATTGAATGAAAAGGTCTATGATGATTTTGTACAAGTCATTCAAACATCTGATGTAGATGATCTGGATATTCTGTATGGTTTGGGGACAAGTTGGGCAAATTGGGTGCAATCAAATAAAGCCGATTGGAATGCAGTAGCTCAGTTGGCTCAGGTTAAATATATTATAAATCATGTGATTAAGGAAAAAGACGATTACAAAAAAGGTGAGGCATATTTGTATGCAGCGGTTATGGAGAGTATCGTTCCACCTGCTTTAGGAGGTAAGCCTGATATAGCAAAGCATAACTTTGAAAAAGCTTTGCAGTTATCTGATAATAAAAATTTAATGGTGTATCTGTTGTATGCCAAGCGATATGCTCGCATGCTGTTTGACCGTGAATTACATGATACCTTGTTAAATAAAGTGATTGATGCCAAAGCAGAACAAAATGAATTAACTTTAAGCAATATTCTGGCACAACAGCAGGCAAAAAAATTATTAGAAAGTGCAGATGAATATTTTTAACCTTATTTAAAATTACATCGGTATTTGTTTAATGATGTGAGCTGTAGCCTCATTTTTACAAGATATAAATTAACATTTATTACACTGAAAAATAATCCTATGAAATCAATTTTTTTAAAATGGACATTGTTTGTTCCTTTGCTATTTCTTGCTGTTAGTCATAATGCTTTAGCTGTTACTTTTAAAATCGCAACTTTATCTCCCGAAGGTTCCTTTTGGATGCAAAAACTACGTGAAGGTGGTGATGAAATAGCAAAAAAAACTGAAGGAAGGGTAAAGTTTAAATTTTATCCTGGTGGTGTTATGGGGAAGGATAGGGATGTATTACGTAAAATACGATTAAATCAATTGCATGGAGCAGCAGTAACAGGGAACGTGTTGAATGATACTTATCCGGATATTCGTCTTTATAACTTGATTTTAAAATTTCGTGATTTAAAAGAAGTTGATTTTATCAGACAAAAAATGGATGCTGATTTAATGGCAGGCTTAGAAAAAAATGGATTAGTTTCATTTGGATTTTCTGAAATTGGAATGGCTTATATCATGTCGATTGAACCTGTTCAGGAACTAGAGCATATGCGATCTCGGAAGGCATGGGTGCCAGAAAATAATGAACTCGCTCTAGTCGCTTTAAAAGCATTTTCTATATCGCCGATTCCATTACCTGTACGTGATGTACTCATGGGCTTACAAACCAATATGATCGATATTGTTGCAGGATCTCCAATGGCTGCTTTGGCCTTACAGTGGCATACAAAAGTAAAGTATGTTACTGATATTCCTCTTTCTTATATATTTGCTACTTTGTTTATTAATCAGAAATCCTTTAGTAAAATCTCTAAAGAAGATCAGCCGATTGTACGATCGGTAATGAATAGGATTATTAAAGAACTGGATAAAAAAAGCCGAGAAGATAATTTATCAGCTAAAGAAGCCATGGTAAAACAAGGTATTCAGTTTTTGAAGCCAACAGAAAAAGCAGCAAAAGAGCTTAGAAAAACGATAGTGATTGCTAATGAAAAACTCGAGAAAGACGGGAATTTATCTGCTGAAAAAGTGGGCATGTTAAATAAACTGTTAACTGATTATAGAAAATAAAACCCATGAGTTTGTCTTTCTTAAAAAAAGTTCATCAATTATTGTTAAAGACTGAGGTAGGTCTTTTAGTTAGTTTGCTTTTAATGATGATAATAATTGCCATCATACAAATTGTCATGCGTAATTTTATGGGGGCAGGCTTGATCTGGGCTGAGTCTTTGCTACGGATTACTGTATTATGGTTAGCCCTTTTAGGGGCGATGGTGGCAAGTCGACATAGTGAGCACATTGCGATTGATGTACTTGTTAACAAACTACCTGAAACACTTAAAAGATGGATTGTTCGATTGTCTCGACTAACTACAAGCGGTATATGTTTTGTCATAGCGTGGTATAGCTTGAAATTTGTGATAGATGAATATCAATATGGAGGAATAGCATTTGGGTTTGTTCCTAATTGGTTTTGTGAGGCAATTATTCCCGTTTCATTAGGTATTATAGCGATCCGATATCTAATTTCAGCATTGCTACTTGATGGACTTAACGAAGGTGAAAAATGATTACATTACTTGTTATCTTGATCATCCTCATGGGGTTTTTAGGGGTTCCTTTGTTCGCCATGATTTTAGCTGCTACCATGCTAGGGTTTTATACTGCGGAGGTTGACTTTACCATTATTGCAGTTGAGCTCTATCGATTAGCAGGAACACCCATGCTAATAGCATTGCCTTTATTTGCTTTTGTGGGTTATATCTTATCTGAAAGTAATACTTCTGAGCGATTGTTGCGTTTGACTCGTGTTTTTTTTGGTTGGATGCCAACAGGCTTGGCTATCGTATCATTAGTAATTTGTGCTGTTTTTACAGCGTTTACTGGCGCGTCTGGTATTACTATTGTGGCTTTAGGAGCCTTGTTACTTCCTGCGTTAATTAAAGATGGGTATGAGGAAAAATTTAGTCTGGGCTTGGTCACAACAAGTGGTAGCTTAGGTTTATTATTACCTCCGTCTATTCCATTGATTTTATACGGAATAATTGTTCAGCAAATGAATTTAGGGCAAAAATTTACATTGCCTGAATTATTTATGGCTGGTCTATTGCCCGCTATATTAATGATTTTGATGCTTGCTTTATGGGCTGCTTGGAATACTCGAGGTATAAAATTAGAGAAAACATCATTTTCATTAAATGAAGCTATTGCAGCTGTAAAAGAAGCGGCTTGGGAGCTTCCATTACCTTTATTTGTTGGAATAGGTATTTTCGGTGGTTATCTTGCAATTTCTGAGGTTGCCGCTGTAACAGCTCTTTATATAATGATTGTTGAAGTCTTTATTTATAAGGAAATTAAAATAAATGGATTAGTTAAAGTTGTGACAGAATCCATGAAAATGGTTGGTGGTATTTTACTTATTCTTGGTGTTTCCATGGCATTTACTAATTATTTAGTCGATGCTGAAGTCCCTATACATTTATTTGAATGGGTCAAAAGTAATGTTGATAGTAAATTAACATTTTTGATATTGCTAAATATCTTCTTGCTAATTTTGGGGGCAATTTTAGATATTTTTTCGGCGTTAGTTATTATGGTACCGTTAATTGTCCCTATTGCCTTAAACTATGGTGTTCACCCTCTACACTTGGGGGTGATCTTTCTAGCTAACATGCAAATTGGTTATTTTACGCCACCAGTAGGGATGAATTTGTTCATCGCTAGCTATCGGTTTAAGAAGCCAATAACAGAAATTTATCATGCAAGCATTCCATTTATGCTTATTCTAATGGTAGCAGTGCTTGTTATTACTTATGTGCCGTGGTTAAGTCTTTGGTTTGTCGATAATGGATAACTCTATGTTTCCACATTTTCCAACATGGGGGAATGCTGATTACACTTTAAGTGCTTGCTGTTTCTTCCAGTTGAACCATCCTTTTGGGGACAGCTTGTTCATTAAGCGATCAAAGGATTGCATAATTAATAAATTGTAAAAGCCTTGAAGTTTGCCTTGCCACGTTTGGCTCGGGCAGCGGAGTGAAATTGCACATGAAGCTTCTTCATAAACCAAATGATGCCAATAACCGCTTGGAATAAACAACGTTTCACCGGGTTCTAGGATGACTTGATAGCCTTGTGCATCTTTCAATCTGGGATGCTGCTTGAAATCAGGCTGATGAACATCGACATAACTTCTACACGTGAAAGGATAGCGGTGAAGATTATTACCTTGTTCAAAGGGAAGCAAGGTGATTGTTTTTCTTCCAAAGATAGCTGTATGAAAAACATGTGACATATCAATATCAAAGTGCATTTGTGTTACGGAGCCTTTGCAACCAAAAAACATAAAAATAAAGTGCTTTGATAATCCATCAACTATATCAGGAAAAATAATATCATCAACTAATACGGGTATTTGAGATTTTATGTTATATAAAAACATGCGTAAATCTTGAGAGGTGGTAATAACCGCATCTATAAATTCACTTAGAGGAATCGATTTTGCCTGAGACATGTAGTGATCACCCGCTGTAACAAAACCTTCATCGTAAACTTTGACGAGGTTATTGCCATGTTGATCTTTAAAAAAATCAGGTGTCCATTTATTTAATGCCGGCCAAGACTTTGCTAGATCTTCAATAATCAGTGGCTTTAAAGGGGTAAAATAAGAATCAGAAAAATCTTTTCGGCTTATTGTTGATACTTTATCAACAGAGGCTAGTTTTAAAGCTGGGAGTGATTGTTCTGATTCTGATATCATGTCATTTGGCTAAAAAATTGCTGTATAAATGGAGAATTTCAGGTTGTTCCCAATGAAGAAAATGCCCTGCTCCAGGCACCATGACGAACTCGCAATTAGGAATTCTTGTTGAGGCATCTTCAATATCGGTAATATCAATAATAGCATCGTATTCACCACTGACAATAAGTGTGGATGCTGTAATGTTGCTTAATTTAACAAACTCTTCAATATCACTTGCCTGTTCAACAAATTTACAGTGTTCATAAAAACTGAGAAAATCTTCTCGACTCATACCCTTAAACTGCAAAATCATTTGTTTTTTGTGGGCGTCAGGGATTTGCTGGCCAAACTTTTTTATCATGAGTGGTGCAATTTCATCGGTTTTATTACCATCAAAAAGACCTTGACCTTCTCGAATAACTTCAACCACTGCTTTACTTGGTTTAACACCAAAGCTACCTAATATCATTTTATCAATAAGTTCAGGGTGGCGTGCCGCTAAAGCAGCAGAAATAATAGTGCCCCATGATGCGGCAGCTAAAACAGTTGAGCCATTGTCAGGGGTAGTTTCTTTGACTACATTGAGTAATACATCAATTTGTTCTTCAAATGTAACGCCTGGTTCGCCTGATATAATAGATGCTCTACCTTGGCCAGGAAGGTCAAATACAACAATTGAATAATCAGAGACAAAGTGACTAACAAATGAACGCCAAGCAGCCATAGTCTGTTTGGCTCCGCTGATGCAGACAATGTGTTTTTCTGCTTCACCATAGATACGATAAGGGACAAGAAATCGCCCCATAGCGAGTTCTCCTTTAACAATTTTCATTAGCTAGTTATTGATTTTTTGTATATTTAGGAACGAGGATACTATTAATATCTTCACTTTTTATTTTTTCTTAACAAGGTTGAACTCGACCAGTATAAGAATTGAATATTTTATCATTATTTTATAAAGCTTCATATTATAAAGAAAGGAGTAGAAACGCGCTAGATTTTACCAAATGAGAATGGCAATTTTTATAGCTCTACATCTTTGTAGGAGTAGAGCTATAAAAATGCTTATTTTCTAAGTTTCAGAGTCAGAAGAAGGCTCTGTTTTTACAGTTTTTTCAGGCACAGTAGTACTCGGTTCTTTTTCTATATTAGTTGTCTTTTTTTGTGTTTGTTCAGCAAACTTGTTGTCATATGAACGAGGGGTTTCGTGTTTTTTTTGTATTTCCTGATGCTTTGTATTGATTGTTTGTTCTTTAGGTGTTTGCTGACCGTTATCATTGGTTTCTTTATTTTGCTGAGGCTTTTTATAATTAGGGTTTCGTGTACGCCTGCGATTGGTATTATTTCTTGTGTTTCTGGTCTGTGAATTTGATGGGTTTTTTTGTTCTGATGAAGCCGTTTCTTCTTTTTTAGTCGTTTGGTTTGTTGTTTTTGTATCTTGATGTGGTTTACGACTTTTGTTTTCGTTATTTCTATTATTCTTATTATTCCTATTTCTGGGGTTGCGGGTATTTCGTGGTTTTGCTTCCTCGTTCTCAGGGCTTGTTTTTTTTGAGGTAGGCTTGTTTCTTTTGGGAGCCACTTTTTTGTTGTTAGCTGGTTTTCCTACCAATTTTTGCCAAAAGCGCTGGACTAGGTTAGCTGAGGTTTTTTTGTTAAGAACAGGGGCAGGTGCATCAGGAAGAAACTCCTTAATAGCAGGTTTTTCTGCAGTATGTGTCGCTTTTTGTGCAAAGTCAGGTGTTGAAATATCTGCGGCTTGAATTTTTAAATGACTTGGCTTGTCCTCTTCACCTTCAGCCGTTTTAATACGCTCTATATCGTAAGCAGGTGTTTCAAGGTGTTTACTAGGTAATACAATTACGCCTACTTTATGGCGAGCTTCTAAGTCTTGTAAAACTGATCTTTTTTCATTTAATAGAAAAGTTGCGCATTCTATAGGCAAGTGAGCGATCACTTTTTCTGTCCCTTTTTTCATGGCATCTTCTTCAAGAATGCGGAGTACAGAAAGGGCGACAGATTCAATGTTACGAATAGAGCCTTGTCCTTTACATCGAGGGCAGGTAAGTTGTGTTGTGTCTCCTAAAGAGGGACGCAGTCGTTGTCTGGACATTTCAAGCAAGCCAAAGCGAGAAATACGACTTGTCTGGATTCGTGCTCTATCAATTTTAAGGGCATCACGTAATTGAATTTCAACGGATTTTTGATTCCTGTTGGCTAGCATATCAATAAAATCAATGACAAATAATCCACCTAGATCTCGTAACCGTAATTGACGGGCAATTTCATCGGCGGCTTCAAGATTTGTATTTAAAGCAGTTTCTTCAATATCACTCCCTTTGGTAGCACGTGCCGAGTTGATGTCTATCGATGTCAACGCTTCGGTGTAATCTATAACAATAGACCCGCCAGAAGGTAAAGAAACTTCACGCTTGTATGCTGATTCTATTTGGGACTCTATTTGGTAGCGGTTAAATAAGGGAACGCTATCCTGATACAATTTTGCCTTTTGTAAAAAATGAGGCATCACTTGTTTTAAGAAATTTTGGACTAATTTGAATGATGATTCTTTGTCTATCAGAATTTCATCAATATCATCTCTTAAATGGTCACGAAGAGTTCTAATAATGACATTGCTTTCTTGAAAAATAAGAAAGGGGGCTTGTTGTTCAGAGCTAGAACGGTCAACAGCTTCCCAAAGTTGAATAAGATAGTTTAAGTCCCACTGAAGTTCTTCGGTGCTTTTTCCACAGCCAGCTGTACGAACAATAAGTCCCATACTTTCTGGTATTTCAAGTCCTACCATGGCTTCGCGCAATTCATTTCGCGTTTCACCTTCAATACGTCTGGAAATACCCCCAGCTTTAGGGTTGTTGGGCATTAAGACTAAATAAGTTCCTGCAAGGCTTATATATGTAGTTAACGCAGCACCTTTATTTCCACGTTCTTCTTTTTCAATTTGAACGATAACTTCTTGACCTTCTTTTACAAGATCCTTGATGCTAGGTCGACCTTCTGATTTTTGTCCTGAAGTATTTTTAGTTCGATATTGGTTAGAAATTTCTTTAAAAGGTAAAAATCCATGTTTTTCTGCGCCGTAGTTAACAAATGCAGCTTCTAGGCTTGGTTCAACACGGGTAATAATACCTTTGTATATATTTGCTTTTTTTTGTTCGTTTGAAGGGAGTTCAATGTCAAAATCATAAAGTTTTTGACCGTCTACCAAAGCAACACGCAACTCTTCAGGTTGTGAGGCATTGATAAGCATTCTTTTCATTTTTATTATCCTTATAGTTTATTGCTCCATACCAGATTTACTAAGGAATTATTTATTCCTGAACAGACTTGTTCTGAGAGCCCGTTTTAATATCTTATTAAGTAACCGCTGTGTTAGGGGGTACTAAGTTATACCTGTTGAGGCAAAATCATATTAATTACTAACGGGTTTCTAAATGCTGTGTATTGCTTAAATACTCATGGAAACATGGAGTTTATAATTTCTTACCTGCTTTTAAGTGTTCTTTTGACAATATTTTTATTAATTATTCGAAAAGATTTAATGGTAGCTAGGTAGCTAGTGAAATAAGTTCTGTTTCTGTTGTGTAAGGGGCGAGATGGCCCAAGTTATAAGTATTTTTTCTGTAGAAACAATATCGTTCATCACGGGTCGAACGATAAAACCCAAAATTCTGTATAGCATATAAAACAATATTTAATGTCTTATTGTCGATTAGTTCTCTATTTTCTATAGAAAAACTCGTCTAATATAACAATAACTTTAAGAAGTATCAATTTAATCAGTTAATAAATTGAATATGTTATTATTATCCTATGACTATAGTACAAAATTTGAATAAACCCAAGGTTCAGCTCGTTGAAATTACAGAAGAAAATAGTGGTCAACGTATAGATAATTTTTTGATTACAAAATTGAAAGGAGTGCCTAAAACTAGGGTTTATAGAATTATTCGTAAGGGAGAGGTTAGAGTCAACAAAGGGCGTATCAATAATAAATACAGACTTATTGTTGGTGATGTGGTTCGTATACCTCCTGTACGTGTCGCTGTACGTGAGAAGGAAATAGATCTTCAGCCTACGTTGAAATTTAGTTTAGAACAAGAAGTTATTTATGAAGATGATGTATTAATTGTTTTGAACAAACCCTCAGGGTTTGCAGTACACGGAGGGAGTGGTATTAGCTCTGGTGTTATTGAAGCACTAAGAGCTTTAAGGCCTGAAGCTAGATTTTTAGAGCTAGCACATCGGCTTGATAAAGATACTTCAGGTTGTTTGCTAGTTGCAAAAAAGAGATCTGCATTAAAGTTTTTCCATGAACTTTTTCGTGGTGATGGGGTGAAAAAAATTTATTTGGCCTTATTAGTAGGTCAATGGGATAAAAAGAAAGAGTTGGTTTCAGCTCCATTACTCAAAAGTACAGGGAAGGGAGGGGAGCGCATGGTGAAAGTGAGTAAGGCGGGTAAATCCGCTGAAACTAGTTTTAGGCGATTAAAAAAATATAAAGAGTTTACTTTGGTTGAAGCCTCTCCTAAAACAGGGAGAACGCATCAAATCAGGGTGCATTCAGCTTGGTTGGGTCATCCTATCGTTGCTGATACTCGTTATGGTGATGTTAGTGTGAATATGGATTTAAAGAAAAAAGGATACAAACGCTTGTTTCTTCATGCTGAGCAACTACAATTTAGTCATCCTGTCACCGGAGAATTGATGAATTTTAAAGCACCTTTAGCGAAGGAATTAGAAAAATTGTTAGAGAATAAGTCCCAAATAAAATGAAAAATAGATTTGATTTAATTATTTTTGATTGGGATGGAACGCTTGTTGATTCAATCGATTGGATTGTACAGAGCCTTTGTAAAGCAGCAGAAGTTAGTGGATGTACAGTACCTGACGAGCAGGCAGTGAAAAATATTATTGGTTTAAGTTTAGAAAAATCAACAGATACATTGTTTCCGACAATAAATCAGAAAACAAAACAGCAATTAATGACCTGCTACAGCCAAGAATTTTTTTCTAAACAGGTTTCAAAAAATGATTTATTTGTGGGCATTAATAATATGTTGGTAGAGCTTAAGCAAAAAGGTTTTCAGTTGGCGGTGGCAACTGGAAAAAATAAGGTTGAATTGGATAAAGCTATGCAAGGAACAGGTTTAAGTGGTTTTTTTGATATTACTCGATGTGCAGATCAAACGGCATCAAAACCACAACCCGATATGTTGGATGAAATTATTGAGCATACAGGCGTTAGAAGGGAGAGGGCAGTTATGGTTGGCGACTCTATTCATGATTTAAAAATGGCAATGAATGCTGGTATTGCTTCAATTGCTGTTTTATGTGGGGCAAATAGTCAGGATCAACTACAGCAATTTAATCCATTGTTAAATTTACAACACACAACTCAAATATTAGATATTTTATAAAGGTAAAGTAATGGAAAATCAAGATGAAAATAATATGGACGTGAATAGTTCTAACAATACTCCTGAATGGGAAAGAGGAGTGCTTGAAAAATTAGCCATGGCAGCTGTGACAGAACAACGCACAGCTAGACGTTGGAGCATTTTTTTTAAAATGCTAATGTTTGTTTATTTAATTGCTGTAGGGACAGTGGCTTTTTATCCAAAATTCAGTAAAGGTATAAGTGGAAGTGATAAAGAACATACGGCAGTGGTTGATATACTTGGTGTTATTGCAGAAGGTGAGGCAGCTAATGCAGAAAGTATTATTGAAGGATTAAGAGATGCAGTAAAGGATGAAAAAACGAAAGGTGTAATTTTGAATATTAATTCACCAGGAGGAAGTCCAGTACAGTCAGCCTATGTTTATGCAGAAATAAGACGCCTTAAAGAAAAACACCCTGATTTACCTATTTATGCAGTTGTGAGTGATATGTGCGCTTCTGGTGGGTATTATATTGCGGCAGCAGCAGATAAAATTTATGTTAGTGAATCGAGTATGATTGGGTCAATAGGCGTACTTATGAATGGTTTTGGTTTTGTTAATGCAATGGAGAAGTTTGGAATTGATCGTCGATTATTAATTGCGGGAAAGCATAAGGCTTTGATGGATCCATTTTCGCCAATGAAACAAGAAGAAACAGTTCACATGCAAGCTTTATTGAACGAAGTGCATCAGCAATTTATTACTGCAGTTCGTACCGGACGAGGTGATAGATTAGTTGAAACAAAGGATATGTTTACAGGTCTAGTTTGGACTGGAGCACAAGGTGTTAAATTAGGATTAGCTGATGGTTTTGGTAGTGTTGATACCGTTGCTAGAAAAATAATAGGGACAAAAAATAAGCTGAATTTTACGCCTCAAGAAAAGTTGTTTGAAAAAATTGCAGGCAAACTTGGAGCCTCATTTGGACACGCATTGGGAAGTGCAGTTAATAGTTTTTCAATGCGCTAATATCCACAAAATTCAGTCCGGATTCAGTCTAAGTATATTATCATCTGGCCATAACATATACTTTTCTGGATCCATAAAAATAAACGCTTAATCTAGATATATTTTACAAATAATTCCTTACGGATTACTCATGCAAACTTACATTAATATTTTTTTATTAACCTTCTGTTTTTCTTCTACTGTTTTTGCAGAATCAGGAATGATATTTTCTCTTTTGAGTTTAGACCAAGCGACAAAAAAAGTTATTGCAGAGTTTGAAAGTAAGGTTCTTAGTGCTAAAACAGAATCAAATGATGGGAAAACTGTACATGTTATAAAAATTCTTACGAAAGATGGACGAATTCAACATTTAAAAGTAGATGCTGATACAGGTACTGTAATTAAATAGGAGGTAAAGTGCGTATTTTAATTGTTGAAGATGAAGCTATCTTGAATCAACAAATTCAGGAGTTTTTCACGAATAAAGGGTTTGTTGTTGATGTTGCTATGACTGGAGCTGATGGCTATTATTTGGCTACTGAATACCCTATTGATGTTGCGATTGTGGATATTGGTTTACCTGATTTTTCTGGAATAGAATTAATCACTCGATTACGCAAAGATAATATAAATACGCCTGTTTTATTATTAACTGCTAGAAGCCGCTGGCAAGATAAGGTAGAGGGATTAGAAGCGGGAGCAGACGACTTTCTCCCAAAGCCTTTTCATTATGAAGAGCTTTTAGCAAGGATAAATGCTTTGCTTAGACGATCCCAAGGTATAGCGCATCCAGTGTTGAGTTTTGCTAATATTAAGTTGGATACAATGTCGCAGGATGTGTTTGTCGATGATGATATTATTGAATTAACTGCTTATGAATACAAGGTTCTTGAATATTTATTGTTCCGGAAAGGAGAGGTTATTTCTAAGTCTGTACTGACAGAACATATTTATGATGAAGATTTTGATCGTGATAGCAATGTGATTGAAGTTTTTATTGGTCGCTTGCGCAAGAAGCTTGACCCAGAGGGCGTTACAAAGCCGATTGAAACACTACGGGGAAGGGGTTATAGAATTCCTGTAAAAGCTGAATAGCTAGTAATAAGGCAAATGAAAATACATTCATTATCCTTTCGTTTATCTGTATCTTCAATTTTTGTTTTAACTGCTTTTTTTTATTTAGTTGCCTTTGTTCTAGAGCAAAGCTTTAGAGAAGGTGCGGAGAAAGCGTTAAAAGAAAAACTTCAAATTCATATTTATTCTCTTTTATCTGTTGCTGAATTAACGGATAGCGGAGAGTTAAAAATGCCAACAACTCTGCTTGAGCCAAGATTCTCAAATCCTGGTTCAGGTTTGTATGCAACAATTAAACAAGTTAATAATGTTTTGAAGTGGCGATCTATTTCAGCTACTGGGATAGACTTGCCTTCGGTTCTGCGTTTAAAACCCGGTGAATCAACATTTGTAAAAGGAGGAGGTGGACGTTTTCTTCTAAATTATGCTGTTATTTGGGAAAATGAAGCCGGCTTGGAGCAGTATTATATTTTGACTGTGGCTGAAGATGAGCATTATGTGAGAGGGCAAGTTGAACAATTTAAAAATACCTTAAGGGCTTGGTTATTATTAGTTGGATTTTTATTGGTTTTTATTCAATTCCTAGTTTTACGTTGGAGCTTAAAGCCACTGAGGTTGATTGGTAATGATTTAGAGCAAATTGAAGCAGGAAATAAAAGCCGATTAGATGGCCAGTATCCTTTAGAATTAAAAGGGGTAGCAGGTAATTTAAACGCGTTAATTACAAGTGAACGGGCACATTTGGAACGTTATCGCAATACTTTAGCTGATTTAGCACATAGTTTAAAAACCCCTTTAGCTATTTTGACAGGATGTATTGAGCCTGATGTTGTTGATAAAAAGACGGTGACGGAGCAAATTTCAAGAATGAATGAAATTGTTGAATATCAATTGCAAAAAGCAGCAGCAAAAGGACAACAGCAACTGACTGGGGAGGTTGACTTGTCAATTATCTTAGAGAAAATCATTTCATCATTAAAAAAAGTATATTGTGATAAACAAATAAATTTTTCATTTGCCCAAAGTGATAATTGCATGATGTACCTTGAAGAAGGTGATATCTATGAGATTGCTGGTAATTTGCTGGATAATGCTGCTAAGTGGTGTAAGAAAAATGTGAGAGTGAGTCTAAGCCAACTAAATAGGGAGCAAAGCTCTCTGTTTTCAGTTTTATTACAAATCGAAGATGATGGAGCTGGAATTCCAAAGGAAAAATTGGATCTTATTTTACAAAGAGGCGTTCGGGCTGATGAACATATTCAAGGGCATGGAATAGGAATGGCGGTTGTTAACGAATTAATTGAATTGTTGGATGGTAAGTTGGTTGCAGGCAAAAGTGAGAGTTTAGGTGGAATGAAATGGCAGGTTTATTTGCCATGATTTTTGATGGGTAAGTGTTGAGATAAGGCGATAGGGAATTCCTATGCTTTTTTACAATATGATTAGGGCTAAGTATAAAATGGGTGTGCTTTAGGATTAGTCATTTCATTTAAGTGAGACAATGTGAAGGTGAAATAGGGAAGAGTGTCTGAAGATCCTATCAATAAGTGAAAAGATTTAAAACAGCAGTTGCCTAATTTGTCTAATTCAAGCATAATACCGCTTCTTTCAGTCACAGACTGAAATCATTATGGTTACTGTGTTGGTCCTCTCGCAACGATACGCTGCAAACCCCGCCAGGCCCGGAAGGGAGCAACGGTAGTAGCGGATTCGTGTGCCGGGATGTGGCTGGCGCAGTTTCCGCCCAATCTATTTTTACCTCAGAGTCACTAATGACTTATCAGGTTTTAGCCAGAAAATGGCGTCCTCAGAATTTTACCCAACTTGTTGGACAAGAACATGTGAGCCAGTCACTATGTAATGCCTTACAGCATGATAGACTGCACCATGCTTATTTGTTTACAGGTACCCGCGGTGTTGGTAAAACAACCGTCGCAAGAATTTTAGCGAAAGCGATCAACTGTGAAAATCTTAAAGAATCAAATCCTTGTGGTGAATGCTCAGTATGTATTGCATTTGAAGAAGGATGTTTTTTAGATTTAATAGAAGTAGATGCTGCGTCTAGAACAAAAGTTGAAGATACTCGTGATTTATTAGATAACGCGCAGTACGCACCTAATCAAGGCCGATACAAAGTTTATTTAATTGATGAAGTTCATATGTTGTCAGGACATAGCTTTAATGCATTACTTAAGACTTTAGAAGAGCCGCCTCCCCATGTTAAATTTTTATTAGCAACAACAGATCCTCAAAAGATACCGGTCACTGTTTTATCGCGATGTTTACAATTTAATCTTAAACGTTTATTACCAGAACAAATCGATGCACAGATGACTTATATCTTAGGTCAGGAGCAGATAAATTTTGAGCCTGCAGCATTAAAGTTATTGTCTCGTGCAGCGGATGGAAGTATGCGTGATGGTCTTAGCTTATTAGATCAGGCGATTGCATTTGGGAATGGTGAGGTGAGATCGGAAACTGTTACTCAAATGTTGGGTACAGTGGCTCAGCAGCCGGTAGATGATATTTTATTTGCATTGGCAAATAATAACGCAGTTGAACTATTAGATAAAATAGCTAATATTACTGAGTTAGCACCTGATTTTTCTGATATTTTGCAGCAAATTCTACGCGTATTACATAGGGTGTCTCTTGCACAAATAATCCCAGGCTTTATAGATAACGAGTTTGATACTGATATTATTACCCAGTTAGCAAATAAGTTATTAGCGGAAGACGTACAATTATTTTATCAAATTGGGTTGATAGGGCAGCGAGATTTAGAATTAGCACCTGACCCTCGATGTGGGTTCGAAATGGTAATGCTAAGAATGTTAACTTTTAAACCAGATACAGGGCAGCAGGTTATAAAAAATCAATCGATTGTTGAGCAACCTAAAAGACAGAATGATAAACAAATAGAAACTAAAGCAATAGAAATTCAACCTTCTCCTCTTGAAAAGGAAGAATCATCATTGGTGAACGGTAGTCAAGATAATACGTGGGCAGAAATTGTTGTAGCAATGAAGTTGAAAGGCATGACGCGAGAACTGGCGAATAATTGTATTCTGGAAAGCGTAAATGATAAAGCTTGTAATTTAGTTCTAGATCCAGCGCATGTACACTTGATTAGCCAGCGGACACAGGAAAACTTACTGAAGGGACTACAGAGTTATTATAGTGAAAAAATTAAGCTAAATATAAAAACCGAAGCGGTTAAGAATGTAACGCCAGCCCAACAAATAGTACAAAAAAATGATGACAAACAGCAAGTAGCAGTTGATTCTATTAATAATGATGAAAATGTTCAGGCACTAAAAGAAAATTTTGATGCTAGAGTTATGCCAGGAACGATTGAACCACTTTAAACAAGAAATACCGGAGATAATATGAAAAATGCACTGGGTAATATTATGCAGCAAGCCCAAAAAATGCAAGAAGATGTTAAAAAAGCACAGGATGAGCTTGCAGCAATGCAAACACAAGGTGAGTCTGGCGGCGGCTTGGTAACCATCATTATGACCGGAAAACGAGAAGTTAGAAAAGTAACTATTGATGATTCTTTGTTGGGTGATGATAAGGATATGCTAGAAGATTTAGTGGCTGCCGCTATTAATGATGCAGTGCATAAAGTGTCTAAAATGAAAAAGGAAAAAATGGCTGATGTAACGGCTGGAATACCTTTACCACCCGGATTTCAAATGCCATTTTGATGCAAAACCAAGGGTTGCTGGGGGAGTTAATTCAAAATTTGTGTTGTTTGCCTGGTGTGGGACCAAAATCTGCGCAGCGAATGGCATTTCACTTATTGCAAAGAGATAGGCAAGGCGCAAAGAGATTAGCTAATACCTTGCTTCGTGCTGTAGACGAAATAGGTTATTGTGAGCAATGTCGGACATTAACAGAAGAAAAATTATGCCAACTCTGTGTTCAGCCATCTAGAGACCAATCTATTTTATGTATTGTAGAAAGTCCGGCAGATGTTTGGGTGGTTGATCAAGCAACTGTGTTTAAAGGTATTTATCATGTATTGCATGGACGGCTATCTCCTCTTGATGGTATTGGTCCAGATGAATTGGGATTGGATTTACTTGAGCAACGTTTTTCCCAAGGTGAAATTAAAGAAATTATTTTAGCAACTAACTCCACTGTGGAAGGGGAGGCAACGGCATATTTTATTGCAGAGATTGCTAAAAAACATAATATTCAAGCAAGCAGAATAGCTCACGGTGTCCCTATGGGGGGAGAACTTGAGTTTATTGATAGTGGTACTTTATCACATGCATTTAAAGGTCGACGTGATATGATTTAGAGATTCCATAAATTAAGACCATAATAGACTATATTTAGTCTATTATGGTCTAACAAGAGGAGTTGAAAATGACTGATTGCTTATTTTGTAAAATGGTTGCTGGGGAGATTAAACCAGATGTGGTCTATGAAGATGACAATGTTTTAGCTTTTAAAGATGTTAACCCACAAGCCCCTGTACATATTTTAATTATTCCAAAGCGACATGTTGCTACCTTAAATGATTTGGATGATTCTGTTTTAGCAGGTCAGTTATTTCAAGCAGCAATAGACGTAGCTAAGCAAGAAGGAGTGGCAGAAGAAGGCTATAGAACTATTTTTAACTGTAATAAAAATGGTGGCCAAGAAGTTTTTCATTTGCACCTACATTTAATGGGTGGCAGACAGATGAGATGGCCTCCAGGCTAAAAAGGTCTTAGAGCTTTAGCTAAACAATCTATTGTTCTTTTTCGATTATATATACTTAACTCGATTTAATCGTAGCAGAAAAAGTTTGTAATTTGCAATTTTATCGCCCCCCAGTGACTCTCCTCGATAATTACCTCAGTATTCTATCTAGATAACAAACTATTGAACCAACATTTACTTTCTAAATGAACCTCTGAACAAGTCCAATTATTTTTAGCAAGCTAAAACTGCCGATATTCCCCATGAAAAACGGCGCAATAGAATGATTATTACATGAAAAATAGCAACAGTTTTTTCTGGGCTAAATTCTAATCGACTTAATTAGAGGCTCCTTAAAAACCTTATTATATGGAAACGACTTCACAAATCCCTGAATTATTTTAAGGGAAACAAGCTCAGTTTCTAAAGTTAATCAAATAAGAGTTGATTATAAAGTTAACTTAAATAAAGCAACTCTTCCTCATGTTAAGACTGTAAAGATAAGAAAAACCTAGTATTTCTATTTTTCTTGTTTTTTATTACCTACAACCAAGTGACTTATTCAGTAAGAATTCTAGTTCTAGAGTGGTTTATTCAGCAAAGCAAGTGCGTTCGTATATTAAAAAAATGAACTACATTTAAAGTACTAGAAGAACTCAAGTGTTCTTTTTGTAAATACTGTTGGTTAAAGCTTGATGGCTTATTAGTACTTTCAGTATCCACTTACTAAAAAGGAAATCTTAATGAAAAAACAGACAAAATCCACTCTGTGGAATTATCTTAGGCTTGCCTTGCTGTTTTGTATAGCAATGCCGGCTTATGCTAATAATATTCCGGAAAACTTAAGCAATTGGTTAACGGGTGTATCAACTAAAAATGGTCAATCCAATGCTACTTTTGCAATCAGTGTATTGACCGAAGATGAGGAAAACTTTGGCTCTATCTTTAAAAAAGAACAAAAACTCCGAGTAGTGGGTGATATACGTGTTGCCTCAGAGCATGTGGGTAAAGCAGGGGCAGTTTATGTGGTTGCAAAATATAACAATGCCTGGTATATGAAAACTTCCAGTGGCTGGACAACTTGGAACCTTAAAGTGAGCGGCTTGCTTCCAGTAAGTCCTTCACATGAATTGTTAGAGGTAGAAAGCCCTATTATAGAAAGTGAGCTATCAAATTTATTAGGTGGTTTTGAAGTCTTTTTGGGCTATAAAGTAGATGATGATTTAAACTACACTAATACACCTTTAAAGTTTTCTGTTAGTAAACCTGAAAGTGCGCCCGACTTGGCGATCAAATCATTTAGTGTAGAGTCAACAACGCTTGAAGTGTCAGAAAAAGCAAAACTACGCGTAACTATCAAAAACTTAGGTAGTGCACAAGCTGCAGATACTCAGCTATCTTACTATCAAAGAGTAAACAAGAGTAATGAAGAAAACAGTTTAAACACAGGTGACCAACAAATCTGTACTCAAAGCTTGTATCGGCTGCCCACAGGACATTCAAATGATAAATACTGTGAAGTTGATATGCCCAGTGAAGCAGGTGATTATTATTATGGTGTCTGTGTAAAAACAGTTGAAGGTGAAACTAACCTAACAAATAATTGTTCTAGTGCTATTAAAATTACTGTAACAGAGTCTGAGGAGGTTGTTACTACTACCCTAATCGCACAAGATGATTTAGATGTAACAGGTTTTGTCGATACAACAAAAGTAATGGGAAGTGGTAGTTTTACACAAATTGCTACAGGAGGGGCTAACTCTAGTTCAGCTGCTATTATTTATAGCTCAAATGATATTGGGGTTGCCACGGTAGATAGTAGTTCGGGTCTGGTGGTTTTAATAGGGGCTGGTACAGCGACTATTACAGCTACTAAACCAGCTGATAACACTTATTTGGCGGCAACAGCAAGTTATGAATTAATTGTTACTGCTGCAGCTCTTATTCCACAAGCTGCTCTGGGACATAACGAGGTAACAAAAGAAATTGGAAGTGGTGATATTGTACTGATGGTATCAGGTGGTACAGGGGGTGGTGCAAGAACCTATGTCTCTAGTGACGATACAGTTGCTATTGTAGATGGTGCTGGACTAGTCACTATGAAATCACTTGGTATAACTAGCATTACAGTGACTCAAGCAAGCGATGGTATTTACTCAGAAGCCTCAGTGAGTTTTGATGTAACTGTAGAGCCTGATTCTATAGCAGGAGTAGGTTTTATTTATACCAAGTTAAAGGCTGATGGTAGTAACTTAAGTGATCAAAATGTAGATTGGGTTTCTGGTGGTACTGAAGCTAATAACAATCAATGGTCTTGTGTTAGAGACTTTAATACGAACTTGATTTGGGAAGTGAAAACTGATGCTAATAAAAGCCTTAAATATGGGTGGGGTGGTATAACAGCAATTGGTAAAGGTGCAGTAACATTATTTGGAATATATTTGAATGACTGGGATACCTTAGTTAATGCTGCTAATGCTGGCCTTGGCTTATGTAATCTCACAAGCTGGCGTGTACCCACAAAAAGTGAGTTAGCCTCTATTACACAAAAAGGTGTTAGTAGTGGCTCCGCAATTGATATGCATTACTTTCCAAATACTCTGGGTGAAAGGTATTGGACAGCCTCACCTGTTGCTAATGATCATTTACGAGCATGGGCAATTGGGTTTGGTTCAGGCATTGATAATGCAGCTGAGCGTGCGACCACTGAGCATGTGCGATTGGTACATGATTAATGACATAAATGCGTATAAACGAAATTCTATTTGATTGTGATGTTGTTTGTCGGGTGGAAAAATAATAGCGTATTCCACCATTTATCAAAAAGTAAATGCCGGGTGATACTATCACTCACCCAGCCTACTGTACAACACAATCATGTTAACGCGTTTATCTTTTATATTTACAGATTAAGGAATTATAACTATGTTAAAACTTAAAAAATCGGGAGTTATACTCTCTATTATACTGGCAGGGGTGAGCAATCATTCAATAGCTCAAACTTGCTTGGCACTTGATCAATATCCTGATGAATGGACAGGTTATACAGTGCATAACAATGGGACTGTGACTGATGGTACAACAGGGTTGATGTGGAAGGTTTGTAGTGAAGGATTGAGTAGTTCCGATCTGGCTTCTGCTAGTTGTAATACTGGTGGTTCAGGGGCTACTTTTACTTGGACTACAGCATTGCAACAAGCAGCTACTGTGAATTCAACTGGTTTTGCTGGTCATAGCGACTGGCGCTTACCTAATGTAGAAGAGCTAAATACCTTATCTGCAAATAATTGCCATGCCCCTGCTATTAATGAAACGATCTTTCCTGTTACAAGTTCATTAAGGTATTGGACATCCTCGCCATATGCTGGTGCGAATACTGAAGCATGGACAGTTAATTTTAATTTAGGTGAGGCTGGTACTATTGCTCGCACAAGTACATATCCTGTTCGGTTAGTGCGAACACCATAGCTCGTAAGTTGGATGAGCGAAGGAGGCTGTGAAAGTATTGCCAAAAAGCACTAAATACAGAATAAAAATCATGTAAGCCATTGATTGTTTGTTTCCGAAGCGAGTGTTTTTGCTCAAATTAGCAATACTTTCACAGTCTCGAAGCGTTATCCGGAAAATCACATGTATAAATCATGGTAAACATAGGGCTGCTTATCCTCACTGCCATTAAGTTAAGAGAAATATATTTGGAGCCGAGGCTTTAGCCTCGCTTTATTCGAAAGTGCGAGGCTAAAGCCTCGGTTCCTGAATAGGCCATATTTCTTAACTTAATGGCAGTGACTACCTACACTACTTACTTAATGGTTGTGGTTTTATAGCAATATTAAAGAATAATTAGTCTTTTTGAAAAACTAATAACCGATTATTAGCAGGCATAGAAAAATCATTTTTTAGCTTCAAATTAGCTGTTGTCGCCAGTTTTTCAATTTCTTCAAAATCACGAATTCTACTGTTAGGATCACGCGTTTTAAGCCAGTGATCAAACTGCTTATTACTTTCGCTAGTGTATTGCCCTTTATATTTGAATGGACCGTAGATGCAGACTTGTGCATTTTTAGTTAAATAAGCGTTTAAACCCGAAAAAAAACATGCCACTTCATGCCAGCTCATAATATGTAAAGTGTTAGCTGTAAATAACGCATCGATTGATTGGCAAGGCCATTTTTTATCTAACACATTTAAAGCCAAGCTTGGCTTTAAATTGCTTAACCCAGACTCTTCTACCCAACAATCAATACCCTTTAAATTTTCTTTTCTATCCGTCGGTTGCCAATTTAGATGGGGAAGATGATGAGCAAAATGGCAAGCATGCTGACCTGTTCCACTACCAATTTCCCAAACAGTGGTAGACTCCAGAAAAATTGTTTTAATAACCTGTAAAATAGGCTCTTTGTTATTTTCACAAGCCTGAGAAAAAGATTTATTCATTTGATATGGTTATAAAGAAAATCAATAGTATGACAGAAGTGAACGCAGACTGTTGGAACAAGCTTGTTCAAGATAAAGATCCTTTTCTTCGATATGAATTTTTGTTGGCTTTAGAGCAAAGCGGAGCCGTGAGCCCAAAAACGGGCTGGAAGCCTTATCATTTACTACTCTTTGATCAGCAAGAATTAATTGTTGCCATGCCTCTTTATTTAAAAAATAACTCGAGTGGCGAGTATGTTTTTGATCAGCAATGGGCGGATGCTTACCATCAATCTGGAATGGAGTATTATCCTAAATGGGTTAATTCTATTCCTTTTACGCCCTGTCAAGGGCAACGGATTTTAATTAAAACGGGCGTTGATAATACTGCGGCTATTCAGCTATGTATGAATGCGATTACACAACTTTCCGAGCAAAATAATATTTCAAGTTACCACTGTTTATTTCCATCATTTGATCAAACTAAACTGTTACAGAAAAGTATGCTTATTCGAGTGGGTGTACAATTTCAATGGTTTAATAAAGGGTATGTTGATTTTGATGATTATCTACAAAAATTTTCTTCCAGATACCGCAAAAAAATCAAAAAGGAAAGGCGAAAAATTACCGAACAAGGGATTACTTTTCAATGGTTATCTGGACAAGAAATAACCGATCATCAATGGCAAGTGTTTTTTGATTTTTATGAAATGACATATATAAAAAGAGGGCAGTCTGCTTATTTAACTGTTGATTTTTTTAAACAATTAGCTGAATCGATGTCAGAACAACTCTTGTTAGTTTTTGCTCTAAAAGAACAATCTTATGTGGGCGCTGCACTGAGTTTTATAGGCGAAAACACGTTGTATGGTCGATACTGGGGGTGCTATGAAGAATATAATAATCTACATTTTGAAACCTGTTACTATCAAGGACTGGAATATTGTCTAGAGCATCAATTGCAACGGTTTGATTCTGGAGCACAAGGGGAGCATAAAATTTCCCGAGGATTTGAGCCGGTTATAACCTATTCTACGCATTGGATTTTAAATGTTCATTTTAGAAAATTGGTTTCTCAATTTTTAGAGCGAGAGGAAAAATTTATACAACAGTATAAGCAGGAATGTTATCAACAACTTCCATTTAAAATACAGCCTTGAATGAGATTATTTTGATAGAAAAACAGCTGATATGACGGATATTATTTTGGAGATAGTGATCTCAAACGGGTAATAGTTCACTTTACTATTTTAATAAATATACTAGACTGAAATCTATAGATCATTTTCTGGCTTAGCTATGTTTTTACGTTAGTAAGCAGTAGTTTTTAAAACTTAATAATACTAATAATTATGACTCAATTTCAGTCTCAATCAGAACCCGAATTATCTTCGTTCCCTTTTAAGGAATATATCCGTATTGCACGTATAGATCATTGGTTTAAAAATATCTTTATGCTGCCAGGTATTGCCTTAGCAATGATATTAACGAATGTTTCTGCTGGTAATGCAATTATCCCTATATTCATTGGTATTTTGAGTACTTGTTTTGTTGCTTCAGCAAATTATGTGATTAATGAATGGTTGGATGCTGAGTTTGATCGTCATCACCCATTGAAAAAACATCGTCCTTCTGCAACAGGGAATATCCAAGGGAAATATGTTTATATTCAATATACATTGCTCATTTTTTTGGGGCTAGGATTAGCGTCTACATTAACACGTGAATTTTTAGTCATTTCTGTCATTTTGTTGCTTATGGGGGTGGCTTACAACGTTAAGCCCGTGAGAACTAAAGATAAAGTTTATTTAGAT
Source organism: Methylococcales bacterium (assembly GCA_023145835.1). Lineage (GTDB taxonomy): Bacteria > Pseudomonadota > Gammaproteobacteria > Methylococcales > Methylomonadaceae > QPIN01. The sequence continues at coordinate 26,981 of JAGLDH010000038.1, forward strand.
GTATTGAGTGAATCTGTCAATAATCCTCTTCGGTTATTGTTAGGTTGGTTCATTTTAGTTGAAAATAGCCTGCCTCCTTCTAGTATTTTATTCGCTTACTGGATGGGCGGTGCTTTTTTGATGGCAATGAAACGTTATGCTGAATACCGTTTTATTGATGATAAAGAAATGGCAAGTAGTTATCGACTTTCGTTTAAATACTATAATGAAGAAAATCTATTACTCTCTTCTTTTTTCTATGCATTATCATCCGCCTTTTTTCTTGGGGTTTTCTTGATAAAATATCGAGTGGAATTTTTATTAACATTCCCTCTATTTGCTTTATTATTTGTTTGGTATGCACATATTGCAATGAAACCACATTCTGCATCACAAACACCAGAGAAGCTTTATAAAGAACCTGTTTTTATGGGCTTTGTGATGTTTTTAATATTGGTAGTCACCGTTTTATTTTTTATTGATTTGCCATGGTTACGTGGTTTAGTTGATCCAATCCACTATTAAAAATAGTGTTGTCTACTAATTTTATAAATACCTTTTTCCGTTATTTATTGTCTGGCGGCACAGCTGTATCAATACAGTTTACTGTATTGATTCTATTGATGGAGAATGTACCAAAGATTAATGCAACAGTAGCAGCCACTATTGCTTTTTCTATTGGTTGTGTTGTGAATTACAATATCCAATATTATTGGACTTTTAAGGTGACAGGTTCGCATAAACGTTTTTTTACTCGATACATTAGCGTTACTCTTGGTACTTTAGGGTTAAATTCGTCCGTTTTTTGGTACTTCCATGAATGCGTACACTTATCCTATTTGTTTTCTCAATTTTTTTCATCAGGTATCGTCTTTATAGTTAATTTTTTAATTAATAATTTTTTTACTTTTAAAATGCCTGCTCCTGAATCTGTATAAAAAATGCTGGCATTTATAACTTAAGGTTATTTATCTGACTTTATAAAAAAGTTAAATTTATGTCTTCTGTCTTTATAAAGTTCATTTTCTATATCATGATAACGTCTATCTTTTCCAATACGTCGCGTTAATAAAATTCGACGATTTTTATTAGAATAGGTCGTGTCGTTCTTTCTTCTTTGAGATTGTCTTCTATCATTCTTGTGCTCAAGTAAGTAGCGAGCTATTTTCATCATTTTCCATGAATGTGTCATTCCCCAGTAGTAGAGATAAAATAGACTTAAAAATATGTAAAACATTAACCAATCAGGGGCATCGAGCAGTAAGTCACAGAGTATTCCAAAAGATCCTGCCGAAAATGCAACAAGTAGAATGATTCCAACAGTTTGATTAACTGAATAACCCGCAAGTAAAAGAATGTGGTGAAAGTGTTCTCTGTCGGGGGCAAATGGAGATTTTCCTTTTCGAATACGACGTATCATAATCGAAATAGAGTCAAAAAGTGGAATAGCAATAATCCAGAGTACTGTAATAGGAGAAATGATGTTATTTTCCCCTTGTGAAGCATTAATTATAAGACAAGCAATGGTAAAGCCAAAAAGCATACTTCCTGTGTCCCCTAGGAAAATACTTGCTTTTTTACGGCCAAAAATACGTAAATTAAAAAGTAAAAAGGCACTTATTGCAGGTATAAATAGTAAGCAGTAGGTCGCAATTTCTGGCGCATTTAAACTGATAATCAGGATGAGAATAAATACTAGCAAGGAAAGAGTACCCGCTAGCCCATCAATACCATCAAGCATGTTAAAGGCATTGATTCCTCCAATAATTGCAAAGATGGTAAAAGCAGAAGAAAAATAACCTAATGAAACATTGCCTAAGCCGAAAATGTTTCCTAAGTCATTAATTTCTACACCGCCCCATTTAATCATGATAATGGCAGCTAGAAATTCGACAAATAATCTGAATTTAGCTGATAGCTCTCTCTTGTCATCTATAACTCCACAAGCAACTATCAGTGATGCAGAGACTAAATAAGCATAGTTTTTTATAGGAAGCCAATAAAATAGAATTAGTATACAGAAGTAGATGCTGAGTCCACCTATTAAAGGGACATCCCCTGAGTGTCTTTTTCTAGAACTGGGTTTATCAGTATGACCTAGTTTTTTTGCGATGGGATGTAGAACTAACAGTAAGAAAAAAGTGATGAAAAATGATTCTAAAATCAGTAAGGAATAAATAGTTGTCATAAATTCGTATCGTTTTATTATTATTGATGGATACTGACTACGTCTAGCTATATAGGCTAAAAGTTATTTACATTTTAATTGGATTTTCTAGTGGATAATATATTTTTTAGGCGTTTTTTCATACACCTAAAGCTAAATAAATACAAGTGAATTATACCCTGTTTTAAAAGCCAAATATGATTGTTTTTTGTATTATATTTATACATCAAAGTATTCTGTAGTTAAGGAACCTCTGATTAAGTTGATTAGAATTTAGCGTAGAAAAAACTGTCGCTATTTTCCACGAAGTGAGACGTAATAATCACTCTATTGCACCGATCTTCGTG
>JAGLDH010000039.1 GCA_023145835.1 Methylococcales bacterium
TCGTGGAAAATATCGGTCGTTTTAGTTTGCTAAAAATAATTGGACTTGATCAGAGGTTCCTTAAGGAATCGATAAAAAGTATCTAGTATAATAAGAGTGTCTTTATTCATTCATGACTGGCATCTGTTCACCTAAAATATTTGATAACTTCTTTGAAGATCTTATTCACAAACATTTTTAGGTGCTTTACCTGCACAGACAGAATTAATAGAAGTGCCCATTAATCCATATTTTTAATTATAAATGCCAGCTCAAGATTTAATAAAACAGCTTTCAAAACAACTTCATTCATGTATGAATATTGATAAATATCGATATAAACGACAATTAGATCGGTTTCTTAGTGACTATAAAAAAGGCAATAATCCTACTGATAAATTAGCAGGTTTAAAGACACAGATAGACCAATCAATTACAAACCGAAATAAACGTGAAATTAGCATTCCTGTCATCAATTACCCCGATTTACCTGTTACAGAAAAAAAAGACCAAATTGCTAAGTTAATTAAAGAAAATCAAGTGCTTATTCTTTGTGGAGAAACTGGATCTGGTAAAACCACACAAATACCAAAAATTTGTTTAGAGATTGGCCGTGGTGTGAGTGGTTTTATTGGTCATACTCAGCCTCGACGTATTGCTGCACGTACTGTTGCTGATAGAATTGCAGAAGAACTAGGTCAAAAAATAGGTCAATCTGTTGGTTATAAAGTACGTTTTCACGATAAAACTCACGGTCAGTCTTTAGTTAAATTAATGACAGATGGTATTTTATTAGCAGAATCTCAAAATGATCCCTTCTTAAATCAATATGACACGATTATTATTGATGAGGCGCATGAACGAAGCTTAAATATTGACTTTTTATTAGGCTATATGCGTTGGTTGTTGCCCAAGCGACCAGATTTAAAATTAATTATTACTTCGGCAACGATTGATCCTGAACGATTTTCTAAGCATTTTAATGATGCACCTATTATTAATGTATCTGGACGTACCTTCCCAGTTGAAATGCGGTATAGACCAATTGAACTCATTGAAGAGGATGATGAAACATCGGTTGATTTGCAACAGGGGATTTTGGATGCAGTGGATGAGTTGCATCGAGATTTACCTGGAGATATTTTAATTTTTCTTAATGGTGAAAGAGAAATAAGAGAAACCACAGAATCTTTAAAAAAACATCATCCCGCTAAGTGTGAAATACTTCCTTTATATTCAAAATTAAGTGTTAGCGAACAAGAGAGGGTTTTTAAACCTAAAGGGGGTAAGTTGCGTATAGTTTTAGCAACGAATGTTGCAGAAACATCTTTAACAGTTCCCGGAATTAGAAGTGTGATTGATACAGGACATGCACGCATTAGTCGTTATAGTCACCGTAGTAAAATCCAAAGGCTACCGATAGAAAAAATATCCCAAGCGAGTGCAAATCAACGAGCAGGGCGTTGTGGTCGAGTAGCAGATGGAATTTGTATTCGTCTGTATTCTGAAGAGGATTATTTATCTCGGCCAGAATTTACTGAGCCAGAAATTTTGCGGACTAATTTGTCATCAGTCATTTTGCAAATGACATCACTCAAACTAGGCGACATAGAAGACTTTCCATTTGTAGAGCCACCTGAAGATAAAATGATAAGGGATGGTAAAAGCTCTTTGCACGAGGTGAATGCCTTAGACAAAGAGGGAAAAATCACAGCGATGGGGCGACAATTAGCAAAAATTCCTACAGATCCTAAATTGGCTAGAATGTTGTTGGCTGCTGACAAACTTAATTGTTTATCTGAAGTTGCTATTATCGTTTCGGCATTAAGCATACAAGACCCGCGAGAAAAACCAGCAGATAAAATGCAGCAAGCAGATAGTAAACATGCAGAATTTAAAGTTGATGATTCTGACTTTTTAACTATTTTAAATATCTGGAATGTCTTTGAAATCCAGAAAAAAGCACTATCAAACAATAAATTAAGAAAATACTGTAAAGAACATTTTTTGTCTTATATTCGTATGAGAGAATGGTTCGATATACATGCGCAAATTATGCAAGTGGTTAAGGGGGAACTAAAATTAAAGCCTAATACGAGTGATGCAGGGTATGAAGCTGTTCATTGTGCTTTGCTACCTGGCCTATTGTCTAATATTGGTTTTCGGCATGAGCAGTATGAATATGTGGGAGCTAGAAATCTCAAGTTTTTTATTTTTCCAGGGTCTGGACAACATAAAGCCAAGCCAAAATGGATTATGGCTGCTGAACAGGTAGAAACATCTAAAGTTTATGCTCGTACTGTGGCAAAAATTGAACCACAATGGATTGAACAATGCGCTAAACATCTTGTTAAATCGAGTTATTATGAACCACATTGGGAAAAGAAAGCAGGGCGTAGTGCTGTTTATGAACGGGTTTTATTATATGGTTTAACGATACAACCTAAAAGAAAGGTTCCTTATGAGCGTGTAGATGCAAAAGCAGCAAGAGAAATTTTTATTCGTTGTGGTTTAGTCGCCCAGGATTATCATACTAATGCGCCTTTTTTTAAAGCGAATACTAAGTTGTTAGAAGAAGTTGGATATATTCAACACAAAGGACGAAGAGTTGATTTAATTGAAGATGAAGAGTGGTTATATCAATTTTATGAAACTAAATTACCTGAAGAGGTTGTTAATGGAATTACGTTAGATAAATGGCGTAAAACGGTAGAAAAAGAAACACCTAAATTCTTGTTTTTAACTAAAGAAGATTTAACTCGCCATGATGAAGAACACATTAGTGATTGGGATTATCCTGATCATAAAAAGGTGGGAAATTTATCAATAGAACTCCAATATCGATTTGAACCAGGGCATGATGAAGATGGTGTTACCGCTATTATTCCAGTTCATCAATTAAACCAAATATACACTGAATCTTTTGAATGGTTAGTGCCTGGTTTACTTGAAGAAAAAGTGATTGCGCTGATTAAGGCGTTGCCTAAACAACTCCGCAAATATTTTGTCCCTGTGCCCCAAACAGCAAAATCCTGTTTGGAAATTGAACCCAATTTTAAAGGTTCATTATATGAGTGGATAAGCATGCGGTTACGTAAATTAACAGGAGAATCAATTCCTTTAACAGAATGGAATCCAGATGTCCTTAGTGATCATTTAAAAATGAACTATAGAATAGTCGATGAAAAAGGTCGGTCTATTGGCTATGGTAGAAATTTAAAGACGTTACAAAATAAATATACGGAGAAAGCAGGGGATAGTTTTGATCAAATTGCGGCTGACGAATTAAATTATACAGGCTATATCCAGTGGGCTTTTGATGACCTTCCTGAAACATATGAATTTATTCAAAAAGATCAGTCATTTGTTGGATTTCCTGCGATTATAGATGAAGGCGATGCTGTTGGAGTACGCATTTTTGATACTAGAGCAAAAGCAGAGTTAGCTCATAAAGAGGGTTTAGTCAGATTATTTCAATTACAAGCTCGTAAAGATAGTCAATATATGATTAAGAATTTACCAAGATCGCCTGCGGTAGAGTTAACTTATAATAATTTAGCTAAGCATCCCTTAATTAAAGATAAAACAGGAGGTTTATTTAAAGAAGATATGTTGTTTTCTATTTTAGCTACCACATTTATGGAAGAAGGTAATATTCGTACATCCCAAGCTTTTGATGATAGTTTAAAAAATAACAAACAATATATGGTCAGTTTTTCCAATGAAATTGGAAAAACTATTATTGATATAATGGAGCGTAGCAGCTTAATAAAAAAACAATTGAATCAGCCACGTATTCCAAAAGAAATGGCTAATGATATTAATGAACAATTGAATTTTCTTGTTTATGCAGGATTTATTCGCCATCTTCCTCATAGTCAATTGAAGGCACTGCCTCGTTATTTAAAAGCGATAGAATACCGTTTAGATAAGCAAAAAAATGAGAAGCAACAAATGCAAGAGTTAAATCGTTACTGGAAACGCTATTGGGGAGAAGTAGAAAAGAAATCTCAAAAAGAAATAGTGGAGCCTGAAAATGATAAATTTCGATGGGATCTAGAAGAGTTTAGGATCTCTTTATTCGCTCAGCAGATTAAAACAGCTTATCCCATTTCTAGTAAGCGATTAGACAAAGCTTGGGAGGGACGATTTTAATCGCGAAGCAAAACTCGGAGGCTTGCCTCCGTCACATTAGTCGGAAAGTTTGAAAACCAATAGTTTTCAAGTCAAACCAGTCTATGCTTTGTCAAACTCGGTCGCTTGCGGCCGAGTTTTTGATCTAAAGAGGGTTGTTATCTTAAAAGCCAACGCTTCTTTCATTATTAATGGCAGTAGGAAACAGCAGTCACCCAATAATGATAAGAATATAACTTTTCATTATTGGGTGACTGTCTTACATAAACCTAGCTTTATGGTGTGGATCTTTCAGCTGCGCTCATGGGTAATCTAAGTGCAAGATTTGGTTGCTGGACATAAACCCATACTGCATCGAATGGATTAAGGTTTCCTGAAGAAGGTGTTAATATATCATAGCTTGAACCATTGTATATATATGCAGTATCTGCCATTACACAATTTGGATGTACGGGGGTTTGGTCACAGGCACCAGTCCCTCCCACAACAGGGTCTACACTTGCTAAATCAAGTAAACTGCCATCAGCAGATTTAACCACAGTAGCAGTGCTCCAGGGAATAGGAAGTCTAAAAGGTGAGCCCACCATATTCCATTTGCCAGTTGTAGTTCCACCTACCAAAGGAACATCAAGATTTGCATTGTATTGCCCTTCAACAGTAATAGTAACGGCGTTAAGAGACATGATCCAGTAGCCAACACCTTCCTCCAGTTCATCCAATGCTGTCAACGCTACATAACCACTATTAGGGTCATGACGATAAATATCCCATGTTGTGCCTAATCCTGTGATATTAAGTTCATCTCCAAATAATCCTTCAACTGTTGCAGGGGTAGAAATACCAACCTGACAAGGTATAGAAATCATTTTCCATTGATTAGCAGTCAGTGCAGTTGATTCTGAACAGGGGGTATCTGTATTGTAATGCCAATTTGAGTTAGTATTTAAATAGATATTAGCCGAGGTCATCCTCCAGTGATTAGTAATATTATGAGGAGGTATAGAGCCCCCGCCAACGATACAAACTGCGAATTGTGTTTTAGTATTATCAAAACCTAAATTTATATCGCAATCAGCAGCATTTGAAATACCTCCATCCGTTAAGTTAATCGTATAATCGTCGGCATTTCCCGCTACGGAATCAAGACCACTCATTGCCAATTGTAAAGTCGCGGTATCATCATGATTTAAAGTCCGTTGTGATTCGTTAGAATCTGTTCCTTGTTGCATAACAGCTTCAGTATTGGGCGTTGAATACAATATTGATACATCTCTGCTTGCGTTCGCAACAAAATCATGACCAGCTGGAAGGTCTAATATATTATTAGAATACGTACTTCCATCAATCACGCTAGCAATACTAAAAGGGTTGTTATTAGAAATTCTAAACCAGTGAAGATTTTCATCATCACCTCTTGAATCATCTGACGAGCCTATGATACCGTCTAAACCAGCGTTTCCTTGATAGAAATTATTTAGTCCATCAGTAGTAGCTGTGTAGTTAGTATCATTACCAAAGACGGATCCATTCGCGCCCAAATTAGTATGACCTAATCCGAGACAATGCCCCAGTTCATGAACTAGAACTGATTCAACATCATATAAACTATTGTTTGGAAGAACATTCAACAGATTTGAGGATGTAACCTTCTGCTCATTCCAAGTAGCAACTATATTTTTTGTAGACTGGATTAATTGGCTCGCATCAGGTGAGCCAGGACGAATACAGACCTTAAGATTAAGAACACCACCATTTCCATTATACCCAGTAGGATGAAGAATGAGATCATTAGGAATTGGCCCTCCGGCATTATTAGTTCCCCCAGCAAATACGTATGTTCCTGCCTGAGTAGCAAAAGAAAATGACAATAGCCCTAACAGCAAAGTACAAGAATAAAAATATTTTATTTTAAATACACTCATTCGTTATTTCCTTCAGGTTTCCAATCGGATTTTTCCAATATATTTTGTAATATCTTTTTCAAATTATTACTGATTTGAAGAGTATTGATGTTTGGGAAGTGCTCTGCCATAACTGTTAGATCCTTTTGTACAATTTCATTGGATAAGTCCACATTGCTCATAACAACACTTTGAGGTGACTCATATCTAATAATATACGTAGTGCTGTCAGATACTGAAAAACCACTTTGTTCTCCATTTTGAGGTTGCGTTTGTAGTTGTGCATTCTGTGCACTGGACATTTCATCAGAGATTGTTGAAGTATTAATGTTTTGCGATAAAGCAGTTGTTATTTGTGTTTTAAGTTCTTGAAAGGAAGACGGTGGTAATTCTGCTTTAAACTTTCCTGGACGCTTCATAAATGAAGGAAATACAGCTCGCATTTTACCATTTACAAAAATAGTCAAAAGTGGCTCATTACCCATCTTAGGCAATAATTCATGTTCATAGGTATAAGTTACCATTACAGGGGATTCACTTTCAGCTTTAGCAGACATTGAGGCAAAAGCCAATAATATTCCGGCTATCAGCCAAATAGGATAAATAGTCTTGGGTAGGGTTTTCTTAGTCATAAAATATTCTCCATATAAAAAAATATAATGCTAAATGATTCTGATTACCGTTGTTTTTTATTCTTTTTGTAATAAGTGATAGTTAGTTGTGAAGCAGAGCTAACATAATAATCTTCTATATTAATGGAGAGTTAACACAGTAATAAATCTCAGATACGCTTAATAACAATAACAAATAACCTTTAATTAAACAAGTAGTTACTAGTGCTTTTTATAAACAATGTCAATAAATAATTGTTAAACTTAAAAAAGAAGGCTATTTTTCGAAGAAAAGCTATCAGTTAGATTTATTTTTTTAATCATTAATTCACTGATTTAAACATTTAAAATACACTTATTTATTTCGGTAATTGAAAAACTGATAGTTTAAACTGAAAAAAATTCTTCAAAATGATTCTATACTTGTATAACTCGCAATAAACAGCATTTAAACATACTGTCCTGCACACCAACCTGAAGACCAGGCCCACTGGAAATTATACCCTCCTAACCAGCCTGTCACATCCAACACTTCACCAATGAAATATAATCCAGGCACAGAATAACACTGCATTGTTTTAGATGAAATAACGGAACAATCAACCCCACCTAATGTAACTTCAGCAGTTCTGTATCCTTCCGTAGCATTTGGCTTTATAGTCCATTGTTCAATATGCTTAGCAATTTTATCAATTTGTTTATTTGAAATATCCTGAATTGATAATGCTAGTAAATGGGAATCTATTAACATTTCAACCAAACGTTTTGGTAACCACTCAGATAAAATATTTTTGACCTGTAGCTTTACCTTATTTTTACGTTTTTCTTTTAATGATTGAATGACATCTTTATCAGGCAAAAAATTTATAATAATATTTTCACCAGGCTTCCAATATGAAGATATTTGCAAAATAGCAGGGCCACTTAAACCACGATGAGTGAATAAAATATTTTCTTTAAAGCTTTGCTTTTCATTACTAACGAGACAACGCACTGCAATGCCAGAAAGTGAAGAGTATTTTAACTTATCTTCAGGTTGTAAGGTTAATGGAACTAATCCGGCAGATATAGGCATTATATTAATATTAAATTGTTCTGCTACTTGATAACCAAATGCAGTTGCTCCAATTTTTGGTATTGATAAGCCACCTGTTGCAACAACAATAGAAGAGCAATGAACCGTCTCTTTATCCGTTGTAAGCTGAAATTCATTTTCTGATTTGTGTGTTATTTCTTGTATTTTACAATCTAATTGAATACTGACTTGTGACTTATCACACTCAGCTAGCAACATATTTAAAATATCTTTAGCGCTCTTATCACAAAATAATTGACCATGACTCCGTTCATGAAAAGGTATTTTATATTTATCGATTAATGACAGAAAGTCCCATTGTGTGTAGCGACTTAATGCTGATTTACAAAAATGAGGGTTTTGAGAAATGTAATGATCTGCCTCAATAGCATAGTTTGTAAAATTACACCGCCCTCCCCCTGACATCAAAATTTTTTTTCCAGCTTTATTAGCACTATCTAACAAGACAACTCTGCGCCCTCTCTTTCCTGCTTCTATTGCACACATTAAACCAGATGCGCCCGCTCCTATGATGACAACATCAGTTTTAATCATAAAGTTAGTGGTTTGAAAATTTTAATAGATAAGTTGAGTTGCCTTTTATATTGGCAACCCAAACATATAGCAGGATAATTTTTAGCTATTGATAGTAGTATCAATCCAACCTAATTATTTTTGTTGATATTTTTCAATTTTATCAAAATTCAAATATCGGTAAGTATCATCTGCTGTTTCACTAATCTGTTCGTAATATTCCATATATTCAGAAAATGTGGGTATTTTCCCCAAAATTGAACAAACAGAGGCAAGTTCTGCAGAACTTAAATAAACATTTGCATTATTTCCTAACCGGTTAGGAAAGTTGCGTGTTGAGGTTGAAACCACTGTCGCATTATCAGCAACTCTAGCTTGATTCCCCATACACAAAGAGCACCCTGGCATTTCCATTCGTGCACCCGATTTACCAAACGTGCTGTAATAACCTTCTTCTGTTAATTGAGCTTGATCCATTTTAGTGGGTGGAGATATCCATAATTGAGTCGGCAAACGGCCTTCATGTTTTTCCAGTAATTTTCCTGCCGCACGAAAATGACCAATGTTAGTCATACAAGACCCAAGAAATACTTCGTCAATTTTTGTTCCCGCTATATCTGATAATGTTTTCACATCATCAGGGTCATTAGGGCATGCCATTAATGGCTCTTTAATTTCATTTAAATCAATTTCTATTATTTCATAATATTCAGCATCAGTATCTGGCTCCATTAGTATAGGGCTAGATAACCATTCTTGCATTTGCTCGACTCTACGGTTAATTGTTCTAGCATCCCCATAACCTTCGGTAACCATCCAATTTAAAAGTGTGATATTTGAGTTCATATATTCACGGATAGGTTCTTCATTTAAACGAATAGTGCAGCCACCAGCTGAACGTTCAGCTGATGCATCAGATAATTCAAATGCTTGCTCTACTTTTAGGTCTGGTAAACCCTCAATTTCAAGAATACGTCCTGAAAAAACATTCTTTTTTCCTTTTTTCTCAACCGTTAACAAACCCTTTTGTATTGCTACATAGGGAATCGCATTAACTAAATCGCGTAGTGTAATCCCAGGTTGCATTTTACCTTTAAAACGGACTAAAACGGACTCTGGCATATCTAACGGCATAACGCCTGTTGCTGCAGCAAATGCAACTAAACCGGAACCTGCCGGAAAAGAAATTCCTAACGGAAAGCGAGTATGTGAATCACCACCAGTACCCACAGTATCAGGTAGTAACATACGGTTTAACCATGAGTGGATAATGCCATCACCTGGGCGTAAGGCCACCCCACCACGATTCATAATAAAATCAGGCAATGTATGTTGCATTTCTACATCAATTGGCTTTGGATAAGCAGCTGTATGACAAAAAGATTGTAAAACTAGGTCAGCTGAAAAACCTAAACAGGCGAGATCCTTCAATTCATCGCGAGTCATTGGCCCTGTAGTATCTTGTGAACCCACTGTTGCCATTTTTGGCTCACAATAGGTATCCGGTCTGACACCAGTAATTCCACAGGCTTTACCCACAATTTTTTGAGCTAAGGTATAACCTTTATTACTTTCAATTTTATCTTGTGGACGACGAAAAACTTCTGAAGTTTCTAAACCCAATGCTTGTCTAGCTCTATCAGTTAACCCTCGACCAATAATAAGAGGAATACGACCGCCTGCTCGAACTTCATCTAGAATAACTTCAGTTTTCAATGAAAACTCAGTTAAGAGTTCATGACTATCATGTCGTTTGACAACACCTTCGTAGGGATAAATATCAATCACATCACCCATTGCTATTTTATCTACATCACATTCAAATGGCAATGCTCCTGAGTCTTCCATTGTATTGAAAAAAATAGGGGCAATTTTTCCACCAACACAAACCCCCCCTGCCCTTTTATTAGGAACATGAGGTATATCATCACCTGTGTACCATAGAACTGAATTAGTAGCAGATTTACGTGAAGATCCTGTACCAACTACATCTCCCACATAAGCAACAGGAAATCCTTTCTTTTTTAGATCTTCAATTTGTTGCTCAGCATTGGTAATCCCCTCTCTAGGGATTTTAAGCATTGCTTTGGCGTGCAAGGGAATATCTGGACGAGACCAAGCATCAGGAGCTGGAGATAAATCATCCGTGTTAGTTTCACCTGTTACTTTAAAAACTGATACTGTTAATTTTTCTGGAACTTTTGGTTTACTTGTAAACCATTCAGCTTCAGCCCATGCATTGATAATTTGTGTAGCAAATGTATTCCCTGTGTCCGCTTTTTCCTTAACATCATAGAAAGCATCAAAAACCAGGAGAGTGTGAGTTAAGGCAGTAACGACAGTTGGTGCTAAAGTATTATTATCTAACAAATCAACTAAGGGGGCTATGTTGTAGCCTCCTAGCATTGTGCCTAATAATTCAGTTGCTCTCACTGCATCTATTATAGGAGAAAGATCTTCTCCTTTTGCTAGAGCTGCAAGAAACCCCGCTTTAACATAAGCAGCCTCATCTACACCAGCCGGAACACGATTAATTAATAAATTGAGAATAAATTCTTCTTCACCTGCTGGAGGATGTTTAATTAATTCAACTAACCCTGAAACTTGTTCTGCATTTAGAGGTTTAGGAGCGATTCCATCTACGGCTCGTTCTGCAACATGTTCGCGATATTGCTCTAGCATTATGTACCCTTTGTTAAAGACTTGAAAAAATTCCTTAATTCTATCAGATTGTACAAATCTCTTATAAAAAATCTAACCTTTATAATAAAAAAAAACACCAACCAGGAATAACCCAGTTGATGTTTTATAATTGTTTACTTTTATATTTGACTACAAAAGTTTATATATTATATTGTTAACAAAACTATTGAATAAGTTCATAGTTAATGACATCAATCCATTGATCCTTACCACCACCAGCAGGGTGATATTGCATAATAACTGAATATGCATTCCCATTATTTAAATCTGTTACTCTAGGAATGATAACTTGTTTGTTTTTTGGGTTATATGTAGCTTGAAAAGCATCACTGTCTTCATCAACGCTTAATGATCGTAGGTTTGATAAACCAAACATTAAGTTATTCTCTTTATTAGCATTTCGAGTAACTGGTTTTTCTAAGCTTAAATTAGCAGAAAATAATTGATCAACAATACGTAGTTTGGGAATCATCAGTTCACCAATATTCATCGCATAAGTAGCAGACTTTGCTTTTGCTTCTTCTGATAATAATGGATTAAGCCCAGTCCCTGTGATTTTAATAGAATATTGATCGTCACTTTTTGGAAAGACAAATGAAGACTCTTGTGTTGTCGTATATTTTTTAGGTTTAAATTGAATATTGCCATCACTGTCTTTACCATCTGGAGCCTGTCCTATCACATTTAATCCTGGCTCATGTAAAACAACTGAGCCATTGCCACATGACTCAGAACCAGCATCTCCTTTTAATGTCGATGATATGGCAATCAAATAATTTTTGGCTCCATCTCCAACACCTATATCAACTTTATTTGAAGTATCAAAACATGGATCAACAATACCAATAAGAGCCCCATCAAAAGCACCTGTTCTGTAATTTAAATACATGTGATTAGAACTTCCATTTGTTCCTGTAATAATCTGAGTTCCACTTTCATCTATTGTTGAACCTGTATCATCAAGCCAGCGACTAAAAATATATCTTTGTTCTTCCATTTCCTGAGTTAATTTGTCGCTATCAAATACATAAAGAACCCAGCTTTTTTTGCCAAAACAACTACTACCCTGTGGGCACACCTCAAGTGATACTATTTCATTGCCTGAACTTGCTAGCTTATACCAGTCTTTATCTCCAGAATGGTGTAAATGACCTTTGATATTTCTACCTGAGTTTAAAGGCGTTGCTTGAGCCGAACGATTATTAAACTCAACATCAACGTTATCATAAGGTTCATCAACTGGTGCTTGAAATACTGTATTTCCATCTGCATCAACTGGATTACCAATAATTTGTACACTCAATTTTGCTGAAGCACTTTGTCCAGATATAGCAATATAGGTATACAAAAATTCATCTGTTACAACATCTCCCACTTTAAGATCAGTAACACTAGATGAATTTGCATAAAGTGTATAAGTAAAACTCCCATCAGCATTTAGTACTAAAAAACCATATTCACTCACAGGAGAACTTATCAACTCAACAAAATTCCCATTCAGGTCATTAGTAATAACACTTCCTTCAACGACAGAAATTTTGTTAGGAACAATCGTAATGTGGTCGTTAGCTGCAATAAGAAACTTATCTGGTTCCACCTCTTGTTCAGATACTGTTGATTGAGTTAGATCAGGTTTAGATCCCGGTTGAGTAGGAAAGCTAGCTGCCAAAACTGTTGTTGAACAGAATAAAAGTAAAGGGATTGACAAAGGTTTAATTGCTTTATGCATAAGACGTATTTCCTACCAATTCATTGAAATACTTACAGCATAGTTCAAATTATTCTATGTTCAAGATATAAGGGGGGTTTAACTTCTATTAGTTAGACATAGGTTCATTTCTAAATAAATAATGAATTAAATATCATATAAAACAAAACCAATTTTTTATTCATAACACAATCATTATTATAAAAATAAAAAAATGTTCGAAGTTATATCTCAACAAATTAATATAAAAAATACTTATTAATTATTATAAATAGAGAATTTTTTTAAAATAAACTTGAATAGATTAAAAAATTGAAAAATGAATTAAGCTTTATTTATTATATGGAGCTTAATTCATATATATAATTTAATAATGAATAAATCTTAATTTATATCACTATTTATAATCATATTGATAAATATAATTACTATACCCAGATGTACCTAATGTTACATCATTAAAAACGATGCCTTTGACTTCTACATTATTCTGTTTTAATCGTTTAGCACTTTGCTCTAATTCTCTTAGCGTATGTTCACCAGATTTAATAACCATTAATGTTGCACTGGCTAAACGTCCGATTATACAAGCATCAGTTACAGCTAATACAGGAGGTGAATCAATAATAATCTGATCATATTCTTTGCTAAAGCCTTCTAACAAACTAGCAAAACGTTCGTGTAACAATAATTCCGAAGGGTTGGGAGGAAGATCCCCAGTAGGAATAAAGTCAATACTTCCCTCCGGTGTCTCAATAGTCCGAATGGCGTCTGCAGTTTTAATCTTTTGTGTAATCAGGCCTGACAATCCATTTTCTCGCTCAACACCCAAGCTTTTATTAATAAACCCTTTACGTAAATCAGCATCAATCAACAATATTTTTTTGTCAGAACTTGCTAAAACAAAAGCTAAGTTTGTTGATATAAATGTTTTACCAATACCAGGACTTGGTCCGGTAATCATAATAATATTATTCTTTGCTTCTAAAAATGCAAAGTGTAGCGTTGTACGTAAGCTTCGTAAGCTTTCTATAGCTAAATCTTCATTATTATCTATTGCGAGTATAGAAAACGAATTGGTAAATTGCTTATTTTTAGATTGTAATTTATTTGATTTTTTCTGAAAACTACTATGAGGAACCGTAGCATAAACAGGTATATTAAGATGTCTCTCAATAATATCTGGATCTTCAATACCTCGTCTCATTGCTTTTCGGATAAAGGCGATGGCAACACCCAACAAAACACCTAAAATAAATGAAACGACTACAATGAGTGGTTTTATTGGTTTTATTGGCAGTTTGGGTTCAACAGCATGATCGATAATCCTTACATCACCAACGGTACCAGCCTTAGCAACCTTTATCGTTTGCAAATGATTTAAAAGTGTCGTGTACAACTCAGAATTAACTTGAACATCTCTAGACAGTCTTAGAATCACTTGTTGTGTTTCTGGAAGCTCAGTAATTGCCTTACTATCCTTCCTCATTTGAACGTCTAGTCTATTAATTTGCTTATCGATAGCAACCACAGATGGATGTGATGAAGTAAAACTACGGCGTAATTCATCTCTTTTTTGCTGTAGAAGTGTCATTTCAGTCCTTTTTTGAACCACTCCTTCCAATATACCTTGTGTTTCTATCTTTAAATCTACGGATCCTTTTTGTAATCTATATTCATTTAATGCGGTAGTTGCTGCATCTAATTGATTTTTTATCATTGGAAGTTGCTTATCTAAAAATTCCAATGTATTTTGAGCTTCTGCTGATTTTTGTTCAACATTCAATCGTACATAAATATTAGCAATTTCATTAAGTATCTTCATCGCCAAATCTGGAGATTCTGATTCTAGGGTGATACTAATAATTCCAGTTCCTTTTCCTTTTTCTGATACCGTAAAATTCTCATTGATTTCCTCAATTGCATCCATATGGGATCTTCTTGAAACAATAAAAGAAGTATCTGGCCTAGCTTTTAATAAGGATACAAATAATCTAAATTCAGTATCTTTTCCTTTAATTTTTTTACTGACTTGATAACCTACTCGACCATCAGCAACAAACTGATTATTCTCATCGAAAACTTTATACAGCCCTTTTTTACCCGCTATCAATATAAAGGGTTTACCTATCCAATCGAAGGGAACATTAAAAGTTTCAATTTTAATTTCTTCACCACCCCAAGCATTTTCAGAATAACCAAATAATGGAGAAGAAATTTTATCTTTATTGCGTAATTGAAAACTTCTAGCAACCGCCTGACCTAAAACAGGGAAATATTTAGCTTCAGCTGTAATTTCCATATTTAAACTTTTAACAGCTGCTCCTAAAACCTTCCTAGATTTAAGAATTGATATTTCAGCTTCTATGGGAACTTTAGCACCTAATAATGCTTCCATTGGTTCCAAAGCACCTAAAGGCTGAGACGATTCTTCAACCTGTAACATAGCATCAGCTTTATAAATCGGAGTACTAAGTAACGCTTTAGCTAAACCGATGATGACAGCAATTATAACGACCGTAATAATTAACCATTTATTATCTAATAATACTCCAAGTAATTCCCTTACATCCACTTTTTCATTATTTTGATTCTGATAATTATCAAGTGCTTGATCGTTATTATTTAGTTGGTCTGTCATTAGCTTGGTTAATTGTAGAAGTTTATATTAAAAATATAAATATAATATAAATCAAATAAATATAGATTTATACCTTTCGAACAAGATGGGTCTCTTAATGTATAAAATTCAATTTAAAGAGAGTTATTATTAGAGCATTATTAGTTTCAATAATGCTTGTAAAGATAAGAATAGCTTTAGATTTTAAAAATGCAACCACTCAATTTTAAGTTTTGTAAAATAAGACAAACTATTCCTATTCTACAAAACTTAATTATATTGAGTAGTTGCTTAACGCTTTAATATTACTATTTAACAATAGGGTTAAAAGATGGAGATGAGTCAAATACATTTAACAAATCAACTGTAGGTTTAACTTGTTGGATGATTTGATTCCAGCGTCTTCCTTCAGCACGGTTTATATAAACAACATCACGCGGATGTAAAGGAAATCTATCTGCTAATAATAATGCGTCGGGTGATTTAGCATCTAAAAGAAAAATCTCAGACTTACCAAGACCATTTCTAAAAACAAAAATTCTAGCAGGGTCTGATTCTTCTTGATCTGCGCCACCACCCTCACTAATTGCTTCAGTTAAAGTCATACGTCCTTTATTCATATACACGCTACGTGATCTAGCAGAACCTGTCCCGGATCCTGCTGTATCCCCTAATACAAAGACTTTATTAAATTCTCTATCAGGCACATTCAGCACATCACCACTTTGAAGTAAAACATTTTGACTTGTATCACCACCTTCATATAGAGCTAATAAATTAATACTATATGTTTTATCATCTCTTGTTAAGGTAATATTTCGTCGATCAGACTCTTTTGTTACACCACCGGCTTGATTGATTGCCTCTAATACCGTTAATGGTATATCTTTAACAAGTTGAACACCAGGAACTTTAACTTCTCCAACCACAAAAACGCGTTGACTACGATAATCTGCTACTCGTACATCAAGTTGAACTCGTTCAATATATTTAGCTAACTTACGTGTTAATTCTGCACGTATTTCCTCTACAGTTCGACCTGCAGCCTTTATTACACCCGCATATGGAAAAAAGATATTTCCATCTTCTCCAACAATATTACCATTACCTGAACTTGTTGCAGAACGAAACTCTCCAGCAGGGATAGTCAGTTCAGGGTGATCCCAGACTGTAATCGTCAAAACATCACGGGGTCCAACTAAATACTGTGTCTGTCTTTTTTTCTCAGGAACACCTTTAATAGTATTTGAGCCTATTCGATAATTAAAATAATGATTAGCTACATTATCAGGCCCTAAGCTTCGGTTATTAAAGTTTTTTTCTATATCAATGACAACTTGAGCTGTTATCTCTTTAATATTAAGTTTTTTCATGACAGCTTTGTTGTTTTTAACAACCGGCATGTCAACACTTGATTCATCAGATGTACCCTGATGCATACCAGGTACAACAGAGCAACCTGACAACCCCAGAGAAATAAATAATAATGTTAGTATTTTAATTCGCATTTCTTATCCTAAATTTAATAAAAAAACTATTGTTTTGGTAACTATTTCAATTACTTTAAAAAAATGTAGTCTAAAGCACAAGCATTTAGATGGTAATTAATACTAAACCATCTAAATTCAACCAGTAAGAAAGAACCTTCAATCAGATTCTTTTCTGCCAATCAGCAACACCTTGATCAATTAATTGCAATGCATATTCAAAAGCATCTCTTTCTTTTTTATAGGGGTCTGGAATATCAAACCCACCCCATTCACCTAACTTAAAAACTTTCCCTTTTGCACTATTTTCCTTATTTTCTATATGTGTTTTATGCCCAGACTCCATGACTAAAATTAAATCTGACTTCCTAATTATAGTTGAATTCATCTGTGTTGCTCGATAATTAGAAATATCAATACCTCGCTCTTCCATAAGTTGTATCGCAATTGGATCAGGCTTATGTCCAACTAAAGCACCAATTCCAACAGAACTGACAAAATAATCTTCTTTACCTGATTTCATCAAAACATCCTTTAAAATTGCCTCGCCCATTGGACTTCTACAGATATTTCCCACACAAACAACGAGTATATTGTTAAACAATTTTCATTTCCTAGTCTTTAATTATATGATTTTAAACTACTTGTTTCCTTAAAAATCTTAATTTATGTATAATCACTTTCACTCAACAATCCCTATCTACAAGCAATGTGATTTCCAATTATACAAGATAAGTTATTAATATAGCATCATATTCAATTTTTTGATCATTACTTTTCATTTTTTTTATTTATTTTACATAAATTTATTTTACATAATAGGTATTATTCACTTTTCAGTTATTACACATTTTTTATTCTTATCCTGTTACCTCTAATAGCAAAGTTGATATCAATACTTACTTTAATAATAAACACGTAACAAATCTTGAATCTCCTGAAATTCTTGCAAATATGGCTTTGCAATTTCATGATTAGCCACAATGACAATTAAATCATGTGAGAAAACTGACGTGTTATACCAATTAAAACTACCATCTATGACAATGTGTTCGTCAATAATGCAGTATTTTGAATGAATAGGTGAATAAGGTACCGAATGATCATCTTTTCCATAAACTAATCCTACTGCAACATCAGCAGATTTCAACCTTTCGATAACAGGTAAAAGTGGGCAATTCAATTCGTCTTCCATAGATCGCTCTATACCAACTTTTCCTTGTCTAGCCAAATGCCCATTTAGTAAAAGATGTACATCTACACCTCTGTTTTTAGCATTAATTAAAGCACAAATAACACTGTCATCATGATCGCCTAACAATTCACCAATCAAAAATAAAGTAATTTTAATAGAATAAGTAGCACGCGTTATTTCTGCAAGAATAGCGTGATGAGGAAGGAAGTTATTTCCATTTTGTATTTTGTGTCTACCAAAGGTATAGAGCAAATTAAAATGACTATAAGGGTCTACTCCATATTGTTGAATAACACCGCCTCGTTGACTTTGAAATATATTATCTAGTAATCGACAGACACCTTTTGAATGAAATGTCATTCCAGATTCCCAGTTGGCCCACCAACGACCAAAAGTAATATTAAACGATCCCATAATACAATCTTCATCATTAAAAATAATGAATTTAGTATGCATATCAGGTTCTACTTCAATCAAATGGTGGTCTGGACTACAAATAACCCCAATTAACTCAACACCTGCACGTTTGAGACGAGCATAACTATCACTATTAGTAAGCGTCATTTTTCGCCAATCAACAATACATTGAATCCATACGCCTTGTTCACTAGCATGAATTAGATGTGATACAAAATCTTCATCATCAATACAATCTACGCTGACTTTAATCGTACATAACCGGTCATGATTTTCATGCTTAGTTTTTATTACTTTATCTATTAAATGATGAATATAGCTTTTTGGATGATATGGATGATCAGGCTGGCCTTTAGTAAATTTAGGGACTAATTCAAGTGATTCAAAGTGGTGATTAAACCAATCTACATCGCATTGCAATTCATGATCATTTAATTCATACGTTCTATAATGGTTGTAAGTAGAATTATCGGCAGAAATCTCATAGTATTGAGGCTCATCAGAGTTGCTCTGTAATTGAGGCCAATCCATATAAATATATTCTTTTTCTGAAGCAATAGAATGCTCATCAATATGGACAATAAAAGAAAATTTAACACAGTTAACTTGACCAAAGTTACTGGAAAAGGGATGGATATAAAAATCACGGGTACTTCTCGTATGTCTATTCCATTCGATATTGTAAGCATCTGTATCTACAACATAGGTTTCACAAATATTATTGTTGCTATAGACCTTTAAGATTACTTTTAAGTTGACATGAGCTCCCTGAAATACTTCAAAATTAATCTTCCCCCAACGAATAAAAAACTCATCATTAAAGTCATTAACTCTTGCGAAAGTGCCACCTAATTCACCTCTAACGGGTATGGCATAGTCTTCTGCTATTTGCATATCACCACCTCATTTTGTGCTCTAACGTTTGTAAACCATTTTTCAACTCAATTTCAAATAAAATGTAACGTAACAACGTAACTAAGTTCTTTCTAGATTATTATTTATTTTCTTTTGGTTCAAATGTCATAAAGTAACCACAATGATCAGATACTTGCCCATAGTCATCATCAGTAAAAACTATTTTTGCCGATGTTACTTGTAGGCCACTATTTTTGTTCATAAAAACATAATCAATGCGATAGTCTTCTGATAATAAATATTGCCAATGGCCATCATTAACTCTGAATATTTTTTCAAAAACACCTTTTTGATTTACTTCTAAATATTGATCGTCATATTCATTAGAGTTAACCACTAATTCATAGCCTTTTGAGCCTGCTGTAATATTAAAGTCACCACATAATAGTGTTGTTTTAACATCGTCAGCCTGGTTTTCTATTGCCCATTCATGTAATCGTTGAAACTGCTCTTCAAAACCATCTTCTATCCAGCTTAAATGTGCAGAAAAGACATTAATTACGCCTAAAAAGGGAACGTGTATACGTGTCATGATAACTTTTCTTGAGTGTATGCTATAAATATCCTGACTATTTGATACATATTTTGATTGCTGATTAGAGATTGGGAACCGACTTAAAATAGCAACTCCTTCTCTATATTTATCAAAACCCAAATGCGCCCAATCAGTATATATGTTAAATACTTGAGGTAAGCGTTCATTTATAATTCTGGCGGAATTGGATGGCCAATCCCCTTCCCCATTATTCCAAAATTCAGCAACTTCTTGAAAACAGACTATATCAGCATCTAATTCATCTATTGCTTTCGCTATTTGTGTGAATTTACTGTCTTGATCTTTTTCTTGATAACAATGTAAATTCAGAATCAATATTTTTAACTGATCAGGTTGTAAACAATAATTATTTCCTACGTTATTATCCCAAATAACCTTATTATCACCTTCACAACTAATAATATACTGTAATTTTAATGCATCACCTGGATCAATCTGCCCTGTCCATAATTGGATTTCATATTGATTTGGATTACGAGCATTACTTTGCCGCTTATTATTCCAATAATTTCTGTTATATTCACAGTTTGATAAGTGCGTAGTTTTCCAATTATCAACCGTCCAATGCAGTATTACTTTTTCTGCATTAATTGTGGAGTCAACAGCTACCGTAACGGGGATAATGGACTGACTATCATTTAAGTTAACTTGAAAATCAATATTCTGTAATTGATTAATATCGGTTAATTTAATACCAGAGTCAGCTTCACTCGAATAATTAAGTCCATTGTTGTTGTCCCAATATTCTTGCTCTAAAACTCTATAACGCAAACCAAATTGAATATTACCTGGTAGTGAAAAATCATCGGTTAATGTTAATTTTATCTGTGCATGCCAAAATTCTTTATCATGCCCTTGCATACTATAATATTTTGCAGACAAATCTTGCCATTTCCCCTCTTCTCCCGCCCAAACAACGTCAATTTGCTTGTCAAAGTTAAGATTCTCTACCAGCATAAAAAAATTCAAGTTCTGCTGAACTTGATTATTTTTTCTGCTAATTAAATTTTCTACATAAAGCAGTTGAATAGCC
The DNA here is from genome assembly GCA_023145835.1 of Methylococcales bacterium. GTDB lineage: Bacteria > Pseudomonadota > Gammaproteobacteria > Methylococcales > Methylomonadaceae > QPIN01. The sequence continues at coordinate 20,869 of JAGLDH010000039.1, forward strand.
GACATAGTATGCTCGATGAATAAAATATATTTTTTACTTTTTAAATATAAAATTTGCTGTCACAGGAATCACTGTACTAATTGATGGCAACTTTGCAAGTACTTGCAACATTTTAATACCTTTTTCAAATTCATAATCACGCGCATTAATAATAATGGGTTTTATAGTAGAAACTAGCAATTTATTATCAGTTAAAGAAGTAATGCGCATATCTGCATCAATTTTTTGCTGTTGTCCATGAATAGATAGATTAAGTTCTAAATTTTGTGAAAAAGACTCACCACTTTTCAATCGATTAATCTTATCAACATCCACTTTTGTCGATACCGTTGCTTTAGGAAACTGAGCAATCTCAAACAAGACCTTTTTCATTCTATCATCGCGCTTAGGAATTTTTGTATCAACACTCGATAAAGACACGTCTACAGTGACATTTCCATTGTCTTTTAAAGCCCCTTCTATACTTTTAAAGGTATGAACTTCACCAATAGATTGTTTTTTTATCGAAATAAAATTAAGTGATGAATCTGCATTATTTAAAGTCCAGTCTGCGGAAACAGAAAAAGCCATACTTGTTAACACTAAAGCACAAAAAGTTTGATTTAATCGAGTAGTTTTCATTAATAACTCCCTAGGTTTGTTAAATTCCCCGTTAACAAAAATGCTGGCTAGGGGAAGTAATAGCCTTTTTCTAATCCTCAATTTATATTACTGGCTTATAATCACGATAATCAATATCTGGAAAAACGTTATCCATCGTTTCTAAAGCAAGTAAATAATGTTCATTTATCTTATTATTACGAATACATTCATGTAAATAATTAAATCTGGCCAAATAATCATTTATTTTTTTAGTAGCATAGTCAATCGTTGTTCCTGATTTTAGAATAAACGGCCAATCAGATGCTTGCGCGAGTAATACTGTTCTAAAAGCTTGGTTTAATGCTCTTTTCTGTACAGGTAAAACACTAACACCGGTGAAATCAACAGCAAGCTTCTCCATTTCTTCAGCCATTTCATGTAAAAAAGGATAAATCCAGTCATTATCTTCATTAATCCAATAACTAGAGTAACCTTGATCGCCCCAGGTTGATGATGAGGGAACAGATACTTGATGATTTTTTTGCTGTTTCAAATATTCTTTACAGCTTACTAATTTTATTTGATTATCTGGTTCACTTGCTAGCCTTAGTACACTTTCTAGCCAATGTATTCCTTCTGCCCACCAATGACCAAATAACTCAGCATCATAAGGTGAAACAATAACAGGAGGTCTATTCATTTTTCTGGATAGTATTTTTATTTGTTGCTCCCTTTTAGCAATAAAATCCTTTGCATCTTTATATGCTTTACGTTTTGCTTTTTTAGGGTCGTAAATCTTTTTTTCTTGCCCTTTTCCAGTGACTCGATGATACTTGATTCCAGTATTTATTCTTGTTTTACCATCAAGAATATAAGGAGCAACATCTTCCAAATCCAACTCAAAACCTATATCACTATAGTATTCTCGATAATTAATATCTCCAGGGTAACCTTCTTGAGCGCTCCAAACCTGATGAGATGATTCAGGGTCACGCGCAAACGCCATTACTTTATTTCCACAATCAAGTGGTGCGTAAATACCATTCTTAGGTAAATCACTCGCATCAACCACACCATGAGTATCAATAAAAAAGTAGTTGATTCCTGCATCGTCAAGCAATAACTCCAAACCAGGATAGTATCCACATTCTGGTAACCAAAACCCAGCAGGAGAAAACCCCATAATAGATTTAAAGGTATCAATACCAACATTTATTTGATTACGTACAGCTATTTCACTGATATTAAGTAAAGGCAAAAAACCATGGGTTGCAGCAGTTGAAATGAGTTCTAGTCGACCGGAAAAATAATGTTTTTTAAATGCCTTTAATATATCAAAATTATAATTTTGATATATCTGGCGAACATGAATAAAAAACCGACGATATAATCGAGCTAATTTTTGATATTCTTTTTGATTCTTTGTTCTAATAATTTCTTTTTCTGCAAGTTCAATCCGAGTATTTAAATAAGTCAGATAACGTGTCTTTAATAATTCATCACCTAACATCATAAGCAATGTAGGTGATAATGAGAGTGTTAACCGATAATCGACATTATCTTTTGATAAATTATCAAGAGCATTTATTAAGGGAACATAACATTCTGTTATTGCCTCAAAAAGCCAAACTTCTTCAAAAAAACTTTCATATTCAGGATGTCTTACATACGGTAAATGTGCATGAAGAATAATACTGAGAAATCCTTTTTCTGTACCCACTTGTGTTACCGTCCTTTACCAGAATAATTAGTACGCTCACGATGAGTTTTTTTTAATTTTGACTGTTCTTTAATTTTAAATTCAATATTATTGTAAGGAATAATATAATCAGTAAAACTTATTTTTTTTAATTTTTTTTGTCTAGAGAAACAGGCTGTATTATTTGAGATTATTAATGGAATAAAGTTTTTGCTTGAATTTAATTCACCTATCTTTGCGAAATAAGTCTCTTTTCTATTGATGATAGGTAAACTAATCAGTTGCTTTGCTTGAGAACCTTGAATCTTAAATTCAACCAAAGGCTTTGATTTAACTACATCACCTCTTACTTCTTGTGAATAAATTCTAAGCATCTTGTTATCACTTGTATTAGACGAAGATGGTGTTTTATTTTGACTTTCATCGTCATCAAAATTCCAATAGGCATACAAATGCTGAGGATCTATAGATAGAAGAACAAGTTTTTTATTATTACTTGATATTCTAGGAGCAAAATACAGACTAATGTTCTGACTTACTTCAAGTAACTCTTGTCTAGAAAGCGCAGGAGTTACTGATTTAGAAGATGTAAACCTTTTAACACTGTCATACGTAGTTTCAGGCATAGGTATGTTGTTTAAATCTTTTTTAAAAACTTGATAAAAGCTAAGATAGAATCTACTACTAAGCTTGAAGTATTTAATTGTACTAGACTTAAACCAAAAATCATGACTTTAATAGTCAGTTACTTATAATTATTTTCAAATCACTCACCAAAATGCCCGTATTTTGTTTTAAAAAACTTCTGTTAATCATTATATTTATTACATTTTATTCATCCACATCGACTGCACAGATTAATCCATTGTACACCCCATTACCTGCTATAGATGCTCGTCAGTTAGGCATTATTGTGAATGATTTTGATCCTATAAGTATCCAAATAGCCAACTATTATCAACAACAACGAAAAATACCCACACAGAATATTATACGTATCAGCTTTAATCCTATGTTTCAAGTCCTTCCTGTTGCAGACTTTCAACATATAAAAAAACAAGTTGATAAATTAACACCCCCTCATGTTCAAGCTTATGCCTTAACATGGTCAGTCCCTTTTCGAGTCGGTTGTATGTCCATCACAACTGCTTTTGCAGCTGGTTTTAATGAGAAATTTTGTGCAACAGGTTGCAATAAAACATTTCCTTCACCCTATTTTAATACTAAAAGTAGACAACCTTATACTGATTTTAAATGGCGACCTACGATGGCACTTGCAGGAAAAACCTTTAAAGAAGTTAAGCAACTTATAGATCGTGGTATAGCATCTGATTATAGCTACCCAACTGGTACTGCCTATTTATTAGAAACCTCAGATAAACAACGAAGTGCTCGAGCTGTATTTCATCCTCAAATTACGGAAGTATTTAATGGTTTATGGGAAACAGTCTCCATTGAACAAGATTTTATTGAAGATAAGCAGGATGTAATGTTCTATTTCACAGGTAAAATTCACATCGATAAAATATCATCAAATCATTATTTACCTGGAGCCGTTGCAGATCATTTAACATCAACAGGAGGTATTTTATTTGGAAGCACACAAATGAGTAGTTTGAAATGGTTAGAGGCTGGAGCTACAGGTAGTTATGGGGCTGTTATAGAGCCTTGTAATTTTGTTCAAAAATTCCCAAACCCTGGTGTTATGATGCATTATTATATTAAAGGAAATAGCTTAATTGAAGCTTATTGGAAAAGTGTTGCCTGGCCCGGACAAGGCCTTTTTATTGGGGAGCCATTAGCCAAGCCTTTCGCATACCCTCAACAGTTATAAAGTACATTTATGATACTCTACCCTTTTGACTGATAATTTCTTCCTAAAACAATGCAATCTGATCGCCCCGTCGTTTTATCTTTTTCTGGCCATGACCCTAGCGGTGGAGCTGGTGTTCAAGCAGATATTGAAACAATAATCAGCCATCAATGTCATGCTTGTAGTGTTATCACTGCATTAACAGAACAAGATAGTCATAATGTAAAAAAAATAATTCCGCAAAAGCCTCAAGAAATTATTTACCAAGCAAAGACCATCCTAAAAGACGTTCCAGTCAAGGTCATTAAAATAGGTTTAATTGGCAGTCATGAAACCGCCATTGCTATTCAATCTATTTTATTACAAAACCCACATATTCCAGTTGTTTTAGACCCTATTTTAGCAGCAGGAGGAGGAACTTCATTAGCAAATGAACAATTAATCAATAGTATTACTGAGAAACTTATACCCTGCACAAGCATTTTAACACCTAATAGTGAAGAAGCTCGACTCTTGACACAACAAAGTGACTTAACAGTATGCGGTCAGAGCTTGTTAGATAAAGGCTGTCGCTATGTATTAATAACAGGGACTCACGAACAATCTACAACTGTCAATAATCTATTATTTCAACATGATAATAAAATTGAGACTTTTAGCTGGGGTAGATTAAAAGGAAGTTACCATGGTTCAGGTTGCACCTTAGCAAGCTCTATTGCAGCCCTTATTGCACATGATCTTGACCCTTTTACCGCCATTTCAGAAGCTCAAGAATATACATGGAACTCACTAGGTGCTGCTTATAAAGTTGGACAAGGACAATACAACCCAAATCGACTGTTTTGGATGGAGCAACACTCATGAAATTTCCATCAAGTGGTCTGTATGCAATTACTCAAACAGAAGATAAAAGTTGTGACACTATTATCCAAGAAGTATTATCAGTATTAAAAGGCGGGGCTTCCGTCATTCAATATCGTGATAAAACCCCAAAAAATGCCACTTATTTAGCTAAAGAACTCCTATTACTTTGTCGTCAATATAATGTCCCTCTTCTTATTAATGATAATACTGAATTGGCAGACTACATCGGTGCAGATGGAGTTCATTTAGGTAAGAACGATGGTGATATTGTTTCTGCAAGAATGAAGCTTGGTTCAAAGGCGATTATAGGTGTATCTTGCTACAACAATCTTTCCAGTGCACTGCAAGCAGAAAAACAAGGAGCAGATTATGTTGCTTTTGGTCGTTTTTTTCCATCAATATCTAAGCCTTTAGCGGCACCAGCACATATAGAAACACTGCACCAAGCCCACAATAAAATACACATTCCAATTGTTGCAATCGGGGGGATTTTACCCAGTAATGGCGATCAACTTTTAAAAGCTGGAGCAGATGTATTAGCAGTTATTGGAGGAGTATTTACTCACAACCCAAAACAATCAGCCCAAACTTATCTAAAATTATTTTCATAGAAATAAACTGCAATTAATGTTAAAAAACAGACGACAATTCATAAAAAAAATCTTGAGCATAGCTGCATATAGCTTAGCACTACCCAGTGGTTTTCTCCGTCCATCTTTAGCTAATGCAGAATGGCAAAAAGAAAAGTTTCAACCAAAAGATTATGCAAAAATAATAGAACATTTATATGGAAATACTCAATTTATAGAAAGCAAGAAAATCAAATTTAGTCGTTTACCAAAAGTTGCAGAGAATGGTGCTGTTGTGCCCATTTCAATTTCTAGCACCTTAAAAAAGGTTACCAAAATTTCTATTCTAGTAGAAAACAACCCTCACCCTTTAATCGCAGAATTTTATTTATCCCCAGCCGTTGCTCCTCATGTCTCTGCCCGCATAAAAATGGCAAAGACAAGTGATGTTATTGTGATTGTTGAAGCAGAGGGGAAGCTTTATAGAAAAACTCAATTCGTTAAAGTCACAAAAGGAGGTTGCGGCTAATGTCCAGTATTAAAATAAGAACAAAACGATTAGAAAAAACCACTCAAATTAGATCATTGATAACTCATCCTATGGATAATGGTCGAAAAAAAGACAAACAAGGCAAGCTAATTCCATCACATCACATTCAAGAACTTACAGTTAAACATAACAATCTACAAATTATCAAATGCCAAATGGGTGGTAGTATTTCAAAAAACCCTTACTTTGATTTTTTACTACAAGGTGGAAATATAGGAGATGAAATTACTATTTCTTGGGTAGATAATTTAGGTAAAACAGACTCTAAAACACATATCATAAAATAAAATCGAGTATTCTATTCTTAATAGTTTATTGCTTACATTTTTAGCTTGTACTCTTTTAAATTATACATTTAAAACTATATTTACAGCAGAATAAAAACACATTAAATCATCCAGTTAAAACCAGATTCCTTTTCGCCTTTGTTTCTGCTCCAAATCTATTCACCAAAAATCCTTACCGCGTTATGAATTAAGTTTTTGACTAAAAGAAAGGCTGGCATATTCTATTGCAACTTATCCAGCATCCTGTTTTTCAGACCAGAACAGTGTGTTAACTATAGGATAGGATGTAGACAATGGAGCACAGGACAATAGGTAAAGCCCTAATACAAAATAACTTCTGATTTTTAACTCTTAATTTACATTTAAACTAATGAGTCTTAAGTGTTTTTGTCATTATTATATCAATAAATATGTTATAAAGTTAAGTTGAGTTTGCTTTTCAATAAGAACGAACTACATTCTATAGTTAGGGTTATTTCTTTTATGTAGACTCCAAACATATTGGCACCAGGCACTAGTCTGCATAGTTTATTTCCAAATTAGTATTTTAAATATTCAAAATGATCAAAGTAAAATATAAACTTATAATTTTTCTATCTTTTTTTGCATTAAGCCATCAAGTGAATGCACAAGACTTAGTTGAAACCTATCAACTTGCTTTTAAGAATGATCCGAAACTCAAAAAGTCTTACTACACTCAATTTTCAGTTGCAGAAAGTAAATCTCAGAGTATTGCACAGATGCTCCCTAATCTTTCTTTTTCGGCAAGAAGTAGCCGCAATCGATTGTCTAATAAAAAACCAACATTTCAAGCTATTGGTGTTCAGAATTATTGGGATCACGGCCTTTTGATTAATTTTTCCCAACCAGTTTTTCACTGGGATCATTGGGTACAGTTGAGCCAGTCAGATAATAAAATAGCCAAGGCTGAAGCTGACTATAAATCAGACCAGCAAAGCTTAATGGTGTTAACGACAGAAGCTTATTTTGATATTTTATCTTCCAAGGATAACTTAGCATTTACATTGTCTGAACAAAAAGCGATTGAACGTCAATTAGAACAAGCAAAACAACGTTATGATGTTGGTTTAATCGCAATTACCGATGTTTACGAAGCTCAAGCCGGTTATGATGAAGCAATAGCCAATCAAATTGAGGCTGAAAATGAGCTGGATGATAGTAAGGAAGCATTAAGAGAAATTATTGGAGATAATGATGAAAATATTGTGGGTCTTAACAAACCAATAGACTTTACTCATCCAACACCTAACAATATATCTGAATGGACAAAAAATGCTGAAGTAAATAATTTTTCAATTATTGCAGCATTAAATGAAGCTGAAGATAAAAGAAAAAATGTTTCCATTAAACAAGCAGGCCATCTACCAACTTTAGATATTGTTGCCGATTATAGTCTACAAGATGTAAACAGTTCTTTTGGTATTCGTGGAGATACACAGAAGGTTGGTTTAGAATTAAATATTCCAATATTTCAAGGGGGTGCAACTAGCTCTCAAGCTAAACAAGCTCATTTTGATTATCAAGCTGCTAAAGAAGAGTTATTAGGTACAAAAAGGCAAGTTAAACGTCAAATTAGAAACGCTTTTCGAGATGTTGTTTCCAGTCTAAGCCGTGTTAATGCTTTAAAGGCCACTGTTACATCTGCAGAAAATGCTTTAGAAGCGACAGAAGCCGGTTTTGAGGTGGGTACTCGTACGATGGTTGATGTTTTATCTGAACAAAGAAACTTATATAGAACAAAGAGAGATTATTCGCGAAGCCGTTATGACTATTTAATAAATGGTATTAAATTAAAACAGACTGCAAGTAGTTTAACAGAGCAAGACTTAGTCGTTGTAAATCAATATCTAGGTAATTAATATAAACTTAATTTTGTATGGCAGTCTTTAGTTCGCTATGAAAGAATTAAATTCAGTGTTACACAACATGCTCTTTCTAGTTATACAATGGATGTAGACTATTTAATTATAGGGCAAGGGTTAGCCGGTAGTTTGCTTGCTTGGGAACTGATCCAGCGAGATAAAAAAGTCATCGTTGTTGATAATAATAAAGAAAATGCATCCTTAATTGCTGCAGGATTGATCAACCCAGTCACAGGAATGCGTTTTGTAAAGTCTACTGATGTTGATCATTATCTTCCTTTTGCATTACATTATTACCAACAACTCTCCCTTTATTTTCAACAAACATTTTATGTTGAAAAGCCCATGTTACGCGTTATTCGTAATGATAAAGAATTAATTGCCTGTCAAAAACGACTTATACAAGCTGGCTATCAAGATTATTTATCTAAAATTACGCCATCCTTTCCATTGGTTAATACTTCTTATGGATTATTAGAACAAAAACAAACAGGCTATTTATTAACGCAACCGTTACTCAAAAGATTAAAGAAATATTTTATTTCTAAAAATGCATATATAAAAACTGATTGTCTCTACGATGATATTAAGCTAGTTCCCAACTTAATATGGAAACATATTAGACCTAAGCACATTATATTTTGTGAAGGATATCTTGCGATACAGAACCCTTGGTTTTCATGGCTACCTTTCCAGCCCGTCAAAGGAGAAATTATTACCGCAAGTTCTCCAAAGAAAATTATAGATAGTATTCTTAATTATGGGCAGTGGTTTATTCCGTTAAATTCACATCAATTTCGTACCGGAGCATCTTTTGATAGAAATATTTCCGATACGAAGACAACATCTTCTTCAAAAAGTATGCTTCTTAAATCACTTAACCAAGTTTATCCTGATTTAATACTTGATCACATCATCAATCAACAAGCTGGAATCAGGCCTACTACATTAGATAAACATCCATTTATAGGATCTCATCCCCACTATAAAAATTTAGTTTTTTTTAATGGGTTTGGAGCAAAAGGAAGTTTACAAATTCCTTTAAGTTGCCAAAATTTAGTAGACCATTTGATTAATAATCAGCCGATTATCCTAACGAATGATATTTCAAGATATTATGAAAAAACGTAACTCATTAACTGAACAAGCTCATCAATTAATCTTAAATCATTTAAAAGCAGGTGAGTTTGCAATTGATGCAACAGTGGGGAATGGACATGACACAGTATTTCTTGCTAAACAAGTCAGTGACCAAGGATTGGTTTTTGGTTTTGATATTCAACTACAAGCAATTGAATCTGCACAGACTAATTTATCTAATGAGTTGAATTTTAAAAACACCAAGTTGTTTAATACTAGTCATGAAAACTTAAGTGACTTTATACCGAGTCAGTACCATGGAAGAATCAAGGCCATTATGTTTAATTTAGGTTATCTGCCTGGGGGTCATAAAACAATCATTACTCAATCAGATTCTACATTACTTGCACTTAACCAAGCGATAGAATTATTAGCTACTCATGGAGTTCTTACTATTATGGCTTATCCTGGACACTCAGGTGGTAAAGAAGAAACACAACAAATAAAGCAATGGTGTAAGCAGCTTAATATGAATGAGTTTGATATAGAACAAATTAATAGTTCAGAAAAAGAAACAGCTCCAGTACTATTTTTTATTATAAAACATTAGTCTCGTAACATTTTGACAGCTAAATCAGCCATATTTTTAGATCCACCACCCTGCCCTAGCTTTTTCTTTATGATAGTCAACTCATTCATCATCTTTTCTCTATAGACAGTACTGTCTAGAATTTCACTAATTTCTTTAGCTAAATTTTCTGCGGTAGCTTCATGCTGTATCAACTCTTTAACAATACCTTTACCTGCAATAATATTCGGTAAACCAATATATTTTATATTCACAATATATTGAGCTAAAAAATAAGTGACGGCTGATAATTTATAAGCAATCACCATCGGCACCTTTAATAATGAAACTTCTAATGTCGCAGTACCTGATGTAGTCATAATAACATCACAACATTGAATAACGTCATAAGGCTGGTCTTTAATGACATTAATATCAATATCTACATTTTTTAAAAATGACTGTAAAAGCTCATCAGTAATTGAATCTGCTTGGGGTAATAAAAATTGTACTCCCTTATATGATTGTGCTAATTTTTCAGCAGCACCCAGCATAACGGGTAACATTCTATTAATCTCATTGATCCGACTACCAGGAAGGATGCCAATAATAAATTTATTGTCTTGTAATGAAAATTGAATTAAGTCATCTGCTTTATTCCGAATGGGAGTGACTTTATCAACTGAAGGATGCCCTACGTACTTAACAGGGACACTTTCAGCTTCATAATAAGCAACTTCAAAAGGAAAGATGACAGCCATCATATCAATAGCTTTACCATATGTAACGACTCTACCTGGGCGCGATGCCCATACTTGAGGACTGACATAAAATAATACTTTCACACTCTGTTGTTTTGCAAATTGTGCTAATTTTAAATTGAATTCTTTATAATCTACACAAACTAACAAATCTGGTTTTTCAGATGCCACAAGCTGTTTCATTTGCTTTAAAGCACGGCGAATTTCCCCGTAATGCTTTATCACTTCGAATATCCCAATGACACCAATTCCTGCCGAATCGTATGATATATCAATCCCTGCTTGTTGCATTTTTGCCCCGCCCATCCCAATTCCTTTTATCTTAGGCATCTGTTTTTTTAGTTCTAAAAACATATTGGCGGCATGTTGATCACCGGAGGACTCACCGGCACTAAACATAATTGTTTTGTTGGAAGATTCAGTCAAAAGAAAGACCTTATATTAAATGTTTGCCTATAACTAGCGGACTAAAGCCCGCCCTAAAATTTATATTTTAATACAATACTATTTTGTTAGAACCTTACGAATAACAGCAACAATTTCTTTTATTGATTCGTCTGATAATGAAGGACAAATGGGCAAAGAAAAACATTTTTCAGCCACTAATTCTGTGACAGGTAAAGACAGTTCAGCACACTCTTCTTTAAAAACATTTTGTTGGTGTAAAGGAACAGGGTAATAAACAGCACAAGCAATTTGTTTATCTTGTAATGCTTGCATAACTTCATCACGGCGGTCACATAATAATGTGTACTGATGATAAACGTGCTCCCCTACTTCATCTTCATAAGGAGTGGTTAAGGGTAAATCTGCCATTAATTCTGAATACAGGTGCGCAACATGTCTTCGTGATTGATTATATTGATCAATACGTTTTAATTTTGCTCTTAAAACAACAGCTTGAATTTCATCTAGTCGACTGTTATAGCCAATAACATCATGATAATAGCGAACATCTGAACCATGATTGCGCAACATTTTTAGCATTTTTGCAGTATCATCAGAATTAGTTACGACTAATCCGCCATCACCAAAAGCACCTAAGTTTTTACTAGGGAAAAAACTATAGCCTGAAGCGTGTCCAATTGATCCCGTCTGTTTTTTATCTATTCTTGCACCGAATGACTGAGCACAATCTTCAATTAATTTTAAATTATGTTTATCACATAATGTTTTTATTTTAAATAATTCAGCTGGTTGACCAAATAAATGTACTGGCATTACAGCCTTAGTTTTTGGAGTGATCGCTTTTTCTATATTTTCAGCCGTAATATTGAATGTTTGTTTATCAATATCAACAAATACAGGTTTTGCACCGACATAACAAATAGCTTCTGCAGTCGCAATAAAGGTGAATGCACTGGTAATAACCTCATCATCTTTGCTTATTCCTTCAGCCTTTAATGCTAGATGTAGAGCATCGGTACCGGATGCACACCCTATTGCATGCTTAACTCCAAGGTAATCAGCAGCTTCCTTTTCAAACGCGTGAACATTAGGTCCTAAAATAAAAGAACACTTATTGATTGTTTCAGTCATACTTTGCTCAATTTCATCTTTAATATCAATATATTGAGCTTGTAAATCTACCATTGGTATCATCATTAATCTTTTACCCGTGCTTTAACAGTTTGGTTATTTCAATTGCAGCTTGTAAAGCGCGTTTACCTGCTTCACCAGAGACCAATGGATTATTACCTGTTTGAATACAATTAACAAAATGCTTTATTTCTTCCAAAAGAGCGTCACCATCTTCAAAGACAGATTCTTCACTGATAATTTCAGGTATACCTGGAAACATTTCTTTGTCCCCTGTTTTGTGTTTAGTTAACACTTTATTTTGAAAATCAACAGCAATATAAGATGAGGGTCTAAACATTCTCATTTTGCGTTCCATTTTCATACTAATTCGGCTGGCTGTTACATTAGCAACACATCCGTTAGCAAAGGTGAGTCGTGCATTGGCAATATCTGTTCCATTAGTTAAAACAGCTGTTCCGCTAGCATCTATACGAGATATATCAGAATCAATCATTGCTAATATGATATCAATATCGTGGATCATCAAATCTAGAACAACACTGACATCGTTTGCGCGGGGGTTGAATGGAGAGAGACGATGTGCCTCAATAAACAAGGGTTTTTCTTCTTTATCTAACCCCGTAATGGCAGGGTTAAAACGTTCTAAATGACCCACTTGCAAAATGACATTTTTTTCTTTAGCAATTGCAATGAGTTCTTCAGCTTCTTCTACAGTCACTGTTATTGGTTTTTCTACTAAAACATGAGTTCCAGCATTTAAAAAATCGCGAGAAACAATATGATGGACTTGAGTGGGTACAACTACACTAACAGCATCAACACTACCTAATAAGGATTCATAATTTGTTAAAGCTTGTATGCCATATTTTTCTGCAACATCTTTAGCCGCTTGTTCATTTATATCTACAACAGCGACTAATTCACAATCTTCTAAAGAGGCATATTTTTCAGCATGAAACTTACCTAAATAACCCGTGCCAATAACTGCACATTTTAGTTTACTCATCTTTCACTCACAACAGTTTAACCCTCTTCTTCGATGGGGTTTTAAAACCATCTAGTATATCATTTATTTAATTCTACCCACCGTAAGCGATTAGCATTTGTTACAACAGTCACTGAAGACATTGCCATTGCTGCACCCGCAATCATAGGACTTAATAGAATGCCAAAGACAGGAAAAAGCACACCTGCAGCAACAGGAATTCCAATAGTGTTATAAAAGAAAGCACCCAATAAATTTTGTTTAATATTTTTGACTGTTTCCTTTGATAAAGCTATCGCTTCAGGTACTTTTAGTAATGAGCCTTGGAGAATAACAATATCTGCGCTTTCAATTGCAACATCTGTTCCAGTGCCGATAGCAAAGCCAACATTAGCTTGGGCTAAAGCAGGTGCATCATTAATTCCATCACCTACCATTCCAACAACTTCTCCAGCGAGTTGTAGTTTCCTTACTATTTCTGCCTTTTCTTCAGGTAATACCTGAGCTTTAACTTCTGATATTCCGGCTTGTTTAGCAATTGCTTTCGCTGTAATTTCATTATCGCCTGTCACCATGATAATACGCATCCCTCTACTTTTTAACTGGTGTACTGCGATAGCTGAATCTGTTTTTATAGGATCCGATACAGCAATAATGCCTGCAATTTTTTTATCAACAGCTAGCATCATTGCAGTTTGTCCTTGAGCAGATAACTCTTCTATCCTTTTAATATGACGAGCATATTTAACCCCATTTTCATCCATTAAGGCTTGATTACCAAAGAATATTTTTTGATCAGCTATCATAGCAGTAATGCCGTGGCCTGCAATCGCTTCAAAAGCCGTTGTTTTATCCAACTTGATTTGTTTTTCTTCAGCTTCGGCTAAAATTGCGGCTGCTAAAGGATGTTCTGAACCTGACTCAATACTCGCTGCTAAACGCAAAACAGTGTCTTGATCATAATCCTCTGCCGTTTCTATTGCTGACACAACAGGTTTCCCTTCTGTAACTGTGCCTGTTTTATCTAAAATTAAACACGTTACTTTTCCTGTACTTTGCAATGCATCTCCATTACGTATCAAAATTCCCATTTGAGCAGCTCGTCCAACAGAAACCATAACAGAGATGGGTGTCGCTAATCCTAATGCACATGGACAAGCAATAACGAGGACCGTCATTGATGTAACAAAGGCATAGCCTAATGAAGGGTCTGGCCCAAAGTTATACCAGATAAGAAAAGTTAAGGCGGCTATTGCAACCACGACAGGAACAAATACACTTGCTATTTTATCAGCTAATTTTGCAATTGCTGGCTTACTGCCCTGGGCAGTCCTGACACTATTGATTATTTGAGCTAATGCTGTATCTCGACCAATACGCGTGGCATTAAACAAAAAGCTGCCTTGTACATTTATTGTTCCAGCAACGACTTCGGAGTCTTTAGTTTTTTCTACAGGAATGGACTCACCTGTCAACATTGATTCATCAACAGTTGAATGACCATCAATTAATACACCATCAACAGCAATTTTTTCACCCGGTCTTACTCTTAATGTTTCACCTAACCCTACATCTTCAATTGCAATATCTTGTTCTTTACCATCACGAACGACTCGTGCAGTACGAGGTTGAAGACCAATAAGTTCTCTGATTGCAGAGGATGTTCTTCCTCTCGCTTTTGTTTCTAAGGCCGAGCCAAAATTAATAAAAGCTAAAATAATAACGGATGCTTCAAAATAAGCATGTGGAGCCATCTGGGTTAAATGACTTGAATAATCAATCACTACACAAGAATAAAACCAAGCAGAACCGGTCCCTAATGCAATTAAGGTATCCATGTTCGCCTGTCCTTTCTTTATTAATTTTAAGGCTCCAGAAAAAAAGTGTCCACCTGAGTATCGCAATATGCCTAAAGTGATGATTGCAATTATAGGCCAAAACCAACGCCCAAAATCAGATCCAATGGTTGGTAATACTTCTAAGTGACTAAGCACCATTAATGGCACACCAAAAAACGCAGCGACTTTAGCTTTCAACATTAATTTTTGATAACGTTGTAATTCACGTTCTTCTTGTTCACTAGGATCTTCAAACCCCTCCATGACAGCAGCATCGTAACCGGCATCTTGTAGAGCCCTTTTCATTAATTCTGGATCAGCATCTCCTTTGACTATTGCAGAATGATCAGCAAAATTAACACTCACCTCGACTACTCCTGCTACTGATGCAAGTGCTTCTTCTGCAGCACTAACACAACCAGCACAGCTCATACCTAAAATGGATAATCTTAATTTATTATCTTTTGAACTTGCTCGTTCGTTCGTACTCATAAAAATACCTTTAATAAATAACCACTTAATGATACATTGCTTTATTCAACAACAAAACCAGCATCAGCGATAGCTTGCGAGATGGTTTCTATCGTAGTTTTTTCGGCATCAAATTCAACATCTACTTTTTTTTCTTTATTCATAGCTTCTACTGATATGACACCATCAATAGCATTTAGTTTTGTTTTAACATTCGTTTCACAACCACCACATTTCATGCCTGTTACTACTAATGAAACTGATTCTGACATTTTTTTCTCCACATTGGTTATCTGCAATTTAAATGAGTATCATACTGTGTAAATTAAATAAAGACGATTAAATCATGATTAATTATAGTATTTTAATATTCTTAACTGATAAATAAAACTATAAACTTAATTTAGACTAAATATACTTTATTCTATGCCTAGTTTTAATTTATGTTGATATATTGCAACATTCTTATATAGATTAGATTTCAATAACTAACAACCTTTCCTTTTACAAATTAAAAGAATACTTCTTATGAAAATAAAACTCACTTTTATTCTATTATTCTCTCTTTTTTCATCAATAATTTCTGCAGAAGCACTGATAGACTTATCTACAAAGCAACTTATTAACATGCAGAAAAATAAAAATGCTTTAGTCATAGATATTCGTACAGAAAAAGAATGGCAATCAACCGGAACTATTCCAGGTAGTCATAAACTACAATTCTTTTCATCGGAAGGTAAATATAATGCTGAAAAATGGTTAGCCGAATTAAACCAACTAAAGTCTTCCGAAGACCAGTCTATTATTTTGGTCTGTAGATCTGGTGGTAGAAGTGGTATGGTAGGCAAATTGTTAATTAAACAACAGAAAATGAAAAATATCCACCATTTATCTAGCGGTATTACCTCTTGGATTAAAGCTGGAAATAAAGTAACTAAATAAGTTTATTTTTAAAAATCACTCTATCTATGACCTTAAATACCATAACTAATCAAACTATTGCTCTAGCCGGAATTTCACAATCTTGCCTTCTCGTTCAACAATTAGCTAATACAGGAACCTCAGATAGTTCAGCTGTTGAAACAAGTATTAATAGTATTTTAAAAATAGATTCAGAAGGTGTAATTGATATTTATGGTAGTTTAG
Source organism: Methylococcales bacterium (assembly GCA_023145835.1). Lineage (GTDB taxonomy): Bacteria > Pseudomonadota > Gammaproteobacteria > Methylococcales > Methylomonadaceae > QPIN01. The sequence goes on from JAGLDH010000039.1 coordinate 37,507, forward strand.
AGCAACTTAAACCTGGTTTACTGCAGTTGAAAAGCCAACTATCTGCACGTACTATTGCTGATCCAGAGCAAGCACGTTATGCGGCTTCCTTAGTCTTTTTAGAAGGACAGCTTTCCAACAGACCTGAAATGCTTAATAAAATTCTTACTGGTATAAAAACAGCACAAGCACAATCCGAATCTTTTGGTAGTTCTACGCATGAAAATGTGTTAGCAAAGCTAGGAGATCTTTACCATAATACGATTAGTACATTACAACCTCGTATTATGGTAAATGGCAAAGAAGAGTTTCTTGCCCAACCTAATATCGTTAATAAAATCAGGGCATTATTGTTAGCAGGCATCCGTTCCACAATGTTATGGAAGCAATGTGGAGGAGCTCGATGGAAGTTTTTATTTTTTCGTAAAAAATTACAAGATGAAACAGCTTTTCTTCTTTCTGAAATTAATTAAACAAATAAATGCCAGAGTTACCTGAGGTAGAAACAACTTGTCGAGGGATTAGCCCACATATCACAGGAAAAAAAATAGCTGAAGTTATTGTTCGTCAAAGACAACTTCGTTGGCCAATTCCTGAGAATATTAATGAAATATTACGAAATCTTGTTATTAATAAAGTAAGCAGACGAGCAAAATATTTATTATTAGAAACAAATAAAGTAAGCACAGTTCTTTTGCATCTTGGTATGTCCGGCAGTTTACGTATTGTAGATTCAAAACAAGTTCCAGGAAAACATGATCATGTTGATTTTGTCTTTACTGATGGAACTGTTCTTCGTTTTAATGACACCCGAAAGTTTGGCGCTATTTTATATACAACCGAGCCTATTAATCAGCATAAACTCATCAGTCAATTAGGTTCAGAACCTTTATCTGAAAAATTTACGGGCAACCATTTACACCAACTTTCCAGAAATAAAAAAGTATCTATAAAAGCATTTATTATGGATGGTCATCATGTCGTTGGAGTTGGAAATATTTATGCCAGTGAATCTCTATTTATGGCAGGAATACTCCCAACAAGGCAAGCAGGAAGAGTCTCTCTTAAACGTTATCAAAAATTAGCTCAATGCATAAAGGTTGTTTTGCAACAAGCAATTAATCAAGGAGGAACAACATTGAGGGACTTTGTTAATGAACAAGGGAAACCAGGTTATTTTCAACAATCTTTATCAGTTTACGGCAGATCTGAACAAAAGTGCTTGCTCTGTTCATCACCTATAAAACAAATAAAAATAGCTCAAAGAGCGAGTTATTATTGTAATCAGTGTCAGAGTTAGGTTTGTGAATATTATTTAATTTAGTTAACTGACCTTAATATAAGTATTTATATACCACTCCACCAATGACAACTAAACCAACCACTACCCAGCCTATTAAATCCATATATTGACGTAACTTTGATTCAAGTTTCTCCCCACCCGCTGCGATTAACATAGCAACCAGAAAAAAACGTGCTCCACGCCCAACTAAAGAAGCTAAAACAAAAGGTATAAAAAGCATATTTAAGGCGCCAGCAGCAATTGTGAATACCTTATAAGGTATGGGTGAAAAACCAGCAATAAATACAGCCCAAAAACCCCAATCATTAAACCACTTTTCTGCAACCAGATATTTATCCCAATAACGCGACTCTTGCAACCAAGGAGAAATTGAGTCAAACATAAAAAAGCCTATAGCATAGCCTAACATACCGCCTAAAATAGAAAATATAGTTGTAAGTAAAGCGAGTCTGAAAGCTTTGTTTGGCTGAGCTAATGCCATGGGTGCAAGCATAACATCCGGTGGTATAGGGAAAAATGATGATTCTGCAAAACTTAATGCACATAAATATTTTTCTGCATGTCGGTGTTTAGCCCACACTAACGCCTTATCATATAACTTTTGAAACATTAACTTTTTCCTGTTAAAAAAGGGACAAAACTAACTGGATCCAGAACTTTATCATCAAACCCTTCTAATGTCCGAGTGATTTTATGTAGCTTTTGCTTATTTTTTTGCCCAACTGGGATAATCATAACGCCACCAATACTTAATTGTTGCAATAATACATCTGGGACTTTATCGGGTGCAGCAGCAACTAATATACCATCATAAGATGAATATTCTGGCCACCCACACCCACCATCATTATGTTGAAATTTTACTTTTTTAAAATTTAAATCCCATAGGTTATCTTTCGCCTTTTTAAGTAGAGCTGAAATTCTTTCTACTGAATAAACTTTATCAACTAATTGTGACAATATGGCTGTCTGATACCCACACCCTGTCCCAATTTCCAATACTTTAGTTAATTGTTCATGCTCTAACAATAACTCTGTCATTTTAGCGACTATATAAGGCTGTGAAATTGTTTGGTTATAACCAATAGGTAATGCTGTATCTTCATAAGATCGGCTCGCTAATGCTTCATCTACAAAAATATGTCTTGGAACAGCTCTCATTGCCTCAAGTACTTTGGAATCAGATATACCTTGCTGTTGTAAACGATCAACCATTCGGCTACGAGTTCTATGCGATGTCATGCCCACACCCTGAATACGCTGTGTCACAGCTTGTTGAGCTAAACTAACCACTGTTTTATTTCATCCATTCTTTCATATCGTGTTAAATCCAGTTGTAAGGGGGTAACAGAAACATAATTATTTTTAATCGCAAAAAAATCAGTTCCTGGCCCCGCATCTTGTTCACGTCCCGGTGGCCCAACCCAATAAATTTCTCTTCCACGCGGATCTTTTGATTTAATGACGGGTTCTGCTCTATGTCTTTGACCTAAGCGAGTTGATTGATACCCTTCTATTTCAGGAATAGGAAGATCAGGTACATTTACATTTAACAAGGTGTCTTTTGGCAAAGGGTTTTTTATAATTTTTTTAAATAAATAAGCTGCAACATGAGCTGCTGTTTCAAAATGTTTAGGGTCATGAGAAGCCAAAGAGATGGCAACGGCTGGTAAACCTAAAAAGCGTCCTTCAGTTGCTGCAGCTACAGTTCCCGAATAAAGTACATCATCACCAAGGTTAGACCCATGATTTATTCCTGCAAACACCATATCAGGTTCTTGTTCTAATAAACCTGTAATAGCTAAATGAACACAGTCAGTAGGTGTTCCATCAACACGAATAAAACCATTTTCTGATTGATAAGTTCTAAGTGGCATTTCTAAAGTTAATGAGTTACTTGCGGCACTGCGGTTTTTATCTGGTGCAACAACAGAAACTGTGGCGTGGTGCTTTAATGATGCGACAAGGGAGCAAAGTCCTGTTGCTAGATAGCCATCATCATTACTAATTAAAATATGCATATCATGAATTCAATTTTCCTCTATTCAATGAAATAAGTGATATTAAAAAAGTGTTAACATCCTTTTTAACCTTCTTCAACTATTGATGAAAATCATTTACAAACTAAACTTCAGTTTGCTATAAATAGCATGTAACAAATAACCACCTTCACTATAACAAGAATGTGAGGTAAATATTATTCATATTAAAGAAATAAAATTTTAGATTAAAATGCTATAAAATCAACTACGCTAAAGAAAATAAAATTAAGTACTTAATTATCGTGACAAAAAAAAAACTATCTTCAGAAGATTCAGCCTTATTTAGGCAATCAATAGGAAAAGTCAAAAAGTTAAAATCAGATACATTAATAATTTCTTCTAAAAGCAAGCCGAAACCTTATCCTCAACAAAAACCTCATCAAATTAAAAATAACTTTGAAAGTTTTTTTGAAACCGAAATTGAAAAGCTTTATCAAGAAGATAGTTTTAGTTTTCTTGCACCAGGATTACAAAAAAATATTTTGAAAAAATTACGTAAAGGCTATTTTGGATTAGATGCATCCATAGATTTACACGGCTTAACGAGTCAAGAAGCAAAGTATCAGTTGTCTCGATTCTTACATTTTAGTATAGAAGATGGTTTTCGTTGTGTACATATAATTCATGGAAAAGGCTATCGCTCAACTGATAATCATCCTGTATTAAAAAATGATGTAAATCTTTGGTTGCGCCAACATAAAGAGGTTCAGGCCTTTTGTTCCACACCACTTAAACAGGGTGGAACCGGTGCAGTTTTCGTTTTATTAAAACTCTCCGACAAATATGTAGGCGAGGATAGCTCCCAGGGCTAGTCGATAATAGACAAAAGGCATTAAACCGATTCTATCCAATAGCCTTAAAAACCATCCAATAGAAAAATAAGCTACGACAGCTGACACTGCAGCACCAATAATGATTAAATCCCAAGAAACAGGGTCAGAAGTTTCATAAAGGTCAAACCCTTTGAGCATACCTGCTAAAGCAATAACAGGAATCGATAATAAAAATGAAAAACGTGCAGCATATTCACGCTTTAGCCCCATTAATAAACCGGCTGTTATTGTGATACCAGAACGTGAAGTACCAGGTATCAGAGCTATAGCCTGGAACAGACCAATAACGATTGCTGCCGCTAATGTTACATGTATCCGATTTTCTGCAGCACGACTTTCAGAATACCAAAGTAAAATTCCAAATAAGACAGTTGATACAGCAATAACAGGAGGAAATCTTAGCGTTGTCTCAACCACCTCAGGTAAAGAGATACCGACTAACCCAACAGGAATTGTACCTAATATTACATACCAAGCTAATCTAGAATCATCAGTAGGGTCTTTTCCAATGAGAGAAGCCCCCCATGCCTTAATTATTTGGTAAATATCTTTTCGATAAAAAACAACGACTGCTGTTAGTGTACCAATATGAACGGCAACATCAAATGCAAGCCCTTGGTCTTCCCACCCAAGAAGAATAGGTAGTAATATTAAATGGGCTGAACTAGAAATGGGTAAAAACTCAGTTAACCCTTGTAATAAAGCAAGAGAAAGTGCTTGGATAATATCCATTTTTTAATATTTTAACTGTTTATATGTGAGTGAAAAGAATTGAGGTTTGATTCTTATAAGAAACAATACACTATAAAGTATTCTACTAAAATAATTTAGATAATATAAATAAAAATAGAGAAAAAAACAACACTGTAAATATAATCGCAATATTTCTTACAAAGTAATGCGTAATCTAAGCAATACAATTAGTTCAAGAAAACAATTAAACTGGTTCTTAATTATAGGCTAATTATTAAAAAAGGCAGGAGTTTTAAAATCCAAAAGCCATTCCCTATTTTAAAAATAGAGAATGGTTAGAATTTAGATATATTACCTATTTGATATATAACTCTACACGACGATTCAAAGCTTGCCCTGCTTTAGTTGAGTTATCCGCAATAGGAGATTGATCGCCATATCCTTTAGCACTAAGACGATTTGTATCTACTCCATTTGAAACAAAATATTTCAAAACTGCGTTAGCTCTGCTTTGAGATAAAGTTTCGTTTGAGCTACTTGAACCAATATTATCAGTAAACCCAGCAACTTCAATATTACCCGTTAATTCATTTATTTTACTAATTGCTGTATTTAAAATTGAAAAAGAACGGCTATCTAATTCACTTGAATTATATCTAAATACAACTCCTTTTAGATCTATACCTGAATTAGTCATATTATTACCTAATGTCGAGTCTACGGCGTTTCCAGCAGCATCTTTAGCAGATCCTGCAACATCACCCACAGCAGACCCTGCGTTTCCAACTGCATTACCTGCTGAGTCTACGGCGTTTCCAGCAGCATCTTTAGCTGATCCTGCAACATCACCCACAGCAGACCCTACGTTTCCAACTGCATTATCTGTTGAATCTACAGCGTTTCCGGCAGCATCTTTAGCAGATCCTGCAACATCACCCACAGCAGACCCTACGTTTCCAACTGCATTACCTGCTGTGTCTACAGCGTTTCCGGCAGCATCTTTAGCAGAACCAGCAACATCACCCACAGCAGATCCTGCGTTTCCAACTGCATTACCTGCTGTGTCTACAGCGTTTCCGGCAGCATCTTTAGCTGATCCTGCAA
>JAGLDH010000004.1 GCA_023145835.1 Methylococcales bacterium
TTAATGGAATATATTTTGGCGGAAGGTCCTTGATAATCAGGTTACTTTAAGACTTAATCAGAGGTTCCTTAAGTAGTCTTTCCATAGGTGGATATTTATTTTAATATTTTTGTGGTAATTGCTTTTACATAAAATACTACGTTAGTATAGAATGATTCTCATTATTCCTTTGTAATTTGTTTTTATAAACATGGGATGCGTGAATACTTTATGTGAGAGAAAAATTATGAATCGTTTCTTAATGTCTACCATATCTTTTTTTTTATTTTCTACCATTAGTTTTGCTGCCCCTCCAGAAGCTCCTACTCTGGTTGCTAAAGTCAATGGTTTTAACGTTAGCTTATCTTGGACTGAAGTTGAGGGTGCTGCTGGGTATGCGCTGTATTATACTCCAGCCCCTTTCTTGAACGGAGATATTGAAAGGTTTGATAAAGGAAGCAAGTTAGCTCATAAGTTATCATTATTTTTAGGTGATTCTTATTTAGTTGCTGTTAAATCATACAATGCAAATAATGAAGAGAGTGAGGATTCTAATATTGAGTTAGTGACTATTAATCATGTTAATATTTTATATGTAGGGCTATCTAGGTATCAGTATAATAATATTAAGCTTAAGGGTGGAACATTTCAAGTTGCTGCTGATATAGATGATAAATTCAAACTTTCTAGTGCTCGTTTAATCACACCTGATAACACTATTTTTACTAATATTAATGTAAAAAAATCTAATCAAATTGAGCTGTTTATAGACAGTGACCTTGCTAGCATGGAACCTTATTTACTAGAGGGGACTTATCATTTAGAGGGAAACTATATTCACAAGTCTAATCCAAATAAACAGCGTATTGGCAAAGTAACTTTTAAAGTTAATAAAGGGGGATACCCTCCTTTTCCAAGAATTATAACTCCTGCTATAAATTCAATTAATGTGAGTCGTAACCCTAGAATTTCTTTCTTTTCAAAAAAACCAAGTCATATTTCTATCACAAAACTAAAGAATCTAAAAGAAGCTTTCTTTAGTAATGATATTAAGTACAAAATAGAAAAGAATGGTGCTAAAACTATTCTTATTGAGAGTGTTACTTTAGAGCCAAAAACGAAATATTTATTAGAAATTAATGAGACAGATAAGTCTGTTGCAAAAGGTAGTACTTCAGAAATAGTTTTTACGACGAAGTAAGTTACTTTAGTGATGGAGTTGAGGGCACCTCTATTAATACATGACTGGCATCTTTGTGCTTAAAAAACTTATTAATAGCTTGCTATTAACTGTAATTTTCGCCTTGTTCTTAAATATTATAAGTGCTTAGTTGCTCAAGCAGAATTAATAGAGGTACCCTCAAGGAACCTCTGATCAAGTCTAATTATTTTAGCTTGCTAAAACGGCCGATATTTTCCACGAAGATCGGTGCAAGAGAGTAACTATTACCTCTCACTTCCTAAAAAATAGCGACAGTTTTTTCTGCGCTAAATTCTAATCGACTTAATCAGAGCCTCTCCCTCCTTAAGGGTAAAAAACCTTAAGGCATAGTTTTTTTGAAATACAAAGAATGTTAATAAAATTTTTTTTTAATAAACATCCCTAACATATCTTTTTTCTTTTTTCATTTGATTAACATATTCTACTGCTTGATCTGCAGTTTTGTTACCATGTTTTTCAATTATCTCATGTAATGCTTTGTCAACATCTTTGGCCATATAATTGGCATCGCCACAAACATAAAATGATCCTCCATTCTCTAACCATGAGAACATTTCAGCGCCATTTTCACGCATTTTATCTTGAACATAGATTTTTTCTTCTTGGTCTCTAGAAAAAGCTAAGTCTAAACGAGTCAGTACGCCATTTGTTTGCATGGCTTCAATTTCATCTTGGTAAATAAAGTCTGTTGCTTTATTTCGATCACCAAAGAGTAGCCAGTTTTTCCCGCTTGCTTTTCTATATTGACGTTCTTGTAAAAAAGCTCTAAAAGGAGCAATACCGGTGCCTGGTCCTACCATTATAATTGGAAGGGTATCGTCTTCAGGAACTCTAAAGCTGGTGTTGGGGGAAAAGAAAATTTTAACATCAGTATTTTCATTAACTAAATCTGCCATATAAGTTGAACAGACCCCTTTATGATCTCGATCGTGACTTCTGTATCGAACGCTAGCAACTGTTAAATGAACACTTTCTGGATGCATTTTACCACTAGATGAAATGGAATACGCCCGGTGTTGAAGTGGTTTTAAAAGTGCGATAAATTCAGCCGCTGAAATATCTATAGCAGGGAATTGTAATAATAAATCTAATATGTCACGTCCCCAGAGATATTTTGATAATTCGTTTCTATCTTCAGATTTTATTAATTTGTTAAATTCTTGATTACCTGAGCGGTTAGCAATTTCTTGGATTAAATCTTTGTTGGGTAATTTGATTTCAAAATGTGTTCGTAAAGCTTCAGACAATGTCATTAATTCGCTATGAATTGGCTGTTCTTCATCACCATTACAGCGTATGGCTTTAATAATATCAGCAACTAAATCAGGGCAGTTTTGAGGGATAACATTAAGTGCGTCGCCTGCCTCATAAGTTAAGCCAGAGCCTTCAAGAGAAAATTCATAATGTCTTGTTTCTTTAGATGATGTTTCAGAAGTCAGTAAACGATTAGATAATATTTTTGTAGAAAATGGGTTCTTACGGTTGTACTTTGGCTTGTTATTTGCTTCGCTATCACTCGCTACAACAGAGACTGTTGCACCTTCAGCCATCATAGGGATAACACTGCTAATCCACGCTTCTGTTGGATCATCAAAATCAACATCACAATCTATACGATCGTATAAACGATCTGCACCTAATTCTGATAAACGATTATCCCAATCAACTCCGGCTTGGCAAAAAAGGTCATAGCTTGTATCACCTAATGCTAAAACAGAGTATTTAGTTTGTTCCATTTTTGGAGAAGAATCAGCTGATATTGCATCCCATAATAATTGTGCATTATCAGGCATTTCTCCTTCGCCATAAGTGCTTATTATAATTAATAAATATTCCATTGTTACTAGCATGTCTAGCTCAATATCATCTAAGCTTTTGACGTTAGCTAATAATCCATGTGATTTAGCAACAGCTGCTGCATCATTTGCTATAGATTCAGAATTACCTGTCTGAGTTCCGTAAAGGATGTTAATCGTGCGGGCATCTGCATTATTAACAGAGTCTGTGTTTTGAAGCATATGACTGTGCATGCCAGCAAAAAATCCACCTAACCAAGCGCGTTGGATATCATTGAAGGGAGCATTTTCTGGAATATTCGGTGTTTTCATATTTTTGGTAACTTGTTTTTTATTCAGCCTATCATTATTAATGGCTTCAACACAAAGACTATAAAGAAACTTTTATAGTCTTTGTATTTAACATATTTATTCTAGTTATTAGGCTGCTTGATTTTCATCAAGCATGACTTGAACAATATCTAGGCTTGCTAATCCTGCAAGGTATTCTTCAATACCAGGTACTCCAGCAAGTGCCATTTCATTCACATGATGTTGTCTGATTATCCATGCTGTAGAACCAATAGAATAGATGCTTTGAACATCACGCTGAATTAATGCAGTTTTGTAATCAGACAATCTTTTATCTGCTAGTAAAGCAGCAAGTTGTTCGTCATTGTAGTTGCTATAAGCTTCTCTAATCGTTTTAACCAAAGCGTCTTGTAATTTACGAGGACGTTGTGTAATCATTTTTTCTGCTTGCTGACCAATTTGCTCTTCGGTAATATTTGTTTGCCCCGATTTTTTTAGCAGATCTTTAGCGCAAGCTAGATTTTTTTGAATGACGGATAAGCTATTAATTAGTTTAAATGTTAGTGCAGAATCAGTCACACCATATTCAGGAATCTCTCCATTAAATAAAATCTGGTTATCTTGAGATGCTTCTTTAACTTGTTTGATTTGTATTTGAGCATAAGCGACTGATAACTCCTCAATCATTGTTTTTCGGTCAAGATCTTGACTCAGATATTCAGCTGTCTGAGTTTTATATAGCCATAAAGGGATAGCGAATTTAAAATGTTTACGTTCGATTTCCCAGTTTTTAAGAATCTTTTTACCGATAATTGAGTTAGTTACTTCAATATGCTGTTCTAACATGTACAAAATAAATTGTTCATGGCCTTTAGAGATTTCTGTTTCTTCAGTTAGGCTACGAATTTCAACTGAACTTGAATCATGTAAGTTTTCTAAGCGATTGTCAGGATCGTATTGATAAGCATTGCCCCCTGACATGCCAGTACAAAAGCCTTTTCCAAAATCGCCAAGGTTTAGTACAGCACCATTAATCATATATTCGCAACCAAAGTCACCTACACCTTCAACAACAGCCATAGCACCTGAGTTGCGGACACAAAAACGATCACCTGCTTCGCCATTAATAAATGCTTTACCACCGGTAGCGCCAAATAAAGCAAAGTTTCCAATAATGACATTTTCTCCAGGAGACTTAGTTCCTCCACCAGGAGAATTGACAATAATAGTCCCACCACAGGCTGATTTTCCTACGCCATCATTACAAGTCCCGAAATGTTCCATACGCATTCCATCATTATTAAAAGCTGCATAACTTTGCCCAGCAGAACCTGTGGTACGAAAAACAACACTATTAGGTGCTAAGTAACGGCGATTATGTTGGTTGGTATAGATCAGTGCGGAATCTGAGGCTTGTTGGTCGCTTATTTCATAAGCAAGTATGCGTTCGATATCTATAGCTGTTTGACCGCCCACTGTTTTATGACGATTGTTGAGCTTAAGATCAGATCCTTCAATAATAACTTGTTCACCTTTGATGATTTTTGGTTTTATTTGATTAATTGCATCATCATCAATATCGAAGTTTGCTTCTAAATAAACTGGGTTAGTGATTTTAACTTCATTAACTTGGGCTAGTAGGCGAGTAAAATCAAGTTGTCCAACCATTGTGGGGTGATCGATTAAATGTAACAAGTCAGCTTGACCTCGAATTTCAGCAAGACTGCTATAACCTAAGCTGGCTAAAATTTCCCTCACTTCATGAGCAACATTCATGAAATATTGAGCTAATATACGAGGATCACCTTTAAATTCTTCATGTATAGTCGTTAAGCCGGCAGGGCATCTGACGTTGCAGTTTTTAGCCATCACACAACGTAGCATCATTAAAGCAGTGGTGCCAAATTCAAATGAATCGCCCCCTAAAACAGCTGACTTTACGACATCTAGGCCGCTTTGATGTGCAGCACTACAACGTAAGACAACTTTGTCACGTAAACCGTTGGCGGCGAGCGCTTGATGAACTTCTGCAATACCAATTTCTGGTGAACGACCTGTGTTTTTTAAGCTAGTAACAGCTGCAGCACCTGTTCCACCCGTATTACCAGCAACATTAATGATATCTGCCCCTGCTTTTGCAACACCAACTGCAATAGTACCAATACCTTCAGATGATACAAGCTTTACAATGACTTTAACTCGTGCAGCTTTAGCATCGTGGATTAATTGCCCTAAATCTTCAATAGAGTAGGTATCATGATGCGGAGGAGGGCTAACTAACTCAACCTGAGGTGTACCACCACGTAATGATGCAATTTCGACAGAAACCTTGGCTGCGGGTAATTGACCACCTTCGCCTGGTTTTGCTCCTTGAGCAATTTTAATTTCAATTTCTTCAATGTTTGGATCAGCAAGATAACCAGCCCACACACCAAAGCGTCCAGAGGCAAATTGTTTAATTTTACTAGATCTTATTGTGTTAAAGCGACTGGAATGTTCACCACCTTCCCCTGAGTTACTTATGGCACCAGCAATATTTGTACCTTGGGCTACTGCTTCATGTGCTTCTGCTAATAAAGCGCCATGACTCATAGCTCCTGAAGCTAAAGTTGCGGTTATTTCATGTGCGGGTTGTACCTCCGATAAACTGATAGGAAGACGTGCTGTTTTAATAGTATTCAGATAGTTATTAATTAAACTATCAGTATGTTTTGCCTTAATTACAATGGTTTTACTGTCAATCTTTATACTGAAATATTTATTAACAAAACGATTTTTAATATGTTGAGTAAGAGACTCTACTCGTTGTGCTGATGAGTTTTCAGTAAAAGTTAAAGAAAAGGTGACTGCATTAGTCGCTTCAACTTTTAAGCCAAGAATAAGGTAGTTATTGTTACCACGTATATTTTGACTACCTAATATGCGATCAAAATCTTCACAGCTTTTAGCGGTACGAATATCAACAGGGAATGCGGTAATATCACGTATTGCGGCCGGTCGATTATCTCGTTCAAGATAAAGTCCTTTTGTGAAGCTACGATAAGCAGGGGTGATACCAAAATTATCTATTTGTTCAGGGGTTCGTTTGTTATAACCAAAATCAAGGTAAGCTGTATCGCTTACTTGATCTGCTTTGTTACCCTCATTCTGAGGAATATATAAAATTTCCTCATCAGTCATGTTAATATATTCTCTGACTGCTGTATTTCCAAACGTATGACCTGCACCTTCCTGGCGTTCCTTAAAAAGTCCTAAAAATGGAATATCTTTTTCTTCATTAACAGAAAGGGCTTTTTGGTGCCACTCGGCTGCGCTAGCTGCTATATCGGCATAACGGACACCACCAACAGAAGAATGGATATTAGGAAAATAGGGTTTTAGTTTTGGTTCATCTGTATCTAAATAATTAGATTCAAAAAATTCGCCACCTATGTAACTTTCTGCTGTACATAAACCAAATTTCCCCATTGTTTTCATTAAAGATTTAGCAACCCCTTTTTGAAAACTATCTAGTGCATTTTGTTGTTCCTGTTCGTCTTTATAGTGACTGGTAACTCGGTTATGGACACTCAGTGGACAAAGAGCAGAAGCTCCAAATCCTAAAATAGTAGCAACATCATGTGGGCTTGCAGCCTGACCTGTTTCCATAACAAGAGAAGAGCTGAAACGTAAACCTTGTGAAACAAGGTGTTGGTTAGCTGCAGCTGTCATCAATATTGCAGGAATTGCAGCCTTATCATTAGTGATATTTCTATCACTTAAAATAATAATACCGGTATTATTATTAGCAGCAGTTTCAACTTGGAGACACACCTCTAAAAGTGCATTCTCTAATGATTTAGCATTTTTGTGTGTATCATCAAAATTAGGTGTAAACAACATATCCAGAGTAGTGTGGCTAACTGTTTTCTGTTTGCGTATTTGTTCCAGCTGAGTGCGTTGTAGAATAGGTGACTCAATGATGAGTTGTTTGTTTTTATACTCTGAAAAATTAGGTTTGGCACCTAATGCAACACGTAAAGTCATGCCATCGCTTTCACGTAATGAATCTAATGGTGGGTTCGTTACCTGAGCAAAGCGTTGGCTAAAATAACGCGACATTCCTCCCTCAGCTTTTGACAAAGCATTCGGTGTGAGACCATATCCCATGGCTGAAACTTTTTCTAGTCCGTTAGATAAAATCGGATCTAGCAAAAATTTAAAACTTTCTTGATTTAAAGAATAAGCTGTATGGCGCTGATCTATATTGAAAGTGTGATCATTATTGATTTCTGATAGATCTATTTTATCTAAATCATCAATATGGATTGCGCTGTGTTTTAATAATTTTTTGTAATCTTTTTCTTTAGCAAGGCGCTCCATAACTTGATAGCTGTTATAAGCTTCACCTGTACTATGGTCAAAATATAGCATTCCACCTGCTTCAATTCTTCCACGTCTAAGGACATCTTTTGCAGGAAAATCAATTTGTCCTGCTTCTGACATAACAGCAAGATACTCTCCTGTTTCAATCGAGCGTAGAGGTCTTAGACCCAGCCGATCAAGACGTGCACCTACACGAATACCATCGTTAAAAATAATGGCTGCAGGCCCATCATTTTTTTCTTCATATAAACTAAAGTACTCCAGCATAGAACGGACGTCATCAGATAATGAATTGTCGTTTTCCCATGCAGGAGGCATCATAGCTAAAATAGCAGTGACAATATCTAAGTCATCTTCATTAATACGGCGAGTCAAGGTTTGATCAAGACGCCCTGAATCTGATTGTCCATTAGGAAACACCACCTCTTTGTTATTTTGACGTGCAATTGCACTTTCACTTAGTCTATTTTTTTTGTCAGTATTCAACTCACCATTATGTGCCATATAACGAAATGGCTGAGCCATCATGGTTGCTGGAGCTGTGTTTGTTGAAAAACGGGTATGAAAAAATAGAGTGCTGATTTCGTGGGCTACATCGTACAAATCAGTGAAATAAGGAATAACCTCAAATGAATTAAGCCGGCCTTTATAAACCTGAGTTCTAGAACTCATCGATAAAGGGTAAAAGCCATCTAATTCATGGCGAGTAAACCCTTCAGCTTCAATTGTTAATAAAGCGACTTGAATATGTTTTTCAAATTCGTTGTGTGTTGCATCTGCCAAGTAATCTGGTCGGGTAAAAATAACCTGTTTGATTGGTAATTGTGCTTTTATAGATGCATCATTTAACACACTATTATCAACAGGAATGTTTCTCCAAGTGATGATAGGTAAATTAAATTCTTTTAGATGTTTTTCAACGAGTTCAGTGGCCGCAGAATCGTATGATTCATGCTGTTCCGGGTAAAAGAAATTAGCGACTCCAAACTGTCCAAGCTCAAGATCCTTAATGCCTGTTGCTTTACGGAAAAAATTAAGTGATAAATCTATATTAACGCCCGCTCCATCACCAATTCCTTCTGCGCTCATGCCTCCGCGGTGAGGAATAGTACAAAGTGCTTCGTGTGATTTAACTAATAAATCATGTGATTGTTTGCTTTTTTTATGGGTGATGAAGCCAACACCACAACTATCTTGTGATAATTGTTCATCATAAAGCATTTTAGCAGTGTAATTTTTTAGGGGACTTTTATTCATCGCTATCCCGATCCTTTTTGTTATTGAATGCCTTGCAATCGTTGAATTGTTCGTTATTTGCTAACGTGTTACAAAAGTATTAAATCACTATTCTATAATGTTGGCAGCAAATAAGTATATTAATCAGCTGAATTTCAATCAGCGAAACTTTCCAACTATAACATGTTGGAGATTTCTTGTCTTTGATCGAAAATAAATTCATATTTTGTACTACTGGTTAATGATTTCGATTATTATTTGGTTTGTAGTAAGAGGTTAATTTATCAATGTAAATGATAGTAAGGGTTACATCTCTGGTAATAACATCAAATTCGTTTTAAAATAACCGGTTCGATATAAGTATGATTTTACGCCTACGGATACTCTTTTAATGACTGATTATAAATTAACCCATCTAAAACAGCTTGAAGCTGAAAGCATTCATATTATTCGCGAAGTTGCCGCTGAATTTGAAAAGCCTGTCATGCTGTATTCTGTAGGGAAAGATTCAGCAGTAATGTTGCATTTAACGATGAAAGCTTTTTACCCCGGAAAACCTCCTTTTCCTATGATGCATGTTGATACTAAATGGAAGTTTAAGGAGATGATTGAATTTCGGGATAAGATGATCAATGATTTAGGTTTAGACATTATTGTTCATAGTAATCAAGAGGGTATTGATCAGGGGATTGGTCCTTTTACGCATGGTAGTAAAAAGCATACTGATGTAATGAAAACAGATGGATTAAAACAAGCATTGGATAAATATCAGTTTGATGCTGCTTTTGGTGGAGCACGTCGAGATGAAGAAAAATCTCGTGCAAAAGAGCGTGTTTATTCTTTTCGAGACAAAAATCATCGCTGGGATCCTAAAAATCAGCGTCCAGAACTTTGGAATATTTATAATGGTAAATTAGATAAAGGCGAAAGCATCCGTGTTTTTCCATTATCAAACTGGACTGAGTTAGATATTTGGCAATATATTCATTTAGAAGATATTCCTATTGTTCCACTTTATTTTGCTAAAAAACGCCCAGTGGTCAATAAAGATGGCATGCTTATCATGGTTGATGATGATCGTATGCCAATCGGCTCTGATGACAAAATAGAAATGAAGATGGTTCGTTTTAGAACTCTCGGTTGCTATCCCTTAACAGGTGCTGTTGAATCTACAGCTACAACATTACCAGAAATTATTCAGGAAATGTTATTAACAACCACTTCTGAAAGACAGGGACGGTTAATCGATCATGATCAATCGGGTTCTATGGAGCAGAAAAAACGTGAAGGGTATTTTTAAGACAAGAGAGAAGACATAAAGAAATATTGCCGAAAAGAATACATAAAGAGAACAATATTTCTTATGCTAACCATTCTAATAGCGAATTAAGAACTCAAATATAAGGTGTAGAAAGGGGTTGTATAAAACCTTATCTTCAATGGAAAATGAAAAAAAGCATTAAACCACTTTCTTTACCTAAAAATTATCAAAGGAAAAATTTCCATGTCCCACCAGTCCGATTTAATCAGCACTGATATTAACGAATATCTAGCCGAACATGAACGTAAAGAATTATTACGATTTTTAACGTGTGGCAATGTAGATGATGGTAAAAGTACCTTAATAGGTCGTTTACTACATGATTCAAAAATGATCTATGAGGATCAATTGGCAGCCGTTCAAGCGGATAGCGTAAAATCGGGAACAACGGGAGCCGGTAAAATTGATTTAGCCCTATTAGTTGATGGTTTACAAGCAGAACGTGAGCAAGGTATTACTATTGATGTTGCTTACCGTTATTTTTCGACGTCTACACGTAAATTTATTATTGCAGATACGCCGGGGCACGAGCAATATACACGTAATATGGCGACGGGTGCATCAATGTGTGATCTTGCGGTTATTTTGATTGATGCGCGTTATGGCGTGCAAACACAAACTAAACGTCATAGTTTTATTGCTTCATTATTAGGCATTAAGCACATAATTGTTGCTGTTAATAAAATGGATTTGGTTGAGTATAGTGAACAAACCTACAATAAAATTAAACAAGAGTATTTAGGCTTTACATCGACTTTAAATTTGCATGATATTCATTTTATTCCTATGTCAGCTTTAGATGGCGATAATGTAGTCAATGCAAGTAAAAACATGCTTTGGTATACAGGTATGGCCATGATGGAAACTCTTAACTCTATTGAGATTGCACAAGATCGAAATTTTGAAGATGCACGATTTCCAGTTCAATATGTTAATCGTCCTAATCTTGATTTTCGTGGGTTTTGTGGAACGATAGCTTCTGGTTTGTTCCATAAAGGTGATCAAATTACCGTGCTACCTTCTGGTAAAACAAGCACCATAAAATCTATCGTGACTTATGATGGAGATTTAGATAAAGCATTTGCCTCTATGGCTGTGACTTTAACCATGGATGATGAAATTGATATCAGCCGTGGAGATATGATTATTGGTAAAGAAAGTGCGACGGCTATGGTCGCTGATAAATTTAATGCCTCTATCGTTTGGATGGCGGAGAAGCCCATGTCTCCAGGTCGCCAATATACTATAAAACTAGCAACACGCAGCGTTTCTGGCTCCGTCTCATCAATCAATTACAGGATTGATGTTAATACACTGAAGCATCATGATACAAATGAATTGCAATTAAATGAAATTGCTTCTTGTACTATCTCAGTTAACGCACCTGTTGTATTTGACCCATACAAACAGAATAAAGGAACGGGCGCTTTTATTATTATTGACAGACTAAGCAATGTGACTGTTGGTGCTGGTATGATCATAGGTGAAAGTGAAACAGATGAATTAGTTCATGTTTCTGCAGATGAAAGAGCAGCCAGATTTAGTCAAAAAGCAAGTGGAATTAATTTAACAGGGTCTTCTAGTCAAAATATTGCTTATCAATTAGAAAGGAAGTTATTTGATACTGGACATGCAGCAACCGTTCTGGAAAATCAATCTACAGATAATTACGTATTAATTTCTGCTATAAAAAATGCTGGATTGATATGTATTTTAGTCAATACTCAGTCAGAATTAACGGATTTATCTTTTAATTGTGAAATGAAATCTATTGATGAAATTTATGCAGAACTTAAAGAGCAGAAAGTTATTTATTAAACCAAGTTTGATGTACTCATAAAATTGTAACTATTCAGGTTTATAATCTATAAATTTTTAAGGGATTTTAAATTATTATATAATGACAACTCCGTATAAATCGTGAAGTTATTAATTCTGAAGATTAAGAGGTATCAATAAATGAGTATATTAGATGAAGTTTTAAGTGCCAATAAAGAATATGCAGCTAGCTTTGGAGACAAGAGCAATTTACCGATGCCTCCTGGAAGACAATTTGCAATTTTAACGTGTATGGATGCCCGTTTAGATCCTGCTAAATATGCTGGTCTTGCAGAAGGGGATGCTCATGTTATTCGTAATGCGGGGGGTAGAGCAAGTGATGACGCTATTCGATCATTGGTTATTTCCTATAAATTGTTAGGCACTAAAGAGTGGTTTGTCATCCATCATACTGATTGTGGAATGGAAACATTTAATAACGAAATCATGGGAGATTTATTAGCGGGTAGTCTTAAAACGGCTAGTGTAGATACTTCTGGTTGGCACGATTGCTGTGAAGGTGGCGGTACTACAGATGGTAAGTTCATCGAATGGTTAACGATTAGTGATCAGGCTAAAAGTCTTTTATCTGATGTAGAAAGAATCAGAAATAATTCCATGGTACCTTCTGATGTTCCTATTTACGGATATATTTATGATTGTAAATCAGGTGAACTAATAGAAGTACCTGAAGCAAGTAAAGCAGCTTAAACTTTAGCATTAGACTAGTTCAGCAGTAAAAATAGCTTTTTTTACTGCTGATAAAATGATTTCTAGCTTATTTGTTAGTTAGGCTGGTTTTTGAGCTAGCAATATTAGAGCGTAGAGAGTGAGTTAAATCACTAATATCCGCACCTACTCTATTAAATATTGCATAAAAGGTGTATTGACCTCCCAATCCTTTTGGGACAGTCAACGTTAGAACTTGATGTGATGTTTCTTCAACTTTAACCGCACTTTTGTATATTGAAGTACTTGTAGAAAACGAGCCATCTTTACTTAAGTATAAAAAATTACCATTAGGTAAAAGAACTGCAACCCATAAATCTAACGCTATTTCTCGCTTCATTCCTGACTCTTTAAGCGATAAATTTATTTTATCACCAACAGCATATTTTTTTTGCAATCCATTAAAAACTAAATCCCCTTCACGAGGACGAACAGTGCTAATAGTTACTTCTTCATTAGGAACATCTCCAAGACCCGTTTTTACAACACTGATAGAATCAACAACATCCATTCCTTCTGTTACTCTTCCAAAGACTGCATAACCAGGGTTAGAATTATTTTTATAATTTAAATTATCATTATCAACACTGTTTATGAAAAATTGTGCTTTGGCAGAATCAGGTACAGAAGTTCTAGCCATTGCTATTGTTCCTCGTTGATTTTTTAATCCATTATTAGATTCTAATTTGATGGGAGCAAGGGTTGTTTGTTGAACTGAATTGACTGAAGAGTTACCCGCTTGAATCATAAAGTCTTTTATAACACGGTGAAATATAGTGTTATCGTAAAAGCCACTATCAACATAACTTAAAAAATTGGCTACGGTGATAGGTGCTTTATCAGGTAAAAGCTCAACAGTAATACTGCCTTTGTCCGTTTGAATATCAACAAAAGGGGCTGAATGTACTATAGAAGATACAGCGAGTAATAAAAAAAGAGATAGAGCAAAATATTTTTTCATTTTTGTTAGAAGTGAATAGTTATTGTTTTAATGTAGTAACTTTTATTGAGTTAGAAAACAAGGTAGAACAGATGAAAACCTGCTCTACCTAAATTATCAATGGCTATCCTCAATGATTAATCTTCCTCTAACATTTCAGGTAAAGGTTGTGGCTCTTGCAATTCAGGATGAAGTCTTTTATCAGAAATAATAATTGCAATATGCATCCAAATTAACGATGTAGCTACAATAACAAATAAAATCATAAAACAGCTTGTCCATACGCCAATAATATCATTCATAAATCCAAAGGTAATCGGTAGAATAAATCCCCCAAGACCGCCAATAAGCCCCACTAATCCACCTACTGAACCAACATGATCAGGATAATAAACGGGAATATGTTTAAAAACTGCTGCTTTACCCAGAGACATAAAGAAACCAAGCATGATGGTAATAATAACAAAAGGGACTAAACCAATATTAAAACTAAATTCAATTGGGCCTTTAATTCCGTGAACTATATAATCCGTTGAAGGGTATGATAAAAGGAATAAGCAAAAGAGACAGCCTATAAATGTTGTATACATGACGCGTCTTGCGCCTATTTTATCAGATAGCCATCCACCTAGTGCTCTGAAAACACTACCAGGTAACGCATAAGCTGCAGCTAACATACCCGCTGTTTGGATTTCTAAGCCATATACACCCATATAGTACCGGGGTAACCAAAGAGCTAGTGCCACATATCCACCGAAGACAAAAAAATAGTAGGTTGCAAAACGCCAAACTCTTGCATGTTTGAGTGGTTCCATTTGCATTAAAGCAGGTTTTACTTTTTCACCACGTTCTTTTCTTGCTTTAGTGACAGGATCTTCTTCAGTGGTAAACCAAAAAATGAGTGCCATCACAAATAAAATGACTGAATAAATTTTGGCAACGTTCTCCCAGCCATAAGCAACTAATAACATAGGTGCAACAAAGTTAGTAATGGCAGCCCCTACGTTACCCATTCCGAAAATTCCTAGAGCTGTTCCTTGTTTATCACTTTCATACCACCGTGATACATAGGCAATACCTACCGCAAATGAACCTCCGGCTAACCCGACTCCAAGAGCTGCAAGTAAGTACATTTCGTAAGTTGAAACGGTCGATAACAACCAAGCTGCAATTGAAGTCGTGACCATGACACAAAAGTACACGATACGACCACCAAACTGATCAGTCCAAATTCCCAAAAATATACGACTAAGAGACCCTGTCAATATAGGCGTGGCTACAAGTATGCCAAATTGACTGTCACTAAGCCCTAAATTTTCTTTAATTTTTATCCCTATAATAGAAAAAATTGTCCAGACTGCAAAACATACGGTAAAGGCTATGGTACTTATAGCTAGACTTTTAGTCTGTTGGCCTCTAGTGATGCCATTGAGTTCATGCATAAATATTTCCTTTGTATAAGTATTAAATAAATTTTTTATTACGTAGTTGAAAGGCTTTTAGTGTGTTGCCAGCCTGATCAATATGATTCGGAAAGTGCGCTATAAAGTAAGCAAATTTATATTAGATAGTTCAATCTAATTAATATTAAAAATATTAAAGTTTTGTAAAGCTTAGCTAAGCTTTATGTTTTTGTCTAAATAATTGAGATCGACCAATAAACTTCAGGAATCTCTGATTAAATCCAATTGTTTTTAGCTTGTTAAAACTGCGGATATTTTCCATGAAGATTGGCACAATAGAGTGACTATTACGTCTCACTTCCTGAAAAATAGTGACCATTTTTTCTGCGCTAAATTCTAATCAACTTAATCAGAGGCTCCTTAAGGAGCTGTATGTATTTTATATAAGTAATTATTAGTACAAGAAGATCAGTTGAAATATAAAAAATCAGGTAGTTATAATTTAAATAGCTGAATATAAATCAGTTTTTTCTTCTCCAGTAACATGTAAAAGACCCCATGCCCCACGGTCAATGCGTGTTAATGCATGGTCAACTAATACATAGTCTCCGGGCACATCCAACTTGAATTCGACCATAGTTGCGCCCCCTGCAGGTATTAATGTGGTTTGGACATTTTCTAAAGGTAGACCCATGGACGCCTCTGGATACACCTTATCGAAAATTTCACCAATTATATGGAAAGAAGAGATTTTTGATACTCCTCCGTTACCAACAAATAAACGTATAGTTTCCCCCACCTTAGCTTGAATAGGGTCGTTTACAAGGGCGGAAGTTTTACCATTAAAAACAATGTACTCAGGCCGTTCATCAAACATTTTTTGACCATCAAAATCCTGGAATTGTCTTTCACCAATTTTACCTTTAGTATAAAGCTCACCTTGCATCACATAAAATTCTTTATCTACAGGGGGGAGACCTGACTCAGGTTCAACTAAAATTAAACCGTACATACCATTAGCAATATGTGTCGCTGCATTTCCAGCTGCACAATGGTAAATAAATAAACCGGGAATTAGTGCTTTAAATTTCATATTTTTTGTTTCTCCTGGCTCAGCAGTTGTTAATGCCGCACCTCCACCAGGACCTGTTACTGCATGCAGATCAATTGAATGATCGTGTGAACTACTTTTATCATTGTGTAAACTCAAGTTAACGGTGTCACCCACTCTGATTCTAAGAAAAGGACCAGGTACTGTATTATCAAAAGTCCAATAATGAAAAGGGGTGACTGCAGCAATATCAGAAACGACTTCTTTAGCAATAAGCTTAATTTCAACTGTTTTTGATGTTTTTCTATTTAAAGCTGCCGGTAAATCATCGACTTTTTTGCTAATATCAGCAACATGTTCATATTTTGTTGGATCTACTTTTTTATGTATATGAAATGCATCGCCTGGACCAAAATTGACAGAATGTTTCATCATGCTCATATCCATCCCATCCATATTCATACCACTCATATCCATCCCCTCCATTTTTTTATCCGTTTTAGATGATAATAAACCTATTGAGACTGCTATTATGATAAAGGCGATAATAAAAAGCTGCTTTGCGTTGCAGTTTAAAGCGGAGGTGATGAAATTAGTTTTTTTTATTGTGTTGTTCATAATTACCTCTAAAATTGTATTTTTTCTTTAGGTAATTTCTCCAAGATTGCTGTTACTACATGCTTCCGTGCATTATTCCTAAAGAATTATGTTTTGGAAATATATTGTGTGGTGCTCTTCAGCGTTAGGGAATATAACTAATATTTTTTAATGGATGCTATAAGCATCTTTTTTAGCTGTATCCAGTTTCTAAACACCACCGCGTCAATAGTGATAAATATCCATGCATGCAAAGCATGGGGTTGATGTGTTATAGGGTTAAATGTCTTAATTTAGACATTTTTTTCCCAGCTTCTTCAAGCTGTTCTGCCGTTAGCAATTTTTTTATTTGTGGTGAAAAGTCCTCATCTTCACGAGTTAAATGATCTCTCAGTATTTTTTCAAATTCAACGGTTAAGTGTACTAAGTGATCAAAGTTTGTAATATCTTGCGGGTTGCTGAGTCGAGAAGACAAGGCAGCCCAAGATTCTTCAATTTCTTCGTGATCCATAATAAGCCGTTCTATCATGCCAATAACTAAACTTGATTGATCTACTAATAATGGAAATAATCCTTCTTCTTCATCTTTGTGATGTAAAATCGTGGCATGGGAATAATGGCAATACATATCCATACATTGATTAGCCAAATCTTCCGTCATACCCTGTTTTTGTATTGTTTTTGTTAATTCGACTAACTGGAGACCTCTGGCTAGAAAGTCTTGGTGGTAGTCTGTTATTACTTGTAAGCCACTAGAAAAATCAGTAGCAGGGTCGGTAAATTTAAATTCCATAAAGCTCGTGTGTTGTGATCATCCCTATGTAGATCACAGGGATGATTTTTAGTTTATCTTTGTTTTACAAATTTAGTTCTAACAATTTGATAAGGTCTAAACATATAACCTAAAGGCATACTCCAAACATGAACCAAACGACTAAAAGGAAATAAGAAGAACACTGACATGCCCAAAAATAAGTGTAACTTGTAAATAAAACCAACATTATTTAGCAAAGACGCATCAGCATTAAGAGATAAAGTTGCTTGAGCCCAATCTGCCAAAGCAATCATTGCTGAAGTATCTCCATTAAAAGCATGGTATATAGAGACAGGGATAGTCAGCAAACCAATACCTAAAGTAGCTAATATCCAGTTAAGAATAAATAGATCCATAAAACGGCTATTTGCTCTAACTCTTGGATGAAACATACGGCGCTTCCATAAAATTACGCCACCCATCATGCATAAAGAACCAAAAGCAGCACCCGCAGAAATAGCGACAATTTGATGCATCATGTCAGACACGCCCATGGCTAAAAACCAAGAGTGTGGTGTAACAAGGCCTGCAAAATGTCCCATAAATAAAGCTAATACGCCAATATGAAACAGAATGCTGCCTTTTTGCAGTTGTTCTTTTTCAAATATTTGGCTGGAATCTGCCTTCCAAGTGTATTGCTCTCTATCAAAACGAATCAAACTACCCACAAAAAAAGTGGTCAGTGCAATGTAAGGGTAGACCCCAAAGAGTAAATTACTTAAGTTCATAATAAGTCCTATGCTGCAATATCTTCAACATGTCCGTGACGCTCTACTATTCTGACGAGTGGTGCGTATGGACTTTCATTTTTTTCTAGGTTACTGGCAATAATATCTGCTGCCTGGGATGTTTGTTGCAAAAATGCCTGAGCACTTTCTTTATCATCCATAGTAGAGACATATTCCAAAATCAAAGGTAGATAGTCAGGTAATTCACCACTACCAATTTCAAAACCTGTTGATTTGTAAAGCTCTGCCAGTTGAATCAGGGCTGGCCCTCTATCTCGGTCTTGTTCATCAAATAAATGATAAGTTAGGTAAAGTGAATTTTCAGCCGTCATATCGAAATTATCAACATATTCTGCCTGGAGTTTAGTCAAAGATAAGCCTGATGCCCATTGAATAAAGCCAGTAAATAATTCTTTATCTTCATTTTCTAAATTTGGCAGCTCGGAGATGAGTTGATTTAAATCATCCCAATGATCGGTTAAATCTTTCTTGGGATATTCCAGCAAAATGGAAAGTACTTTATAAATTTGTGTCATGCTTTCTCTCCATCAGAACGCTTAGCTGCAGGGTGATAGCGTACAAATTCTAGGTTATCAGCCGTCTTTTTGCGTTTATCAGGAAACAGTGACGCGTTGTCACTGATGCTGCATCCATCATTACCAAAGGTAAAGCCGTTTTGTCCTTGAAAAGAATGGAAATCTTCCTGACGTAACTCTTCGTGACTGGTTGGGATAACATAGCGGTCTTCATAATTTGCAATCGCCATATAACGATACATATCATTGACTTGGTCTTCTGTTAAGCCCACTTCTTCCAATACTTTTAAGTCAGTTTTACCTTCAACATTTTTAGAACGGTAAAAACTACGCATTGCAATCATACGTTTCAGTGCAGCAACAATCGGCTTCTCATCACCCGCAGTAAACATATTGGCCAAATATT
>JAGLDH010000040.1 GCA_023145835.1 Methylococcales bacterium
CTGAGGCGAGAGCCAATGAACAGTCCTTTTGACTTTCTCTGCCAGTATGAACCCCAAACGTTTCAATAATATCTGGTTCATTAGGCAGTCTAAGTTTTGAGCCATCAATGGCACAAAGTCGGAAACCTTTCCAGGTTTTTAGACCTGGGTGGTCAGCATAATAATCATTAACCACTTGATGATTTAAATCAATGAACGCTGTGTGAGATAAGTGCTTTCTAGCCTGTGTCAGGGCAGATTTTGTAACCACTTGTGTCGGGATAGTGCTTGAATGGGAGACTGCAAAAAAATTATCAAGCTCCTGCTGATATGAGCCTTTTGTTAAATTTAGAAAATAAGTAAGAAGAACTGAAAAGGGCAGTTTGCGCGTTCGATTAAAGCTACTTTCTGTCAATCGGTGTTTCTTTTTGAATGCCTCACAGGAAATTGTTTTGCTGATTAGTTTATAAGCATTATCTAATAATAAGGTTTTGCTGCATTGTCATACTCTTTGGTTTTTTTTGTTCTGGTTTAATAAGGTGTTATTATAGCATAATCAGTCTCTTATACCTTAACTTAACGACATTGGGGGCAGATGGGTTTCACGAGTTGTTGTGTCAGCGAATAGATGAAACCTTCGATGAGAAATGAGTGAGTCATGTATCTGGTGCACCGGTAACCCCGTTTCCATTATTAACTTCAAGTACTCAACAACAGTACGAAAGGTATGATTATCACTGTTACCTCCAAACCAAGTAATTTTATCTGATTCTTTTGTTGAGCTGAGAGGTACTTTTTGAAAGCCTAAAATGATTTTTTTCTCAATCTGTATACCTGTTTGTTTATAGGCCATTATAACTATTAAATTAACCGTAAATAATGGTTTGTAGCCATGACGGCGTCAAATAAGAATTAAGCTCATAATGGTTATTCCACTCCTTTCTTAACCTTATTCCAATCAATATTAAACTTAAAAATCTGTTCTGGGTCAGCAGCGGCGGCAACTCTTTTAATGCGATCATCTGTCAATGGATGCGTTCTGAATATTTCAGGAATATCACCTGTTGCAGAATCAAGTTCTTTGATCTTTTTGAAAAAAGTGACTAAATGCTGAGGGGAAATACCAGCGGCTTGCATTATTTTGATTCCGCCATCATCAGCATGTTGTTCTTGGCTACGATCGAAAGAAAGACTATCAAGTTGAGAACTTAATTCCATTAATTGTGATAGGGCAGACACATCACCAAAGACGATGCCGATTAAAATGCCTAAACCTGCTTGTCTCACTAGCTTTCTCATTCCATGACGTTCAAGCACATGGGTCAATTCATGAGAAAGAACAGCAGCCACTTCTTCAGGTTTATCTGAATTATTAATTAACCCCGTTGTGACAACAATGTAACCACCGGGAAATGCAAAAGCATTCACCATTTCAGCCTCAATCACAATCACTTCATAATCTATATCCGAACTATCAAACTCATCAATACGTTTAACAATTGAATCCATAGCAGAATTGACTAGCGAATGATCAACGACCGATTTTCCCGTTTGATAATTTTCAAAGGCAAAAGAACCTATTTTCTTTTCCCATTCATAAGGTATTAATTTAGTAACCATAGGCACAGAATAACTGTACATAAAATAAGTGGAGAAAAAGAATGTCATGATGTAGCCCATATATAAGGGGACTCGGTACTTTTCACTCTTAGTTTGTTGCAATTGTTTTTTTTGTAACGACTGCAACTGAGTTTGTATATCTGGCATCAAGTTGCTGTCTAGCAAACTATCAAATAATGCTGGGTCATGACACAACAATGAATATTTTATATCCGCATTATTCCAGCTTATTTGTAATGTTGTTTCAGGGTCTCCAATTAGATCCAGTGTTGTTTTTTGTAAAGAAATATCCTCTATGGTTTTACAGCTATCATCAAATTTAATAACGCCATGAGTGGAGATAGAAAAGTTAATGCTAGATTTTTCATGGTCTGCATAAAACAGCCCTTTATATGTTGGTACCGAGGTCATAAAATGATTTATTATTTATCGAGTAGGGATAAATTGACGAACCCATGATCCGAAACCAGGGGAATTCCGAGTCTGAATATAAACATCACCCGGGCCTTGAAAACGACAAACAAGACCTTCTCCACTGGTAAAACTGGATACCCAGCCTTTTGATGCTTTTTCAATTTTATAATTTGCGTTAGCACTCCAAGCCACCATATGACTATTATCTATGATTCTAGTTTCACCGGGTGCTAAAGAAATTTTATGAATTCCTCCATACGTGCTAATCGCAATTTTTCCTTCACCTGAAACACGCATGACAAAAAAACCTTCACCAGAAAATAAGCCTTTGGTTAGATTTTGAGCTTTAGTCGCAATGTCTATCGATTCTTCAGCTGCTAGAAAGCCATCTTTTTGTAACATGTATTCTTCAGAGCCATCTAAGTCCAGGATTTTAATTTCTCCCGGATAAGCAGAGGCCATCAATACATTGCCGGCACCTCTAGCTGCTTTTAACGATTGAAAAAATAATGTTTCACCCGTTAAAAATTTACGAGTTAAGCCTCCTAGTAATCCTTTTTCCATTTTTGAATCAACATCAACAGTATCACTCATGGTAATCATTGCACCTGATTCTGCTTTAATAGATTCTCCCTCATCAAGAGTCACTTCTAAAGTAGAAAAAGCACCTGGGTAAATAATATTAAAATTCATAAAAGCCCCTGTATTTTTATAGTTTTAATTAGCATCAAACTGTCAGTTTAGCTTAACTACTTTATAAAACAATACTCCGTATAGGGATACTGTACTATACCTTGATTGAGTTCAAAATAATCCTTTAAAACTTGCAGAGAAGAAGCCTTTTGAGGAAAATAAATTGTAAAAAACGAATAGAATTATAATTTTAGATAGCTAAGACATATCATGAAGCAAATAGCATTAGTAACGGGCAGTAATCGAGGTATAGGTTTAGCATTATGCCAGCAATTACAGAAAAAGGGCTTTCAGGTCTTAGCGGCTTGTCGGCAAAGTTCAAACGCATTAGAGGCATTAAATATTGAAGTCATTGAAAATGTTGAGGTCAGCGATCAAAAGAGTTTAGTTAAACTAGCAAACAATTTATCAGGACGCCAGATAGATTGGTTGATTAATAATGCAGGTATTGCGGATGGAATTGCCATGGATGAGTTAGATGAAAAGAGTATTGCTAGTTGTAAGCGTATGTTTGAAGTCAACAGCCTTGGTCCTTTGCTAACGACACAGGCTTTGGTAAATAACATGGGAAAAGGTAGTAAAGTTGGCATTATCACCAGCCGAATGGGGTCAATAGCAGACAATGATTCTGGAGGAAGTTATGGGTATCGCATGTCAAAAGCAGCCGTTAATGCTGCTGGAAAATCACTGGCTATTGATTTAAAACCTCTTGGTATTGCAGTTGCCATTTTGCATCCTGGCTGGGTAAAAACGGATATGACGGGGTATGGTGGATTGATTGACGCTAGTGAATCTGCATTGGGACTCATAGCAAGAATGCAAGGTTTGAATCTTGAAAATACAGGTGATTTTTGGCATATGAATGGTGATCAGTTGCCTTGGTGAATGTTATACCTTTAATAGAAGTGTCCTTAAGAATGAAGAGTTGGATAAAGTTCTTGGTATTCTAATTAAATAATATAGGATGGAACATCTTATATTAATGTACGTGACATCGCGCGCCGATTGGTTTTGTTTGAAAATAGCTGGGATGTGTGATATAAGTTTTTTCGGGTGAGATAACATTATTTTAAACAATGGCATACGTTGTTTTGTCGGCTTTTAATGGCAGCCCTATATGAAAATAACCCATATTTCTTCCAGCGAAAATGTGGGGAAATATATTAAGGAGAGGTAAAATATGAATTGGTTGATAAGGAGTCGTCTTTCTAAGATTGCTTTTATGATAGCAAGTATTACATTATTGAGTAGCACTCAATCTGTACTGGCGTTTAATGCACCTACAATAAAAGACTTTTATGGTGAGATTGTTGTCAACGGTAAAGTTGCTCAACTCAATGAGGTGGGTACACCTAAAGTTGAGGAGGTTGATTCTGTTTATGGACGTGCTAAACAGACCACTAGAGTGGCTGCGAATGATATTTTGATCCACACCTTAACTCTCTTGGAGCGCTCAAGCTCTGCCGATACTAATATTCCAAGCAACACTATTATTGCAACTCATACTATAAAATTCAAAAAAAACGCCACTTTTAATAGTTTTGAAGGATGTTATATTGAACTGCCTCGTAATAATGAAACACGCCTTTCTTATGGTTCAGCAGATAATACGTCCTATCAGGTTGAGAATAATATAAATATTTTAGCTGTTCCTGGGTATTCTAAAGATGGGCGTATGCGTTTTGGGGGTACGCCATTTAATAATGTTTGGAATCGTAGTGGTGGTTTATATGTTAGTGTGTTGGCCTCTCAACCGGAGACATTTGAATTGCCCATTAGTGTTAGCCAAACGCATATTGAAATGTTTCATAAGTATATTCCCAATGCTAGTTTTGGTGAAAAAACATCTTTTTCCAGTGGTGAATCAATACAGTTTTCACCTATTATGGTAGGTTTGCATAAAGGGGATTTTTTTACGCCATTACGAGACTATGTTAAGAAACTTGAGGAGATTGAACCAAAAAAGAAATACATTGATGTTTCATTAGGTAATAGCAAGGCGGATGAACCTTATTGGAAAACATGGGGACTTGTTCATGAATATGAAGAAGATGGAGAGGAAAAAACTAGGTTTTTTACTGTTGATGAGATCTTAGATGTTGCTGATATTTTAGAGAAAAAAGATATTTCACGTATCATGCTTGACTATGGGTGGTTTAAGACCGAAGGACTCTGGGATGTTGATAAGAATATTGATGGTTTTAGC
Source organism: Methylococcales bacterium (assembly GCA_023145835.1). Lineage (GTDB taxonomy): Bacteria > Pseudomonadota > Gammaproteobacteria > Methylococcales > Methylomonadaceae > QPIN01. The sequence goes on from JAGLDH010000040.1 coordinate 4,913, forward strand.
GATAATAAGAGTCTTATCGATTTAATTGTTAAACTCAAGCAACGAGGCTTTCAAGTTGGACTTTGGTATCAGCCACTACAAGTTGATCCTGATTATGATCATCCTACTATCAAAAAATTACTTAAAAAACATGCAGTCCGTAAAAAAGACGGTGGTTTATTTATAGATGATGATGAAGTGGCTTTACTAGACCCAAGTAAACCTGAAGTTTTAAAATTAGTGAAAGCGCAATTGAAAGAATTTAATACTTGGGGGGTTGACCATATTTATCTTGACTCTCAAGTTGCACAATTAGCAATACCTCCAAATTTTTCACTTAATCATCCAAATCAACTTAATTCACATAAAGAATTACACCATCTTTATAAGCTTATACGTGATGACGGTGAAACATATGGAATGACCATTGAGATTTGTCCTGATGGTCGATCACAAACGATACTTAATATGCCTCAAGCTGTCACTAATATCGGTGACCCGAAAGATGACCAACAGCTTCGTTCGGAGCATCGTTGGCTTAAAGCGATTCAAGGTTCTCGATCCATTGTGGGTACGTATGTCGAAAAATTTGAAGACAATGGTACTTCAGGTAGCTTTCTTAACATTATTGGTATTGGTGGAAATATACAATCTATTGGTAACCTTCTACCCCAATCTAATGAAAATACGAACAGTTTAGATGTACCTGGGTGGGATATATGGATGGATTTTTATAATCAACACCAACTGGTGACGGCTGATTATTTGCCTCTTTATGATATTGGGTTTGATTATCCAGAAGGGCATGTACTTCGTCGTGGTAACAAAACATACTATTCATTTTTTTCCAGAGAGAATGGAACGATGATATGCACGTTAAAAAACTGCATTGATAGCAATGAACTTGAAGTTGCGGATATAAAAAAAGGGATGGCAGTCAATAAAATTATTGATTTACGAGGGCTTGAAGCTAATACTCAGTATCAAGTTACTTCATTTCCAAATGCTAGCGATTTTAACCAAGTTATTAAGACAAACAATAAAGGGCTTGCGGAGGTTCATTTATCGTTTAAAAAAGAATTTTTGTTGATTGCAACACCTTTAATCATTCCTACACCTGAATTTTCTCTGCCAAAAGATGAATGGCGACAAGTAAGTTTACCTTCTGCACTGCCTAATAATCAAAATACAGTTGAAGCTGTGTTTGCTGATGATTTGATTGGTATATATGATGAAGATTGGAGGGTTTTTTCTTATGATTCAGTCAAACGTCGTTATATTAATGTTGGTTTGAAGGGGACTCTCGTTCAAGGAAAAGGTTATTGGATTATTAATAAATCTACTTCAGCAATAGTAGACTTACCGACAGGCAGTACAACGACAACAGTCATGCCGTCAAGTGTTTGTATGAGCAGTAAGGGGTGTTATAGCTTTAAAATTACCACTGACAAAGAACAGGATGTATTGTGGAACATGTTGGGGCTCCCATTCAAGAATGGTGTATCTATGAGTCGTTGGAGAGTGGTAACTAAGAGCGGAGCATGCAGTACAGGGTGTACGTTAGATAAAGCGGAGATCCAAAAAGTAGCTCATAATAAAATATGGTCTTATAAAGATAAAGCCTATAAGTTACTTGAGGGGAATGAGATAATTGAGCCTTGGGTGGGATTTTGGATGGCTGGGTACAAGGAAGCTAATGGATTGGAACCAACATTGATTATTCCTATTGATTAAACAAGGCTAGAATCTTAATCTTGAAAAAGCAGGTGGTTATTGATAAATGAATGTTGAATAACCGCCTGTCTAAGCTAAATATCAATTAGATCTTTGATAACGGCAAATAGTTAACGTTTCTCACGAGGAGTGGAATGGATGTTAGAAACAATCTATAAAGTGCCTACCCCTGGGAGCCTTTCATATCCTGTTGGGGCTGAACTTATTTCGAACCATATTGAACAGGAGTGTAGAGATAAAGGGATTGAAGATGCAAGATTTTATACGTCTCAATTACCTCAAGTTCTTGCTTCTTGACCTATATCTACTTTGGTTGCAACAGCTAATTACACAATATTTGAGCACGGTTTTTTTTCCAAACGAGGCTCCAAAAATCAGAATTGGTCTATTTGCATATTTAGTGTTTATCATGAAAATAGATCAAGGGTTAAAGGGTTAATATGTTCATCAGGTTTACAACAAAATCATAAGGCGATTTCCAAGGGGAGGGTGCGGGTGAATTATATACCAGAAATATAAAGTACACTGTTATCAATCTGTTAGATAAAATTGCATAACTTTTTTCATTTATAACGATGTTGCTTCTATGTCAGGTGTCTATTATGGACTGGGTGAAACTATGGGTTCTGTTATACCTACTCGGGGTACGATTATTCCAGCATAAAAATGAGAAGGTTGCTCGTAGCTTTATGAGAAACCCTACCACTTGATTAGTTCCAAAGGTAGGATTGATGGTGAGTACTGAATTTCCCTAAAAAATCATAAAATTGCATTGGCATGTTTTATTTGTTATTGTTTCTTTAACTTAAAACTAGTCATTGATTAGATCTTCGAGTTAACCTTCCTCTACAAGAAGGCTAGAAATAGCTGACCATGTACCTATAACTTTTTTGAAATAAGGAAACACTATGATTGGAAAACTCCTGCCCAACTCTGTCTATCTTTTTCTGATAGCAACAGGGATCTTCTTGAATTTGGCTATAGTACCGGTTAAGGCTGAAAGTGAGCCCCCTGTTTTAATAACTTATACTTATGAACATGAATTATTACCTAAGCAGGGAAGTACTCCCTTTCTAACCATTTATTCAAATGGAAGCATGCGTGCTGTTTTTCCTTCTAATATGAAGCTTTCTGGTGTACGTAATGCCCAGTTAAGTCCAAGTGCTTTACACGATCTCATCACTCTTATCTCAGCAGATACAATGCAAGGTTTAAATACAGAAACAATCGCTGAAGAAATTACACTTCGCCAAGCTCAGCAAGAACAAATTGGTAATGCAGGTGGAACGATGCATGCCACGATGGACAGTACAACAACCATTATTAAGTATCAACAGGTTCAATCAAATTCGACCACAAATATCGCTTTAAAGGATGTGACTTCAATGGCAAGTCAATTTCCTGAGATTGTTAATTTACAAAAAATCAAGGGTTTAAAGAACACATTGCAAAACATACTTGATACTTCAGAGTGGGTATCTACGGGAGGTAACTTATGAGCGCCATTAACAATAAATTTTTTCAATCAGCAATAGCGATAAGCCTAGTGCTGCCTTCAGTTGTTTCTCACGCGGGATCATTTGTGTTTTCTAGTGAAGCAATTCCAGGACGTATTACCCATCCAAATGGCTATTCAGGAGCAGGGGGGGCACTTAATCTTAAAGTGTGTATCCGGCCTAATTCACCTAATGCGACTAATTTAGCTCAATCCACTCAAAATGTGATTGCTACGTGGAATGAACAGAAGGCCACTTCTTCAAATCTCCTGAATAATCTTCCTACCTCTAATTTGGTTGATGTTGAGTCGGTTCTTGTTCATGAGGTTGGGCATTGTATTGGGTTGGCGCATCCTAATTTGGCTGTTAATGGCATCTCTGGTGTTGATAGGAATTATACATTAACAACCAATGGAGCCAACAACACCTTTGACCTTAATAGTGGTCCAGATGGTGTTAGAGGATCGACAGATGATAATAGAGGGGATGATGGAAATCTTCACTGGTTTAGAATAGTTAATAATAACCCTTTTAGTCTTGCCAGTATTGTTGATGCTAGTACTTATTCTCTTAATATAAATGACCTTCCTGCTGCTCATGACTCCGTTGCTAACGCTGACCGAACCGTATCAGGGGTATTTTCAGCACCTAATACCGAAGCTGTTATGCAACAAGGAACATCCGCAAATGAAGTCCAACGGACATTGGTGCATGATGATGTAGCTACATTACAATTTGCAAGAAGTGGTCTTGACACGACTGCAGGAAGTGCTGATGACTATAATATCAACTTAACGTATGGAGGCATTTCTAATGCAGCTAATTGTGATGTAAATTTAGGTTTTGATAATAATGAAACAGGATTTGCTGTTTGCAGTATAGGTGGGCAAAATATAGCCGGTTCGCATGCAAGAATTACGACGGCAAATATTTATTTAAATACAGGTTTTAACTGGCATTACAATACGGATAAACCCTGTTCAGAATCAACTACAGTACCCGCTAATCAATGGAAAATGATTTCTATGCCTTGTCAGGTTGGTATTTCCACTCCTGCAACAGTGACAGGCGTGTTTGGAGACGAACTTGCTATGGCAGATTTAGGCACAACATGGGCTCTTCATAGTTATGACCCTAATAGTGGAAGTTACCAACCTTTGACAGCATCGGATGAACTAGAGGAAGGTGTAGGTTATTGGTTTATGTCTCTCAGCAACGTTACTATAACTGTTGAAGGACAATATAATACAAATATTGATGTTCCTTTGGTCGGTGGAATCACAACTGGAAAATGGAACATGGTTGGCTCATCTTTTAGACTTCCTATTCCCTGGAGTACTGCTACTGTGATTAAATCTGCTGATGGTAGTTTACTTGATTTAACAGGTGCGGATCCTGTTGTGGGAGGGACTGGTGCTTGTGACCAAACCCCCGTACATCCAAATTGTGCAATGGCAGATACTGCATATATATACAATGGTTTAAGCTATGATGCATTAACACCTTCTTCAGGAAACCTGAATCCATTCGATGCAGTATGGGTTTATGTCCAGCAACCAAACCTTGCACTTAGATTACCCATGAGTGCAGCTGAAAGAACTACGCAGTAATTCTTATATGGTTACCATACTCTGTGTGGTAACCCATCGGAAAATGTTGAATATTGCCCAGTCCATTCCGATGCCAGGATACATAGAAAAGACAGTCATTGTTTTAATTACAATGGCTGTCCCAGGGGGAGTTGCAGCTTAGGTTTCTGCTGCGAAAGCTCTGGCTCTTTGGTTACGTCAAAAGTGGGTCTGCTGTACCTTGTTAAAAACTACTGACTGTCTGTGATTTCGATGTTGTTAATAGCAGTCACCCTGTAATAAGTCCCAGTGCTTTTCAACTGTCGAATCTCCGTGTAGTTCTAAGGAATGCTGTCGAAAGCCTTTCTCTACCTCCTTTGCATCAAGACCTTGCAGAGCATATCGAATAGAATTATGGGCGGGAGCTCGTTTCCAGTTTATATTGCATAATTCATTTAAACGTTTTCTATGGTTATGAATGTATCGTTCTATTTTTCGATAGGATGTTGCGCCTGAAAGTACGGCCATAATCGAAAATAATAAGATCGAGCCTAGGTCATATTTTATACCCTGGCCATCGTCGATGGTCTGGAATACTTGCTAGATGATTTATAAGGTTCAATACAAATCCTTTTAAGTCAATGAATTAAACCTCTATCTTAAATTGTTTTGTTAGTATTGAACAGCCCTGGGCTCCAACCAAGGTGTTCCATACTTGAAGTATCTATTTCTAGATGCCATGTTTTGATATCCCTATTTTTAAATCGCACCTTGACTTTTCTTTCTTAGGTATTGTTCTTGATGAGTTAACTTGTTTATTTAGGTTTTACGTCTGCATTTTAGATATTATTTTTTTTAGATTATAATACTATTGTCTCTTTGTAGAATAGTTGGAGTGCAGTCCCCCATCATATTTATGCGATGAATAAAAACCAAGGAGTGTATGGTTTAAGTTGGTTTTTTTAATAAATTAACGTTACTATATTTTTGATGATCTTTGTGCTGTGAAATATATTCCCTATATCAAAATTAGAATTGAAGTGCTATGGAACCAAATTTCAAACTCATTGACAAAGCTAATATTGAAATAATCCTACCACTATTACATCAACTTGATTCTTCAATTCCAAAATTTGCTTTGGAAACTCGGTTATCAGAGATGGTTGAGAACGGTTATGTATGTCTTGGAATATATCTAGAAGATGAATTGATTGGTATCTGCGGTATTTGGAAGTTGATTAAATATTATGTTGGGAGGCATCTTGAGCTAGATAATGTTTATATTAAAGAAGAATATAGATATGTAGGTTTTGGTAAACAGCTTGATACTTGGCTGAAAAATTATGCAATCTCTTGTGGTTATGATGCTATTGAACTTAATTGCTATATTCACAATGAACAAGGAAACAAATATTGGATCGCTAATGGATATAACCCTATTGGAATTCATTATCAAAAAAAACTGGATAACTAAGATTATTATTTTCATCGAATAATGCAAATTACTCTACTAAGACATGGTAAGCCAGGCTTTGAATGGTCACGGAGGGTAAATCAAGTGATATTAAAAACCTAGCCAAAGAATATGATTTAGCGGGTATTGTGGATACTCCTCCTGATGAAGCAATACGGTTGATTAAAAACTATCATTTCATCGTTTGTAGTGATCTGTATCGATCTTTAGAATTAGCTAAAGCAATCGGAGCTGTTACCGTAAACTCATCTGATTCACTATTTAGAGAGATAAGTCTTCCATCTTTTGATGAAGGGTATATAAAACTTCCATTACAGGTATGGGCTGGAATTTTACGAGTTTTATGGTTTGTGGGGTTTTCAAAGCACACTGAGTCATTAGCTGTTTCTCGAAGAAGAGCAAAATTAGCATCTCAAAAACTTTTTAAATTTGCAGAAAAGCACCCCGTATGTTTCGGGCTGACCTTTTAAATAATCATGGTACAACGTAGTGAAACCAGACACTTATCAATATGAGAAATGAAAACTCTATGACAAATCCTATTTATGATCAAATTGGTTTAAATTATTCCAAATACAGAAAAGCTGACCGCAGAATTGTTCAGATGATTATTAATTATTTAGATGTGCCTGTAAATGGAATAATTGGGGATGTTGGAGCAGGCACAGGAAATTATAGCCAAGCTATTGCTGAAGAAGGATATAAAATTAAATGTATTGAGCCTTCTGGTGTGATGCTGAGCCAAAAAAAGATGCATCAAAATATAAAATGGATTATAGGTGATGCTGAGAAGATACCCTTAGAAACTAAATCAATGGATGCAGTAATGGCTATCTTAGCTTTCCATCATTTTTATCACCCAGAAAAAGCAATTGAGGAAATGGCGCGTGTTTCTAAAGGAAATATTGTGCTATTTACCTTTGATCCACGAGAAGTAGATACTCCTTGGATAGCTGATTATTTCCCTGAAGTATGGGAGGAGGCTTTTGCTTTTTTTTCCCCACTTTCAGAGATTAAAAAACAAATAGAATCAGTGACTGATAAAAAAGTGACTTCACATGTTTTTGAGTTACCGCATGATTTAACCGATTACTTTGCAGCAGCAGGGTGGCGCAGACCAGAAATGTACCTTGATCCCATTGTTCGTTCTTGCATGTCTGCTTTTGCAGTAGTCAATCAAAATAAAATTGAACAGTCTGTTAAAAATTTAAAGCAAGATCTTGAATCAGGTCATTGGGAAAACCAATATGGTTATCTAAATACACAAGAGAGCTTTGATGCTGGCTATAGGTTTATTGTTTCAAGCTAAAGATGTATTAAGTGCTGCTGCAATAATATTTATCTTAATCGCCTAAAGTCCTTATTATCACTCAATTTTATATTCCACTCGGAGTATATTAGCAGAAATAAAGCCATATACATTTTCCTGAGTTATTTGGGGTATAACGATTTTTGTTGTCTTTCTAGTACTATTTGATAATACCGGTAAACTTGGTGCTTGGCCAATAGGTGTTTTAGCCGGTATCACTTTATTATTTGCATTGCTTCCTTACTCTCTAATACGAAATTCTGATTCCAAAATATGTTGGTTTAACAAATAGAATAGCTGGAGGTGCACTAAAGCTGAAGTGTCGATAGATAATATATTATATATTTATTTTTTGAACTTTTTTAACATTTGTATGTTCCAAAAATGTGCAACACAACGTTGATTATTCGAAATCAAGGAGATAAAGATTGTATGAGATTATTAATAGCTCAAAGTAGTAAGAATATTTTGAAAATAATAAAAAATAATCTTTTACCTGAAGGGTTTGACCTCGATTTTACAGCTGATGGTGAATCGACTTTGTGGCACGCCAATGAAGGGAATTATTCCGCAATTATTATTGACATTCTACTCCCTGAAATTAATGGAAAAAATGTATGTCAGAACATACGAGATAAGGGGATTCATACACCTATAATGGTGTTAACAACTAAATGTACGCTTGATGATGAAATTGGCTCCTTAGAAGCGGGTGCTGATGATTTTTTACGTATTCCTTTTGATGGAAATTTATTCGTAGCTAGAATCAATGCGCTAGTTCGTCGCCGTAGAAATAGACGAATAAAGAGTGAAATTACATTCGGTCTATTTTGCTATGATGCAAAAAATAGAAAAATCATTTTTGATAAGCATGAAATCTCTCTTACATATCGAGAGGGTAAAGTTTTTGAAATGCTTATGCTAGCAGAGGGAGAAATAGTATCTAAACAAACATTAATAGACCATGTATGGGGACTTGATTTTGCCGGGGATCCAAATATTGTTGATGTTTATATTGGGTATTTACGACGTAAGGTTTACGATAAAAATAATAATGGTTTTGTAAAGAATATTCGAGGTGTTGGATATTGTTTAACGGCGTAGAGTCTCCTGCTAGTGGATAAATTGAATGGTTATTAAGTCCAAAATACACTTCGCTCCGATAAGGCTGTTGGAATTAATATGGCTTGGCAAATGAAAATATAACTAATTTAATTAGTTTTCTTAGGGGGTTCTTAGGATTAATTTGATAGAGTTAGTCTACGGCAAGCACCTGATTTGTCGCAAAGAAATAACTTTATCATTATAGGAAAAGTTATCCATAGGTTTTTTATTTAAAAAACTATCATTTTATTTTTGGAGAAAAAAATGCGTGAATTATCTATTGAAGAAGTAAATGAAGTATCTGGTGGCTGGGTTTGGTGGAATTCTGCTGGTGTGGTAACTGGCAGCTGGGGTACAGTTGCTTGGGGTTCTGGTGCTGTAGTTGTAAACACTCCAAATAATTTCGTTAACGTTTATTGGTGATAACTCGAAGCAAATGCTTGCTTGTTAAGCTTTAAATTATTAAGAATAAAAAAGTCAAAAGTGATTAATTATGCTTTTGGCTTTTTTTTATTTACTGTCTTCAGAATGCTTAATTCTACCTGATTACCCACAAACTCCTTCCATCAGTAAATAACTGAGGGCAATGTGATGAAAATAAGAACTATTATTTATCTTAATTAAGCCAAAAATTGATATTGAATATTATAAGTACAATGTATATTTTTTCCATGAGTGTTCCCTTT
>JAGLDH010000041.1 GCA_023145835.1 Methylococcales bacterium
TAATTTTACTTGGGTACTTATAACACCTCAATCGTAAAATTTAAAATAAAACTATTTAATTTGTATTATTCTTGAGTGTTAAAAATTTCATTTATATAAATCGTTGCACCGATAACAGCTGCAGGGGCAACAATCAGATTAAAAATAGGAATAGATAATCCAATCACAATTAATCCACCAAAACTAATCACTCCAATACGTTTATTTTTTGCTATTTCTTTTTGCTGATTAAATAACATCCCCTTATTTTCTAAAGGATAAGCTATAAATTCCAGCCCCATACCCCAGGCTCCAAATAATATCCATAAAAAAGGTGCTATTAAATTAATACCAGGAATAATAAATAGCAATAACAGCGGCAACATACGACTGATTAAGTAACTTGATCTCTTAATTTCTGCAAATACAATTTGATTAATGGTTTGTTCTTCAATGCTATTAGTTTGTCCAGTGGTTAAATCGATTGTTTTTGCCGCTAATTGACTATAAAAGGGGGATGCAATTAAGTTAGCGACAAGGGTAAACGTAAAGAAACCAATTGTTGAAAAGCTAATAAAAAATAATGGCCAAATTAACCATTCTAACCAAGATAGCCAATTGGGAATAAACTGATAAATCAAATCTGAAACATAGTAATAACCTAAACCTAACACTACGCTGTATAAAACCAAATTAATTAAAACAGGTATTAATAAGTATTTTCGTAAGGTTGAGTGGCCTACTAATTTTAAACCTTGTAGTAGACAATTAACTGCATAAGCTGGGTTATTAGCTTTTTGTTTTATATTCATGATTTTAAACTATTTACGCCTTTTTCTTCAGGATTAAGTACAACACCACGCTCTGTCACTATGGCTGTTATTAGACTAGCTGGTGTTACATCAAAAACAGGATTCCAGGCACTAACTAATGAATCATTATTGATATAACAATTCGCTAATAGTTCATTTGGATTACGTTGTTCTATATCAATCCCCTCTCCTGATTCCATTTCAAAATCTATTGTGGAGACAGGTGCAGCAACCATTAATTTAATACCGTGTTGCTTTGCTAATACTGCTAATGAATAAGTCCCAATTTTATTAGCTACATCACCATTTGCAGCAATTCTATCTGCGCCTACAATAATCCAGTCTAACTTTCCAGTTTTCATTAGCCATGCTGCAGCTGAGTCTGCAATTAATGTTGATTCGATTCCATCTTGAGCTAATTCCCATACTGTTAAGCGTGCTCCTTGTAACCAGGGGCGAGTTTCCCCTGCATAAACCTTAGTTAACCCTCTTTTATAAGCACTTCTTATCACGCCCAGTGCTGTTCCATATCCACCTGTTGCTAGAGCACCTGCATTACAATGAGTCATCACCGTATCTGTATTTTTTAATAAATCAGCACCTAGCTCTCCCATGGTTAAGTTTGCTTGAATATCATCAGAGTGGATCTGTTTAGCTAATTTTGTAATATAACTTATAGGATTATCTGCTTTCGCGTCTAATGCTTGTTGCATAGTGTCCAATGCCCAAAATAAATTAACCGCCGTAGGCCTTGATGTTGAAAGAAGTTGAATGTCATATTTCACCTTATTTTTCCAATTGGAATCTAATGCTGAATAGTGTTGAATCACTGATAAAACAACGCCATATGCAGCTGCAATACCAATAGCAGGGGCACCACGAACTCGCATCGTTTTAATTGCCTTAAAAACACCCTGTGAATCTGTATATTCATCATAATTAACTTTCTCTGGTAATAGACGCTGATCTAAAACTAATAAACTTTGCCCCGTCCACTCAAGTGCATTAACTCTTAACTCATTTTTTACATTCATTTTTTTATCAAAAAAATCTATTCATCGTTATAATTAGATTCGAAAACTTTATCAAATCAACACGCCCTAACCTCCTTTTAAACTCACACTTAATACAACCCTATGAAAGTTGACTTACTTATTCAAGCACGTTGGATTATACCTGTTGAACCAGAATCAGTAACCTATGAAAATCATACTCTTGTAATTCATAATAATAAAATTATTGACTTACTACCGGCTGATATTGCTCAGCAAAAATATCAACCGGTTACTTTTGAGCTTTTAGATAACCACGCCTTAATGCCTGGGCTAATCAACAGCCATACTCATGCGAGCATGTCCTTAATGCGTGGTATTGCAGATGACTTACCCTTAATGGATTGGTTGCAAAATCATATTTGGCCATTAGAACAAAAATGGGTTGGCGAGACTTTTGTTAAAGATGGATCTAAATTAGCCATCGCTGAAATGATTCGAGGAGGAACAACATGTTTTAATGATATGTATTTCTTTCCAGAAATAACAGCACAGCAAGCGATTCAACATAGCATACGAGCGAGTATAGGTCTGATTGTCATTGATTTTCCATCTGCATGGGCTAAAAACAGTGATGATTATTTACAAAAAGGTTTAGCTCTACATAACGAATTACGTAGTGAGTCTTTAATTACAACACCTTTTGCCCCCCATGCTCCTTATACAGTTTCTGACGAACCATTACTTAAAATTCATCATCTTGCTGATAAGCATGAACTTTCAATCCATATGCATTTACATGAAACCCTACATGAAGTTGAAGAACAGAAAAAACTAACTAACCAAACACCTATACAACGAATGAAGCAGCTTAAATTACTCAGTCCATCTTTTATGGCTGTACATATGACGCAATTAACAGATGCTGATATGAATTTAATGTCTGAGACGGGTGCAAATATTATTCATTGCCCAGAATCCAACCTGAAACTTGCTAGTGGTTTCTGCCCAATTACTGATTGTATAGATAAGGGAATTAATGTTGCTTTAGGTACTGATGGTGCAGCCAGTAATAATGACTTAGATATGTTTGGAGAGATGCGTACAGCAGCCTTATTAGCCAAAGGAGTCTCAAAAAATGCAAGTGCCGTCCCTGCGATGACTGCGTTAAAAATGGCAACGATAAACGGAGCAAAAGCATTAGGAATTGAACAAAAAACAGGGTCTTTGTCTATAGGTAAAGAAGCTGATGTGATTGCTATTAATTTTGACTACATAGAAACCCAGCCATTATTTGACCCAATTTCTCAAATTGTTTATGCAACAGGTAGGCATCAAGTATCTGATGTATGGGTTGCAGGAAGACAATTACTTAAAAATCGTAGTCTCACTACGATAAATGGTGACGATTTAAAAGCCAGTACAACTGAATGGCATGATCGATTAATATCATAAGCAGTGAGTTAACAATTGAATTGTCACCCCACTAACCTACCATTTAACCGTATGTTTAATGGTAGGTTAGTGACATTTTTATTATAAAATATAAACAAAAATAAATAAGCCTAACCATACAACATCAACAAAATGCCAATACCAAGCAGCACCTTCAAACGCGAAATGGTTTTCAGGTGTGAAATGGCCTTTCCAACTACGGAAAAGAACAACTGATAACATGATCGCACCAACACAAACATGGAGCCCATGAAACCCTGTTAGCATAAAGAAAGTAGAACCATAAACGCCTGAGCCTAAAGTTAATCCCATTTCATGATAGGCTTCATAATACTCAAGTGCTTGGCAAGCAACGAATACAAACCCTAATGTAACGGTCGCAATTAAACCTTTAATTAACTGATCACGGTTTTTAGCTAATAAACCATGATGTGCCCACGTACAAGTTACACCACTTGTTAATAATAATAATGTATTTATAAAAGGTAGGCCAAAGGCTCCCATTTCTTCAAATTCACCCCCTACATTTCCCGGTCCATTTGTTGGCCATACTGCTTCAAAATCTGGCCATAACATAGCCGTAGATCTACCAGGCCCATCACCAATACCAGCCAACCAATCAACTGATAAGTTACGCGTATACCATAGTGTTCCAAAGAAAACGGCAAAAAACATAATCTCTGAAAAAATAAACCACATCATCCCCATTCGATAAGAAATCCCTACCCCATGGTTATACATTCCAGATTCACTTTCATTTGCTTGTAATGCAAACCAACCAGTCAGCATGACAATAAAAATCATCATTCCTAAAGCCATAATGGTTAATCCAACAGAATTACCATTTAAATAATTAGCAAACCCAATAAACAGAGTCATCAGACCGCCTGTACCAATTATTGGCCAGACAGCTTTATTTGGAATGTAATAAGCATCATTTGTAGACATAGCTACCCCTTGTTATTTTTTAACTGATTTTTCAGTGTTATCAAAAAAAGTATATGCAAGTGTAATTGTTTTATACCTTGCAGGTATTTCAGGATCTACAACAAAACGAACCGGCATGGTTTTACCCTCTTGTGGTTCAAATGTTTGTTCCGTAAAACAAAAACACTCTGTTTTTTTAAAATATTCTGCAGCAGGCCCAGGTGAAACACTAGGAATTGCTCTGGCAACCATATTTCTATCTGTATTATTTTTTGCAAAAAAGTTCACCGTATAATATTTACCAGGGTGAATCTTCATTTTTCTAGTTTCAGTACGAAACTCCATAGGAGTTGATTCATTCAGAGAGGTAATAAATTCAACCGTTATTTCTCTTTCAACATCTACTTTATAGATCTTCTCAATAGAAGCCTCACTATCGGTTTTTCCTAGTATGCCAAAAGCATCACAAAATACGTCATAGAGTGGTACTAACGCATAACCAAAACCAAACATGCCTAAAACAATAAATACCAACTTACGAATTAACTTGGCATTTTTTTGCTCTAAACTATCACTCATTGAGACATAGCTTTCATGGCGACAAACACATAAATAGTTGCAGAAACTGCAAGTAAAATTATTGCTGTTAAAATATTCTTATTTTTTGTACTCATTTTATCACCCAACACTTTGCCCTTTGGACAAAGTGTTTTTAGTTACTTAATACTATCGACTAGTACTCATGGTTGGTATTTCTTCAGGTGGAGTAGAAAATGTATGATAAGGTGCTGGTGAAGGTAATGTCCATTCTAGACTTTGTTCCTTCGCACCTTCCCAAACTTCACCCGTCACTTTTTCACCAGTACCGCCTTTAATTGTTTTATAAACAATATAAACAAATATCAACTGACTTGGTCCATAAATAAAAGCACCAATTGATGAAATCATATTCCAATCAGCAAACTGTACTGCATAATCAGGGATACGACGGGGCATACCTGCTAAGCCTAAGAAGTGCTGAGGGAAGAAAAGGATATTGACTGAAATAGCCGATAGCCAAAAATGTAGCTTAGCTAATCTCTCATCGTACATATTACCTGTCCATTTAGGTAGCCAAAAATAACCTGCGGCCATCAAAATAAAAACAGATGCTGGGACTAATGTGTAATGAAAATGAGCAACAATAAAATAAGTATCATGATACTGAAAATCAACTGGAGCAAGTGCCATCATCAATCCAGTAAATCCACCCATCGTAAAAAGTACGACGAAAGCAATTGAAAACAACATGGGGGTTTCAAAAGTCATTGCCCCTTTCCACATAGTTGCAGTCCAGTTAAATATTTTTACACCAGTAGGTATCGCTATCAGCATAGTGGCATACATAAAGTATAGTTCACCTGCCATTGGCATCCCCACAAGAAACATGTGGTGAGCCCAAACAATAAATGAAAGAAAAGCAATCGCTGCTGTTGCATAAACCATCGAAGCATAACCAAATAAAGGCTTACGCGCAAAGATAGGAATAATCGTTGATGCCACACCAAAAGTTGGCAAAATCATAACGTATACTTCAGGGTGCCCAAAGAACCAGAAAATATGCTGATAAAGAACGGGATCACCACCACCGGCAGCATCAAAAAAACTAGTATCAAAGAAACGATCTGTTAAAAGCATGGTTACTGCACCCGCAAATACAGGCATAATCGCGATTAACAAAAACCCTGTAATCAACCATGTCCATACAAATAATGGCATTTTCATTAATGTCATTTTAGGTGCACGCATATTAAAAATAGTAGCGATTACATTAATCGCCCCCATAATCGATGACATACCTAACAAATGTACAGAGAAAATAGCAAAGGGTAACGCGTTACCTGTTTGCAGCACTAAAGGCGGATACAAGGTCCAACCTGAAGCAGGCGCCCCCCCTTCCATAAACAATGTACTTGCTAACAATAAAACACCCGCAACCAACATCCAAAAACTCATGTTATTCATGCGAGGTAAAGCCATATCAGGCGCACCAATCATCATGGGTATCATCCAATTAGCCAGCCCGACAAAAGCAGGCATGACTGCACCAAATACCATCACTAATGCATGCATCGTTGTCATGGAATTAAAAAACTGAGGATCTACAAACTGCATACCAGGTTCAAAAAGCTCAGCCCGTATAATTAAAGCCATTGATCCACCAACAAAAAACATCAGTAGAGCAAACAATAGATACAATGTACCTATATCTTTATGGTTAGTGGTCACTATCCACCTTAAAAGCCCTTTTGCAGGCCCGTGATCATGATGATCATGATCTTCAACTGTCACAGCAGACATATTCAATACCTCTTTATAAAATTTAGAATAGATAAATCCAAGAAAGTTTCAATTTACGAAGATTTATTCATCGTCGTCGTCTTCTTCTAAGGTTATATCAGATTGTAATGCTTTAATTGCAGATGGCTGGATAACATCACCAACTGAGTTACCTAAACCATTACGAATAAAAGTAGAAACGGCAGCAAAATCAACTGCACTTAACATTTGACCAAATGCAGGCATCATACCTTTCCCTTCCATCAATAAACTAGTTTGGGTATCAATATCTCCTGTCACAATTGAGCTTTTAGTTATTGCAGGAAAAGTACCCGATAAACCTGCACCATCGTCCATGTGACATGAAGCACAATTATTTGCATAAACAGTTTCACCTTTTGCTATTAATTCATCTGAGGACCAGTCTTTCTCGGCCGCACCTGCTTCAGCAACTGCGATTCCTTTTTGTTCTGAAACCCAAGCCTCGTAATCTTCTTTTTCTTTGGCAATAACAACAATAGGCATAAAACCATGGTCTTTACCACACAATTCAGCACATTGACCACGATATGTTCCTGCTTTTTCAATAGAAGTCCAAGCTTCCGTAACAAACCCAGGAATTGTATCTTTCTTCCAACCTAAATCAGGTACCCACCAAGAGTGAATAACATCTGCTGCTGTAAATAAAAAACGAATTTTAGTATTAATTGGAACCACGAGAGGCTTATCTACATTCAGTAAATAATGAGGCACGTCACGCGGGTCTATTCCTGAGTCTATTTGACGAGCTTTATTACTGGCTTCGTCAAGGCTACTAAAAAAGTGAATATCATTATCTAAATATTCATATTCCCACTTCCATTGCCAACCTGTGACCTTAATAGACATTTCAGACTCTTTAAGGTCATCCATTTCTAACATTGTTTTAGTCGCAGGAATAGCCATCCCAACTAAAATCAAAGTTGGGATGATTGTCCAGATAATCTCAACAGTCGTATTTTCATGAAATTGTTCAGCTTTATGTCCTACTGACTTACGATGAAAGTAAATCGAATAAAACATGGCGCCAAAGACTAAGATACCGATGACGACACAAATCCATAATGCAAGCATATGAAGATCATATACATCATTACTTAGCTGTGTAACCCCCTTCATCAAGTTGAGAGTGTAATCCGCATGTGCAGACCCGAGCCCTAAAGCCATAAGGGTAAAAACAGCGAACAGTTGCTTGGTTTGCTTCACGGAGCATCCTCCTATTTGTAGTTATAAACTTGTATGCGTATTAACTCTTACAGTCCCTTCCGAAGACTGTTTACTATTGTAGTGAATTATCACAAATAAACTGTACAATTTTACCCTATCATCCCCATCTATTCTAGCGTTTCTGTGTAACATTTTTTCATAATCAAAAAAAAAGCCCGTGAAAACCAAGTTTCCACGGGCTTTTTTTTTGATTATATCTTAACTATTTAGAGTCTCTGTATAAGCAAAATCGTAAGTAGGAATATGGCTATCTAACCAACCTTTAATCATTTGACCCACTTCATCTGTTACATCAGCTTCACCTGCATGAAATTTTGTTTGCAAACCAGCACAAGTTGCAATTAATTTATCATGTTCTGCTTTATGGTTTGCTAAGTTAGCAAAACCTTTAGTTTCCATTTCCTTTTCTTCATGAGCAAAATGATCGACTACACAAGTAATCAGTGCATCCAATGTCGCTCCAATTTGAGAACGATCAGCTCCTCCGGTTGCTTCATCATATACTTTATTTAATAATGCAAAAATATCTTTATGTTCATCATCTGCGAAACCAACTTTTGTACCATATTGTTCAGCTGTCCAAGTAATTAAAGCCATATTTTTTTCTCCACGTTATTTTTTATAATTAAGGAGGTTGTAATTATGTCTTTTTTTTTATTTTAGTCTTTGATGTAGATCAAGTTATCTTTAATTATAATTACCAATTCCTAAATACAAGCTATCTTTTAAAGATCTATAGCATTTATTTTCTTTACCAATAAATCAAAATCCATTTTTTCTAAATAAGGAAAAACGCCTAATAAAGGAGCAGAAACTTTATTGTTTATAGTTGTTATATTTTCCTCTTGCTTCAACATATTTGGATCAGTACACATGGCTAACCAGCCTACGCATTCCATCTTATCTGCTAGTATCGACTGAAAAGTGAGTCTTGCATGATTGATGCAGCCCAATCTAATAGCAATAACGACAATAACGGGTAATTTTAATATTTTGGCAAGGTCAGCGATATCACACTCATTACTAAGTGGTGCCAACCAGCCCCCAGCGCCTTCTACTACGATGACATCCGCTTTATCCTTTAAGTTATCAAATGCCTTTTTAACAACATTCAATTGTACAGAATGTTCACCTGCTGCTAAATGAGGTGATACCGGCACTTCAAATGCATAAGGATTTATCTTTTGATACTCCAATTTTATCGAAGCATTTTCTTGTATCAATATAGCATCTTCATTCTTTAAAATCCCATCGTGCCATTCACAACCTGCAGCTACCGGCTTCATCCCAATAACTGAATGACCTTGATTTTTAAAATAACGCATTAATACGATAGTTGCCCATGTTTTTCCCACATCGGTATCAGTTCCAGTAATAAAAAAACCTTTTTTCATTAGCGCTTTCTCGCTGAGACAAAAATAATTTCATAAGTAGCTGGAATTAACCTATTTATTCTATGTTTTTCATAAGCATCTAACATATTCTGCATTTGGGTCTTACTTGTCATTTTTCTATTACGACCCGATAAAACATTATGCGCGCCAATTCCTTTAAGCTCCCTCATAAGCTCTATTACTGTTGGGTAAGTTGATTGATAGTATTTTGTTTCAATCTTAATATTCTTAAATTCCGTTTTCTGCAAAAAGATAATTAACTCATCAACTGAATAAAAATCATTCACATGAGTATAGTTATCCACTTCTGCCCAGGATTGCTTAAGTTCCCGTAATGTTGCTGGGCCAAAAGTAGAAAAAAACATGCTTCCGTCTTGTTTAAGCACCCTATTAAATCCAGTAAAAACATTAAATAACTTCTCACTCCACTGTAACGCTAGATTTGAGACTATTTTATCAACAGACTTATCCATAAAGGGTAAGTACTCAGCATCAGCACAGATAGCATCCATTTGTTTTAACTTAGTTTTTGCTACCTGCACCATGGGTAAGGCTATATCAATCGCAATGGTTTGTCTAGGTGTTAGCTTTGACTGTATTTTCTGAGTAAAAAAACCAGTTCCACAGCCAATATCCAAAACGATCTTGTCAACACAAGACTCATTTAAAGCACTGTTATTTGATAGCTCAACCCCTACTTTTCTTTGCAAAGTAGCCAATCCATCATAAGTTTTTGCAGCAGAAGAAAATGATTGCCTAACTTTTCTTTTATCTATAGAAACAACTGTACTCATACGAATTGATTTATTATTTTAACTATTTCTGACTGATGAGATAAAAAAGGGGCATGCCCTGCTTCTGAAAGAATATTTATTTCACACTCAGGTTGTATTCTTTGCATATCATGACTAACTTGCACAGGAACCAGTGAATCTTTATCTCCTTGAATAATACTGATAGGACAATCTATAGCTACCAAGTTAGTTCTTAAATCTACATTTTTCAATATTTTCAAACCATCAAGCAAGACACTGTCTACTGGTGGATCACATTCAGCCAAACCTAGTTTCAGGTCTTTTAAAAGCCGTCTTCCATTAGACAAACCGTTAACCTGTAATGAAAGAAAGTGAGCTAGAGTCAATTGACTATTTTTTGACAAATAGGTGGAAAATTCTTCTAACAGCTGCGGATTCATACCCGCCCATGCACCATCCTGAATAAAGCGTGGGTTTCCAGCTAACATAATGACTGAACTAACTTGCTGTGGATAGTTTATTGCCATTTCTAAAGCTACGACCGCTCCTAAAGACCAGCCCAGCAAACAAACAGGTGATCTAGGAAATACATCCATTAAGGCGAAACTAATATTCTCTAGCGTATAAGGTTCAACGGTTTCACTAAAACCATGTCCAGGCAAATCTAAACACGTCACCTGAAAGTTTTGCGCTAATTCCTTTGCAAATGTTCTCCATATTCCAGTATGCATGGCCCAGCCATGAATTAACACGATAGGCTTACCTTGCCCATAAACCTCTTTATGAATTTTTATCATTGTGGAATAGTACCCAACGCATCCAATAATAGATCGATTTGTTGTTCTTTATGATTAGCTGAAAAAGTAATTCTTAATCTAGCTTCTCCTTTAGGAACAGTCGGTGGACGAATAGCACTCACTAAAAAACCTCTATTGAGTAAGGCCTCACTTATTTCCACAGCCTTCTGACTATCACCTATTAAAATAGGTTGTATTGCTGAGTCTGTTTGCATCAATTGAAAATTCAACTGGCTAGCCCCTACACGAAACCGAGTCACTAATTGTTTTAAATAATCTCTTCGCCAACTATCAGCAATAACAAGTTTAAGGCTGGTACGTGTTGCTTCAGCTATCGCAGCAGGTAAAGCAGTGGTAAAAACATAGGTTCTTGCTTTTTGAATCAATGTTTCAATTAACTCTTCAGACCCAGCAACAAAAGCACCAAATGTCCCAAAGCTCTTACCCAGCGTCCCCATCAGCACAGGGACTTGTTGTTGTGTTAATCCACAGTGCTGCACAACTCCACCCCCTGTTTTGCCTAATACCCCTAAACCATGCGCATCATCAACCATGACCCAAGCATTCTTATCATTTGCTAATGATGTAAGTTCTGGCAGCTTGGCTAAATCACCATCCATACTAAAAACGCCATCTGTTACAATCAACGTCCGCCCTTCCCTATCTAGTATTTTCTTCTGTAAATCATTCAAGTCATTGTGTCTATATCGCTTAAATTTTGCACCGGATAATAGTCCACCATCTATTAATGAAGCATGATTCAATCGATCTTCAAAAACCTGATCACGTCGGTTCATCAAAGCAGAAATAACACCAACATTAGCCATATAACCTGATGAAAATAACAACGCTCTCTCTCGCCCCGTAAATTCAGCTAACTCCTCTTCTAAAGCATGATGGCTATGACTATGGCCACAAACCAAATGCGCTGAGCCACTACCTACACCATAGCTATCTGTTGCTTTTTTAAATGATTTAATAACATCAGGATGGTTAGCCAAGCCTAAATAATCATTACTACTAAAATTGATGACTGGCTTCCCATTAATTTCAATCTCAACACCTTGGGGTGATGAGATGATACGTCTGTGTCGATAAAGGTTTTGCTGCTTTATTTTCTCTAGCTCATCAGCTAAATGAAAAAACTCCATTATGCGTAGCTTGAACCACCCGAGTGCAACCCCAATCGTTCAAATAAAGCTAAATCGTGATTAGACATAGGATTATCTGTCGTTAATAACTTATCGCCATAAAAAATCGAATTTGCGCCTGCAAAAAAGCATAAAGCCTGCATCTCATCAGACATTTCATTTCTTCCAGCTGACAGACGAACTCTTGACTCGGGCATCAAAATTCTTGCGACAGCAATAGTTCTAATAAAAACGAGAGGATCTAACACTTCCGATCCCACCAAGGGCGTCCCTTCAACCTGGACTAACATATTAACCGGCACACTTTCTGGATGTTTAGATAAATTAGCTAATTCAATTAATAAATTAGCTCTATCCGTATCCGACTCCCCCATACCCACAATACCACCACAACAAACATTAATTCCAGCATCTCGGACACGCCCTAACGTATCAAGCCTATCTTGGTAGGTTCGAGTAGTAATCACTTCAGAATAATAATCTTCTGATGTATCCAGATTATGGTTGTAATAATCTAGACCCCCTTCTTTTAAGGCTTTAGTTTGATCATCTGATAACATGCCCAATGTCACGCACGTTTCCATCCCTAATGCTTTAACACCCTGAACCATTTCTACAACACGCTTTACATCTTTATCTTTAGGACTACGCCAAGCAGCCCCCATGCAAAAACGTGATGCGCCTTGATCTTTTGCTAACTGAGCAGATTTAACAACCTCTTCCACAGGCATTAATGCCTCAGGTGTTAAATCAGCATCGTATCGTGCACTTTGTGGACAATAACCACAATCTTCAGAACAAGAACCTGTTTTAATACTCAGTAAGCTACTAATTTGCACCTCATTTGGATTAAAATTTTCTCTGTGAATAGTGTGTGCTTTAAAAAGAAGATCATTAAAAGGTAAGCCATATAAAGCCTGCACCTCATCTAATTGCCAATCATGTCGAACAGAAACAAAGGTATTTAATTGTTCTTTTTGTGGTACTTGATCTATAGTTGGGTTTGCAGACATTCGAGTCGATCTCCAGAGATTTTAATAAAACTTGTCAACCTAATTTAATACAAATGGTAAACAACTGGCTCAATATTATACAGCATTACTTGCTACCACCCACTTGCATCTTATGTGAAAATCAAGGGTTTGATTCTCAAGACATTTGTCACCCTTGTTTTATGGATTTACAAAAAAACATCTACTGCTGCTATCGATGCGCTGAGATATTTGAAACACCCAACACCACCCCTCGGCTATGTGGACGATGTATAAGCACTCCCCCCTTATTTGATGAAACCTATGCGCCGTTTATCCATCAAGGCATTATCCGTTATTTAATTGCATCATTAAAATTTAATAGACAATATAAAAATGCACGATTACTGGGTTACCTATTAGCTAATTATTTAGAAAAAACAGCCGAAAGACCTGAATTAATTATCCCCATCCCTTTGCATAAACAAAGATATAAAGAACGTGGATTTAATCAATCTATAGAAATTGCAAAAACAGTATCCAGAATACTCAAAATACCATTAGATACCAAAAGTTGTATTCGACAAAGAAACACCCCTCATCAAATCGACTTACCTGCAAAACAACGCCTTAAAAATTTGAAAAATGCCTTTATGATCAATAGCCCTATAACAGCACATCATATTGCTATAGTTGATGATGTTATTACAACGGGATCTACAGCTAACGAACTCGCTAAAATATTAAAAAAAGCAGGGGTAGACCGAGTGGATATATGGGGTTGCGCAAGAGCTTAAAGAGCAGCACTACAGCCCTAGGTTTTCAACAAGAATCTAGAGAAATGAAAAAAAGGCTTAAAATATTTGCAATAAAAATTGTATATTACAATTAGTTAGATTGTTAACCTTTTTTATTATGTACAAAGATTTTTCCTATATTTTCCAATTTTCACAAAAGACCAAAGTATTGATCTAAGCATTAATGACTCGCATCCTATTGTTTTGAAAAACACGACGACTTAGGCCGGCAGTATTCTTTTTACGCAGGAGTTCTTCAACCCATTAAAACATTATTCGGTTGGGTTGAAGAACTTGCTAGTATTACTTATGATTGAGATCCTAGTTCACTTTTAACTGACTATATTTAGTCAATATATTATTCAAAAATCAACAGAATCAGCTTTTAACGAGAGCTCTGTTCAGATGCCACGGCTTTATTGAGTGTACATACCACATCTCGAATATCAACGCCCTGTATGCCATCACATTCTCCAACGGAAGTTCCAGAAGGGGTTAAAACTTCATTGCTAACACAAATCACATCATGAAGGTTAATTCCAACGACACCATCACAATCACCTCCTATAGTCACCCCATTTAAGACATGGTTTGTGTACAAACGCCCAAAAAACCTCCCATCCCAATCTTTAAGGTATTCTAGTCCAAAAGGTTTTGCACCTCCATTAAGGCCTGAACTCACATATGCATTAACATGGTCTACTAAGTCTGTACGTCCCAGTTTTGATGCCACCCAGAGTTGAGGGTCTATTAATAAAAAGCCCGTCCCTTTTGAAACACCAACACCATTAGCGACTTTATTTGGGATGTCGACTAAATTAGTTTTAGTTATATCAATATAATAACTAAAGTTTCCAATAGTAAGGTTCCATTCCATAAAACCAGTCAAAATATCCATGATTTTCTGATTTCCACCGTCTAATTCCTCATGCAAATCTATCAAACTTCTTGCCAAAAAGCCCATTTGAAAAGCGGCTTCTTTATCTAGCCCATCTGTATTATCCTTAAAAGATCGATTAATGCCAGTCACTTCATTAAGGCGATTTGATAGTGTTGTATTGATAAAAACATTTACAGCTGTGTTGAGCAGGCTAATATCTCCCGTCACTCGATAAGCTTGAATGGCGTGGTTTAAAGCATGCCCCATTGCCCTTGATGAGTTATCTGGAAAAGGGTCTAAATTATTCAAGAAGGTCTTACGAAATTCACCTACAAAGGTATACCAGTCTTTTATCCATAAATTTGCACTTAAATTATAAGCGTTTTCAATGTGGTAAAACCAGCCATGCTGGTTATCTCGAGGTTGTCCATTCTGCTTAGAGCCGGATAAATAATCTGCATCAAGAGTGGGTAAACGTGCACCTAAATGCTGGCGCCATGAATTACCGCCATAAGGGTTTGTAGTCAATGCTAGATTAGCTTGGTCGTTATTATGTTTATATCCAGCCATCCATTGAGGTCGCATATTCAACTCTCCAATGGAGAAATCTAAATCCTGATAGTAATCCGCTGGATTTTCCGTTGCAATGAAACTGTTTTTAGCATATGGCTGTCCACCTCCCGAATTAGTCCGGTTTTTTCTATACACATCAGTAGCAAATGCAACCCATCCAAATGTATAGTAGATATCATTATCTAGTTCAAATCCTCTATTCCATGTTCCAGTATATTGAGGCATACGCAAGTCTTCTGTCGATATTTTATTTCGATAGGGAATGGTTCCTCCCATGTCTAATGTAACGGCTGTATCAGCATACCAGCTAACGGGAAGGCTTACGACAGGAGGGTATTGAAAAGTATCAGCGAGTTGAGCTAATTCGTTTGCATTCATCGTACCAAAATTTAGCAACACCTCTTTATAAACATGTTGCATATCGTCTAACCAATATTTATCAGCCTCTTTTCTAACAGGCTCATCATGACCCGTTGGGCCACGATCCCAATAATATTTCTCACCCCATTCAGGCCATAATTCTATCGTGAGTTTCCCATCCGCTTTTACGTCTAAGCCATTGGGCCACATTTGAGTAAAATTTCTGATAATGGCCTGTGTAGATCCAGTTGAGATAAATCCGCGTAAGTCGAGATCTTCTTTTTTCTTGACTACTACGGACTTTACTTGTCCTGCACTTCCAGAATCCCTTGTATCCAGTACAAGATTCATGAATTTGAAATACAAAGGAGCACTTAACGTAGCATTTTTAGCAGAGTTTTGTAATTGATAGTCAATCTTAACAAAAGGTTTGCCTGCATAAGCATACAAACGAACAGCCCAACCATGCACATGGTCATTCACGCTATTATAGAGAGTAGGAGCTGATATTTTAATCACTGAACGCATGGGACCATTTTCTTCAACTTCAATTGAAATATCGTTTCGATCAAATGATTTTTGTAAGAGAGTGCTGTTATTGGTACGATCCCAAAATTGAAATTCAGCTTGAAGTTTACCTTTAGGGGTTTCGATAGAAAAAGGCGCTTTATTAATAGTAAATGATGTAGCGCCGGTATTAATTGTTACTTTTGAGACACTTTCATTGACAGAGACAGTGCTAGGGTATGAAATGTTTCCCCCGGCATCTTTTAGCCAATATTTTTTTTGCCCTGTTCCTGCTGTTGTAAATGCATCCACTTGTGGTTGAAAGTGAATAACCACATGTCGCAAACTCTTATCTTTAGCCCACCACCGGTTATGCACTTCAAATTGAGCAGGAATTACATTTCCTAATTCATCGACAACCTGAAAGCTATTAGTATTTTGATATTTTCCATAAGGCAAAGGCACAACAGAGTGCACAGGAAAACCAGAAGAACCTCGACCTGCTACTTCTTTGACTGTGAGTTCAACATTTAAGGGAACGGCTGATACAGTAAATGAAAGTAGAAACGCGAGAATGAAAGCTGTACTGTTTATAAATTTAACCATTTAATTCTCCATATAAATTAGTAGTTTTCCTCTCTCCTCCAGAAATATATCATACTTTATTATCCTCCTAGTAAAAATATTTAGAGCACTCTGTAGACAACAGGAAAACGAGCTAAGAGCGAGTAAAAACAGTATCTCTACGCTAGAGATCCATTCCCTAGGCAATTGGGCTTAAATTCCAGTAATAATTTTGATCTAACACAAAACAAACACTGAATAATTCAGATATTCATGTCAACCTTATCGAGATGGCAGAACAGTACATAATGAACTAGCTAAAATGTTAAAGAAGACAGAAGTAGCTCGAGTGGATGCCTGGGTTTTCGCAAGAGCTTTGCGACTCGTTAACAATACCATTAGCGCTAATAGCCTCGATCAAATCTCATAAGGGAAGCTCTAAAATAGGATTAATCTGCTACAAATTCAGTTCAGATATTTTATTTAAAACAGAATAGCTTTTAAAAGTTAAGAACTCAGTACGTGGGACTGTTTTCAACCTTTTACCCTCTTGGTTTATTGTCAATATCATGAGCTATGCTGGCTTATGGCATTCCTTTTTTGTAATTCACAATATTCAGGATTTTAAGCGACTTGAGGGATCAATAAAAATTTAATCTATTGAATCAAATGGTTAAGATATGACTATGTATTTAACACAGGTAAAGGCGTAGGATTTTCGTAAATACAAACAGACAGAAACCTATCAAAAGCTTGGTGTGGCCAACACCTCCGATTAAAGGGCAAGCAAACTTAGTGAGAAAACTTTTCTATACTTATGAACACTCCTTGATGATGGGGGTAATTAATCCTTACTCAATACATGCTCATTCCACTCATAATCTTTGATAAGAGAGACACGCTTATGCGATAAATAATTATTTACAATTAGCAAGGTTTTGATAATATTCAAATTTTCCATAATCACCAATAGAGTCGGGTTCATCGGGTTGTTGTAAATGAACATTCTGTTCTTGAAAGAACCCCAAATAAATATTTGTACCCTTATAGTGACGATAAGTGTAATCACCCCAAATTTTTGAATTAGAGGGGACAGGACTAAATAAATGAGGGTATTTTTTTTCTATCCACTGAAATAAACAGTCTGCTTTTTTGGTAAAGCCAGGTGATGCAATCATTTTAAAGACTCCACTCTCACTTGAAGCATATACTTTATTTGAAACTACTTGTAGTTCAAAGGGGAGACTGTCAATATGACTCTTTGCAATAAGCGCCCAATGGTTCCCCATATCTTTACTTTCATAAAATTCATTTTTAAATGTTGCAAATAAACCATTTATTTTTTTAGGGTTAAACACGATAGAATCAAACTTTTTTAATCGATTTAGTTTTCTCCAGCTATACCCTTCATCTTCGGGTATTTCAGTACGATCAGGTTCTAAGCGACTAAAATAAATTAATTTAGCCGGATTAAGAGGATGTATTAATAGTTTTGTGTAGCGGTAGTCACGTTCGAAAAGCCCTTGATGAAAAATTCTCCAGTCCCCTCCTCCATTAACAGATCTATATAAATGATAATTTGTAGAGAAATACATAATTTCTGGATTCGTTGGATCAATTGTGAAAGACTCCCCTAACACTGTTCTAGGTACGTCCTCCCACTCCCACGTAGTACCACCATCCATGCTTTTGCCAATATCTTCTTTTGTATCAAGAATATTATTTTTATTAAAAGTAGAATTCGTGCGGGAGATAAATATTGTATTTCCATCACTTGAATATCCAACAAGTGAAAAACCAGAAACCCCTTTGGTTGAAAGGATTATTTTAATTGAAGACCAACTTTGCCCAGCATTATCGCTTTTAAAAATAGAATCAGAAGTGCTACATAAAACTTCGTTGGTCCGCTGGGGGTTAATTAAAATTTTCTTACAATGCTTTTTTATAATGACCCAGTGTTTTCCCGCATCAGTTGACTTGTAACCATAACCGTCAATTCCACTAAGGTACATGATATTGCTATTTTTTTTATTGACAGTAAGGTTTCCGCCTATAGGTTGTTTAATGTTTAAATTAACCAACTCCCAATTCTGACCACCATTTTTACTTTTAATTGGTTTACCAGAACCACTCAAAAATAATTGTTGATTATCTTTTGGATTAATAGCGATACTGTAGATTGAGGGTTTAGTTAAAATATCAAGAAATTCCCAGCTTTTTCCTGAGTCAAAAGATTTAACAATCTGACCAGATTGGGAGCGATCATTCTCTTTGGATACACTCGCATAAAGAATATTAAAATCTATTGGATCGACAAACAATCGATATATTCTAAAACCAACGCCTTTTTTAGTTGTATTGCTAAATGGTGTCCAAGTCTTTCCTTGATCATTGCTTCTCGAACCAAAACGGATAGGCCTCTTCACTGAGCGAGTGGTTCCGGAGATGTATAACTTATTATTATCATTAGGGCTTATAATAGGAGTACTAAGACCTGCTTCATTTAGAAGTTTAAGCCAGCTCATTCCCCCATCAAGACTTTTACATAAATAGTCTTCCCTCCAACCATCACTAATATTTATTTTGCTATATAAAAGATCGGGGTTTTTAACATCACTTTTGATAATGGAAAAAGACATCTTAATGTTCGGACGTAGTACGCCAGTGCAAGCTCCATCCAAGAGAGGATTCTTAATTACTTTATTAGATAAAGTCCAATGTTCTCCACCGTCCTGGCTTATTGTTAGACCAATTTTAGTTTCATCCTCTAATTTGAAATACTGCCTTAATACTTGAGTAAAAGGGTTGTTCAGAAAATCAGATGGAATACCCGTCCCCTCAGGGATATGATTACAAATGTCACGCTATGTCACGCCACTATCAATGCTTTTACGAAGACATCCATCGCGGCTAAAATATAATAGTGTATTGGGTTGCTCTGAATGAACAACCAAACGATCCCCTTTAAATTTATCGTTAATTATTTTCCAGCTATTCCCAGAATCATGGCTTTTAAAAAGTAATCTATTGGTATCAAAACGACCTGATACAGCATAAACTATATTAGGGTCGCTTGGACTGAAAACAACGTAATCAAAATCACCACCTATTGGACTTATATTAGCCCAAATATTGTCTTCATTCTCAGCGCTATGTCCAGCTAGGCTATAGAATAGAAAAAAAGAAATTAAAATCCATAAGGATTTACTTTGATTAACAACTAATTTACCCACTTGTTTTCTCTTTGGATGAATCTGAAATCATAAGTCCCCCTAAACACAAATTAAGTGACCTTTTCTGAAAGTATAAAAAATCAAGCGCGCCATTGCTCACTTTTTGGATTCAGGGAAC
>JAGLDH010000042.1 GCA_023145835.1 Methylococcales bacterium
AAAAATCATCACTTCGCTGTCGCTCTGTTTCCCTGATTTTCAGCGAGAGTACCAACTTCATCAGGAATCAGCTTGTTAATTATTACCATTATTATGTCCTCACTAGCATAGCATGTGGAAAAGACAAGCCCCCTCCCCTTACTTTAAAAGTGGTAATTAATTTTTGTCATGCATCATTATTACGTAAATAAAGCAGCCTTCCTTTTTAAGGAACCACTCCCATTAAATCAAGAAAGCAATCGCCTCAATATCTATTTATATATCACTTGAGCTGACTGACCACATAACACAAAAATATAACCACTTACTTTATCAATAATATTAAATCCACTGAATTTAGACTAGACTACATTTATCAAATATTTAGTTTAAATAAACGGTATAACGATGAGTAAAAAAAATGCTATTTATAAATATAACGCAATGGTTAAACACCGTAGTTGGAAAGAGTATGCGATAAGCTTTGTCCCTTTTGTTATTTTTTTGATTATATTTTTAATCAAACCCCTTACACCTGTATTTTTCTTTGGAATAGTAATCAGCATTGCTTTAGGTTTTGCACTGTTGAACAATCATAATCACATTGCAATTTCCCCTCGCTTTTTTATCATTGGCGATAGAGTCATTTTATATCGCAATGTTGTCAGTTTATTTGTAAAAGGTAGTATGGGAACGGCATTATTTATAGAAACCAGAAATGGGGATAAATACAGTATTGAAAAGAATAACTTTACCAGCAATGCCCGTAAATCATGGAAAATTGAAAAGCACCAAAAAGCCAAATTTATTAAAGTAGTCACTAAAATTTTGGAAAAATGCACTGATTTATCAACTGACGTTTCTATCCAAGTTGAAAATTTCAGCGAGTTAAAATCTTTTAAGCGAAACTAAAGGGAGTTTGAATGAATGCACCACCAGCTCCCCAGTCAAAACATGTCATACATTTATTGTACGTACCCACTGTATTCTGTAATTTAGGTTGCCAATATTGTTACCTGGGTGAACAGACTAATACTAAAACACTAAAAAAAGATCAGCAGCAAGCACTTGGAACATTAGAGTTTGCGCTAGACACTTTTTTAAAGAATGATATTTTGCCCTTTAATGTCTCCTTACATGGCGGAGAAGTTACCACATTACCTGCTAATACGCTAGATGGTCTTTTTACCATTATCAGCAAACATTATCACCAACACCATAAAGCCTTAACAGCACAGGGGTTTAAAAAAGCCCATCCACATATAAAAACCAATTTATATAATTTTCATAAGCTTTATGACTTAATGGTTGAGCATCAGGTTTCCATTAGTGCCAGTGTTGATTTGCCTTTATCTTTGCATAAAAAATATAGAACAACTAAGCAAGGTAAATCTACATTAGAACGAACATTAGAAAATGTTCGTTTACTGGGGAAGTATCCACATTATAAAAAAATGTCGTCTGTTTTGTACCGTGAGCATTTTGATAAAACCGATGAATTGATTGAAGATATTTGGCATATTCATAACGAACTTGGTTACGATATGAATTATTTTAACTTTATGTTTGGTTTTGAATCAGAGTTAAATGATATTCGCTTTGCCGATCGTGATGCCAGCATGACACAAGCACTTCCCGATGAATTACAGGTTGAATTTTATCAAAAGATGAAAAATAACTTTATGGGAACTGAGCTGGAAATGGGGTTAAAAAAGCACTGGTTTGATGAATTTAAACCAAGCTATTGTACCAACGCGTTTAATTGTGGAGAACGATTTTTCCTATTACAAGGTGACGGTAATATTTATTCTTGTGTACGAGGACAAGGGGTAGAACCATTTTATTATGGCAATATATTCAACGATTCAGTTGAATCTATTATGAATAATGGTCAACGCAAAATCCATGTAGTCCATCAGCAACAGGGATTGGATGAAGACTGCAAACAGTGTGATTACATTCATATCTGTCATACAGGTTGTGCAGTAGTCAAACAACAAAGGCAAAATGGAAAGTCTTACACCTGTGCCTTACAAAAAGCGATTTATAAGGATAATCCCGAACTTTATCCACCCGCTCAATCAAAACAACATCAACAATTGTTGTCACAAGAATACGCATTGAGTATGCACCCTGATTTAAGCAGTCGGCAATTAGTTTTTGATAAATTGGAAAAAGAACCACAAAAAAATCATCACTTTATTTTGCCGAATGACCTGAATGACAATAAAAATGCGTTAGGTGAAATAATCGAAAAAGATGATATTTTACGAACACTGTATTCTGATGATTCGATTATCTTTGAATTAGAAAGTGATTTTCAGACACTTGCCTCACAAATTTTAAAACCTGCTAGAACAGTTTACAGCCTGAGTGATGAGCAATGCTTCCGATTACACATCAGACGATCATTTTTTACCGTAAATTGTACCGAGCTAGTCAGGAATACTCTTTTTTTGCAGATGTTGAGTAATAACAAAGTGACCTATGGCGATGAGCAACGCAGTAAACAAGCGCATGTTTTTAGCTATCAGATTTATTATGAGCAATTGCAGACGAGTGATGCGTATGGTAATGAGTATGTCATGCTGGATTTAACGGCGTTGTTTGCGTTACACAACCATCTATTTAAGAAAAATGTACTCAATAATTTTTTTGTGACAACGCATTATTTGCGTGAATATCATTATCAGAAACAACGTATGAATGGGTTTTATCATATTCAAGCAATTAATTTACCGTTTCAGAATATAGAATTTTATTGGTCATAAATGAATTTGAAAAAACCAGGAGAAAAAAATGAAAGCAAAAAAGATTCAACGTATGGCGATGGGGATGGGGCATTTTTTTTCATTTATCGGTGTGGAAGAGACAGATACGCGTGCTGAACTAGAGGAGACCTTAATTAATGCCTTTATCCGAGATGACCCAAAAAAGCCTTATGTTGTCCATGCCAGCAATAATTTATATTATTATAATAACGGTGAGTTAATCACTAGTAATTCTATTACATCAGATAGTACAGATTATATATACTATTTTAACGGCATTAAGATTATGCAGCTGAACTCAGAGGCTTATTTGAATAACCAAAGAATTAAGTTTGAAAAAGACTCTGGGACAAGTGACAAATCAAGATTTTCAATCGAATTTAACAATAATAATAACAACAATAATAATAATAATAACAACAATAACAACGGAAATAATGGTTAAATAAAGATGACTCCATTTATATCAAACAGATAGTTCAAAGGAAATAATGGCTGTAATACACCTTGTTTTAAACCAATCCTACAAAAAGTAAAATCAATATAATACCTATCAAGGCAATTACTCCCCCTTCGTATGCCGTGGTGACCGATGGAATCAGTTCAATTTTGTTTATATCATGACTGTGATTCATAGGAATAGCAATACTGTGCTATTCGCAATACCAGAATGATTAATATGTCTATTTAGCTTTGATTAATTGAATATCAGGTAGGTTTTCTAATACATCCAAGTAATCTTTCCCATTTTCAAGCACCTGAACAATAACAGATAATGGCTCAGCCCAAATTTCAGGTAAATCAGCTTCACCTTCAATGATGACTGGAAAAGCCATCTTCTCAACAGGTGGAGAAAATTCAGCTTTTACACTCGGCTTATTTCCCCTTGCATCAACCCTATACCAACCATATTCATCTAAATAGATAGCATTTAATCCATGTAAACAAAAAGGTGGTTTTTTATTATCTCTAGTGAGTCGTTGATAACATAATCCAGAAAAAATACCATTAGCTCTCAATAACGCGGCTAACAAATGACTTTTTGCATAACAATAGCCAGTTCCCTGTTTTAATACATCAGATGCTATGCAGGTTATTGGGTTTAATCGAAAATCTCCACTATGTTTGATTTCATCCCTAACAAATATAAAACAAGCTTTAGCTATTTGTAGTTTATCCTTTTTCCCAACAGAAAGTAGCTTGGCCTGCTCAAGTATTTCGGGATGTTGCCAGTTAATATATTGACTTGATTCTAAATACTCTTGCATAGTTTTATTAGTTAAAGAGTCATAGGACTTATGTTTATAAATACATTAAATATCAGATTCCATTAGGTCAGCAATAATAAGTGACAATCTATCGTGCTTAGCTCTTAACCCTGTAATTACACCCTTTCTATCTTCTATACTTCGGTTTTGGCTGAGTTTACTTTTACCTCTAATTCTTGAAATATCTATTTCAAAACCGACAATGATTTTCATCAAGTTGTTAAGACGATCCTCTGGAATAGTAGTTACTTTCCACGGTTTTTCAGATTGCCGTTCATGTTTTTCAGTTAATTTTTCAAGAATAGTTAATAGCTCATCACCATAAACAAGCTTCGCTTTTCCATAAACATGAACAACCTCAAAATTCCAAGTAGGCACCATTCCTTCGCTATCATACCAATTTGGAGAAATATAAGAATCAGCTCCTTTAAATACAACAATCAAATCATCTGCTTTTTCAAGTAATCTAATCTGTGGATTTTTTACAGCTAAATGCCCAAAAAGTTTATTCTGTTTCCTATCTAGAATAAAAGGAACATGGTTTACAAAAAGTTCTTTATCAA
Source organism: Methylococcales bacterium (assembly GCA_023145835.1). GTDB lineage: Bacteria > Pseudomonadota > Gammaproteobacteria > Methylococcales > Methylomonadaceae > QPIN01. The sequence goes on from JAGLDH010000042.1 coordinate 4,582, forward strand.
ATGTTGTAATTAACTCACCAAAGTTCCACTGGTCAATAAATTCAAATAATTCATCTTTATCTTCTTTTTCAAATACTTTAGGTAGGTACATAATTTTTAGACATCATGAGCTTTCATAAATGATCAAGACATATCCATATAGCCTGAATAAACCATCCAGATTTCTTGATCTTTTACAACAACCTTAAGGAATCTCTGATCAAGTCC
>JAGLDH010000043.1 GCA_023145835.1 Methylococcales bacterium
TGGTGTTGCCATGTTATGTACTCCAGTTGTTTTTTATTGTTTAATTTTTTTTACACTCAGCACTTTAAATCAGAATATACTTTGATGTCAATTTACCACCCATAAAAACGAGAGTATATCCAAAGATTCAATCTCAAAAAAAGATACCTATATCAATACTATCATATTGATTAAAAAATAAATTAGAGTATTTTTTAATTCTGCATGTTTTTATTGATGATTTCCAACAGTTATTGGAACTATATTCCCTTTCGCTTGCATATCAAGTGCTTTAGGATTTGATTTATAATGCTTCCGAACCGCATTTGCCAATGCTTTTTTAATATTTTCGTCAACAACACAAATAGAATTACTTGAAAAAACATCCAAAAGGTTATGTAACAACTTATCCTGTGGCGTAGGTAATTTTCTTTCCCAAGACGACAACAATGTTTTATTAATTTTAGAGGGTAATGATCCCATAATCCCGACATCATTTTGATCATGCACTAATAGCCCGGATGTTGTTCCTCTATCTAAAGTCAATACTTGAAATAAATAAAGCGTATGGTAATCCAATTGTATTTTATAATCATTATCTGATGGACTGCCATTTTCTTCAATCGCTTTGCAAAATATTTGAATATAACTATCAATGACTGTTTTACCCAGTATTTCTGCCAAATTAAAATCCACCTGAAAATCATCACTACTATATTCTTCTAAATAAAAATGAGACACCCCACGATGTCTTCCTAAAGCAGGAATATAAAAATAACTATCTCCTTGTGCTGCAGCCGCTTCATAGACTTTTGAGGTTACATTTTTTATTTTTTCATCAAATAAAGCTTTATCTGCTTCATTTGCTATAGCCGGATTAAGATCGGCCATCATTCGCCAATAGCCATAACCATTTTTCATTTCAGTCCAACTGATATGCATATGGACGGAAGGCGCATGAGGATTTTCTGGGTGAATAATAGTTGATATCGCCGTTGCTGATGCTAAATTTTTACTACTATCATCATCGTAATGAATTTGAGACACGTTCACTGAAGCTCGGTTAAAAACTTTCTCATTTTTTGCTACATAACGTACTCCACCACCATGCCTACCTTCATCACGAAACCATTCAATTCGTTCAAAGGATTGCTCATGCTTTACGTTAGTCATTTTATTTAATCGATTAACAAAATATTGCTGCAAATTCTCCACCATAGAATTCACTATTTGTGCTTGACTCGATTTCGCATTACGTCTATACATAATTAAAATTATTCGTTAATTTTAAAAAAGGGCAAATATTTCAATTCTTTACCCATTTCTTATTCAGCTATCAAAAACCAAAAAATTATACTTTCGGCATATTCTTTAACTTTTCAATAACCTTATCACCAAATTCTTCAGTGTTAATCATTTTAACCCCGGCTCCAGGCTTAGAAAGATCAGCTGTTGAATAACCATCACCAAAAACACCTTGCATAGCAGCCCATACATTTTTTGCTTCATCAGCCATATCAAAGCTATTTTCAAGCATCATTGCGACTGAACCGATCATTGAATATGGGTTAGCTATATTCTTACCTGCTATATCTGGAGCTGAACCATGAGAGGGTTCGTAATATGCTTTGTCATCCCCTAGACAAGCCGAAGGCATCAGCCCCAAAGAACCTAGAATGCCACCACCCTGGTCACTCAAAATATCACCAAACATATTTTCCATAACCATCACATCAAACTGTGTTGGGTTAAGACAAAGTAAAGTTGCTGCCGCATCAACTAATATGTTGATAACTTTAACATCTGGATAATCTTTAGCGACCTCTTCTAGGATTTCATTCCAAAGCACACTCGATTTCAACACATTACTCTTATGAATATTATGTAAAATCTTTTTTCTATGACTAGCTAACTTAAAAGCTTGTATTAAAATTTGACGAATTTGACCTTCATCATATTCTAACGTTTCTTTTACATACCTTAGTCCATCAGCATTAACTCCAGTTTCTTTTTCACCAAAATAAAGCCCTCCAACTAATTCTCGAACAATAATTATATCTATTCCTTCTCCAATAATCTCAGGCTTTAATGGCGAAAAATGAGCCAATTCCTTTGGTAAAGAAACTGGACGAAAATTAGCATAAGTATTGTAACGACGACGCATTGGCAACAATGCACCCCTCTCAGGTTGTTTATCAATTGGGATTTTTTTTGCTTCTTCATGGCTCAACCCAATAGGCCCTTTTAAAATTGCATCAGCACTATCACAAATATCTTTTGTTTCCTGAGGAAATGCATCACCCTTTTCAAAATAAGCACAGGCACCAAATAAGGCTGGTAATAATTCAAAAGAGACATCATTACGCTCTTCAACTAGCTTTAAAACCTTAAGTGCCTCTCTTGTAATTTCCGGGCCTATACCATCACCTGCTAAAATGGCGATTTTGTAATTCTTCATTTTTTACCTTTACTCTATTAGTGTTTAAAATCAGTGGGAATAAAGCATAGTTTGCTGATAAGTTATTCACATTTAACAAATCCATAGCTAATAACTTATAGATAGCCAACAGCTCCTAATCTTTACGTCCCCATTTTACATTATCTTTTATCTTTCCATCTATTTGTCCTAATAAAAAGTCGGTAGTGGGTCAAATCTGTAGTTAGACGTGAATATTCAGTCCAAATTCAACTTTATTAATCAGTAGACCGATAACAATGTCATGCATTTTTTCAGATTTTGAAAAGCAAATGGTTTTTCGTGTCAA
>JAGLDH010000044.1 GCA_023145835.1 Methylococcales bacterium
GACTTAATATCTTGCATGGGTGTTCCCTGGGTTTCTGAGAAAACATTCCCACAATCAATACATTCATAAAGTTCTCGTAAACCGTTATGCAATGTCTTATAGGTTCTATGATTTTTCAGATTCTTACTGCCACATTTGAGGCAGTTACCTTTTTTATTAAGTTTTATGATGGCATTCTAGAGGTTATTTTTGTTAGATTCAATTATATCCCTACGGTAGATCTCTTTGGTGAATAGTTGGAGCCCGGTACCATTCAATCAGCAGGTGCAACCATGGTGTTTAGCTTGGCATTGGGCGATCTATCCGCAATCGTGTCTTTAGCAACGATCTTACCTACCACATGGGGAAATTTAAAATATTCACGAGTAATTGAATGAGAAGCAGATGATTATGCTTTGTCGGGGCTGTAAAAAATGGGGATTTCCCCATACCACTATGCATCAATATTAGAACAACTACCAGTCATAAAGAAGAAAGTGATGCCTTTTGGTCTTCGCACCCTGAGACAGAAGAGCGAGTGATAACATCCACTCAAAAACATCAGCTCTCTAAAAATAGCCCCTGAAACATAGCTCATATGTAAATAGTTAAAAATGCGATAAATTTATATTTACTCATTTCTATTTATGGAGAGAATAATGAATCAAACTCAACAAACAAGTCATTCAATAAGCATTGATAAATTTGAAGAAATATATAACATTGCCAACAAAGGAAACCCTAACGCACAAGCTCTGATCGGTGAAATGTATTTTTATGGTGATGTTGTTACTCAAAATGATGATGAAGCTTTTAGGTGGTTTACTCTGGCTGCTAACCAAGACAATACAGATGCACAAGTTTTCCTGGCATATTTGTATTTGTATGGAAACGGTGTTAAACAAGATCAGAAAAAAGCAGCAGAACTATATTATATAACAGCAAAACAAGGTAACCCTAAAGCGCAAAATACATTAGCAGCTCTTTATGAAAAAGGCATGGGAGTGGAACAAAATAGTAGTGAAGCTTTTGTCTGGTTTGAAAAAGCGGCAAAACAAGGTGATGCAAGTGCACAATATAATTTAGCGGCACATTATTTTTATGGGCGAGGAATAGAGAAAAGTGATACTGATGCGTTTACCTACTATCAAAAAGCAGCTGAGCAAGGCCAGCCAGATGCACAAAATGCTTTAGCTACACTCTACTTGAATGGACAAGGTGTGCATAAAAGCCCATTGAAAGCGTTAAAATGGAATCTATTATCAGCAAATCAAGGAAACCCTAGAGCCCAGTATCATTTAGGGCTTATGTATCAGCAAGGTGATGGTGTTATTCAAAATAATAGTGAGGCATTCAAATGGTATAAATTGGCAGCAGAACAAGGGGTTGTTGAAGCTCAATATAACCTTGGATATTTGTATAGACAGGGTTCTGGAGTTAGCCAAAGTGATGCAGAAGCTATTGTTTGGTATGAAAAGGCCGCTCAACAGAATGATGCCAATGCACAAAATGCATTAGAGGTACTTTATCTTAAAGACAAAGGAAAAGACAAAGAAGCTGAAAAAGAAATCATTGACAAGTACTGGGCTTCAACCATTCAAGAGTCACGCAAAAGCACAGTATATTGTATATTTGTGACCCACTTAAGCAGCATATGTAGTATGTCTGAATGGTTGGAGCCCAGTGCCCATTCTAAAGGATATTTTTGTTAAGTTTAAATTATATCCCTACGATAGATTTCTTTGGTGGATAGTTGGAATCCAGTACGGGCTTTATTGGAAATCAGATACATTCTAAGTTTTTGCAAAGAATAATATTTAAGCCTAAAATATACATCATCACATACACCAAGTTAGAGCAATACTAATGATACGTAGCCAAATATATGAAAGAAGCTCTTTAAAGATAATCTCTGAAGAAACAGGTAGAACACAAAGTGATTTAATAAGAGAGGCTATTGATTCACTAATTATACGAATTCAGGAAAAAAAATAGTTGCCAAAAAAGACAAAAAGCTTTTGGAATATGGACAGATAGAAGTGATTATCCAAAGACAGAAGAACTTAGAAAAGAGTTTGAGCGCACTTTTTAAGATTATCATTATGGATAAACTATTATTCGATACTGATGTTTTGATAGAGTATTTGCGAGGTAAGGAAGAAGCAAAAGCATATATTGATAGCGTATAAGATATAATTTATATGGCTCTTTTAAAAATCAAGTGGGTAAGCAATTTAAATTTATTTTAGAAAAATCTAATTTAGCCATCAGTAAATAAGCAATTATTTTGAAATGCTGAACTTTATAACCTCTCGCTTTTCTTTTTGCAGCCGGTAAAACTGAATTCAACCCTTCCAAAATACCCTTGTTTATTTGACTCTTTTTCCAGTTCAAAATACCCTCCCAATGCTTGGAGCCCTGTACCGAAAATTCTATTCTTAGTGGCCTTGCCATATTTTAAAAGATAGCTAGGTATTGTCTTTAAACCAAAATAAAGCCCCCGAATTTTTTGACCCCAAATTTTTAGTAGAAGTGACTCTAAGTTGAGTTTATCAAAGTATATTAACTAAAATGTTCTGTTAGAACCTGTTAGAACCTGTTAGGCAGCACCTCAGTGATATTAACTCTATTATTTTATATTAAAGACTATCTTTCAATAACTTACTATCGATAAATATCGCTTAATTATTTGTGTGACTTGAATCACAAAACCCGGAAATTAACCTAAACCATTGATTGTTAAGTGTTTAATATATGGCTTAAAATAATTTTTGAGGAGCCTCTCCCATGTTTAATATAAGCCACTTACTTTCTTTGTTTTTACTCTTCTTTTTACCTATTTCAAATGCAGTCGCCACGAATACGGCTCCCAGTCTATGCACCATACCTAGAACAATACAAGCAAACAAATGGGTTCAAATTGGAGTTCCCTGTGAAGCACCTGCCGGCCAAAAAACGGTTGCCGATATTTTTAGTGATGATAATTCAGGTGCTTATGACATCGACTGGGTTTTGTTTTCTTTTAATCCTGTCACAAATGCTTATGAAAAACCAGCCCTGACGGATGTCGTAGAGGTAGGAAAAGGCTACTGGTTTATCAGTTTTAATCAAATAACCACGCTAAAGATGCCACAAGGTAGCCAGTCTGTAATCCCACAAAGTTTCGCACAATGCTCAACTACAAGTTGTTATGAATCAATATTAGTGACAACAGGAAGTGATCAATATCAAATGCTAGCCAACCCCTTTGATTATTCTATTAATGGAAGCAATTTACGTGTTAATACTGGACCCCTAGTGGGGTTGACACTCGCGGAGGCAGAGACTAACGGCATCCTGACTAATAAATTATGGAGCTATAATGGATCTAGCTATGAAGAACTTCAAAATCAGGTAATTTTACCTTGGACAGGTTTTTGGGTTAAAACCTTATCCTCAGCTTCCTTTAATCCAGCTCCAACATTACTTTTTCCAACAAACAATGTTAGTGTGTCAGCACCCATTACACGAGAGCAATTGAAAGTTATGATAAGGAATGGAGCTGATGTAACGCAAGTAAATACGTCTAATATTACTGATATGAGCTTCATGTTTGAAGGGGAAGCTTCTTTTAATCAAAACATATGTAACTGGGATGTTAGGAATGTGACTAATATGCGTGGAATGTTTATTGGTGCAAAATCTTTCAACCAAGATATAAGCCAATGGAATGTGGGCTATGTGATTAATATGGCTCAGATGTTTCAAGGTGCAAAATCTTTCAACCAAGATATAGGCCAGTGGAATGTGGGTAATGTAATTCACATGGCAAACATGTTTTCTGGTGCAACATCTTTTAACCAAGGTATAAGCCAGTGGAATGTGGGTAATGTGGCTGGTATGTACAAGATGTTTTATGACGCGACATCTTTCAACCAAGATATAAGCCAGTGGAATGTGAGCAAGGCGTCAAACATGGGTCATATGTTTCATCAAGCAATATCTTTCAACCAAAATATAAGCCAATGGAATGTAGGCAATGTGAAACTCATGAACAATATGTTTCGTCAAACAATATCTTTCAACCAAAATATAAGCCAGTGGAATGTGGGAAATGTGGGTAGTATGAAAGCTATGTTTATGGGTGCAAAATCTTTTACCAACCAAAATTTAAGTGGCTGGAATGTGTCAAATATAGTTGATCATAGCAGTTTTTTCTTTGGAGCAGGCTCAGGTAATATCGAACCTGTTTGGCCTTAATACGTATGATGGATCGTAGGTTAGAATATTGATAGTGTTTTTCAACGCCTAACTACCATGTTGCTACATGTAGGTGATGGAAAGCGCTGTCGAGACTGAAAATGTTGGCGCGCTATCTCTGTCTCTTGATCTTTTGCTATAAAATAAAGGTTCCCCGCATGGCGAGTCATATTGAGTGTAAGAGTAGTTTTAGTCATACTCTTATTTAGTGGCTATGGCTAATAGTCATAAAATTTTAGCTTCGTTCGTTAAGACTAATCGGTGTAAATCCCCCTACCTTTCTAAAAACTTTCAGCCCATCATGGATTAACAATGCCTGACAAAATCTGTTTGTTACCTAATGTAACTTAGTTTTACCTGATTACTTACTTGCTTCCGCCAAATCCATGAAGAGTAATACCTTATAACCAATTGAATTAATATTGCTTTTAAAAAACAAGAATACAAAGAAAATTTTAAACGGATGGAAAAAACTGTTTTTTCCCTTTTTTAATTCATTCTTTCAACCCGAAAAATATTGATGCAAGATAGACTCTAAAGTTCATGCGAGCAATGAACTCTAAATTGGCGGAAGGTTATGGGTAATCAGGTAGTTTCATTTCCTTTCTTACTAAGAATTTATTTCTATTCCTTACAAAAACTCAAATACTTAACTACAATTTATTTTGTTTAGTAAATCAATATTCTTACAAAAAATCCAGTTTTTAATAATATGAGTCAAAATAAATCTGAACCAATTTGGGACTTAATGGGGGTAATTTTTAAAGCACACCCGTGGCATGGTGTTAATATTGGTGATCAATCTCCACAAGTTATTACTAGTTATATTGAGCTAGTACCAAGCGATTCTGTTAAGTATGAAATTGATAAATATACGGGGATATTAAAAGTTGATCGTCCTCAAAAGTTTTCCAATGTTTGTCCAAGTTTGTATGGTTTAATTCCTCAAACATTTTGTGCTGAAAAAGTTGCTGAGATGTGTATGGAAAAAACAGGTCGTACAGGTATAATTGGGGATCAAGATCCCTTAGACATTTGCGTTTTATCAAGTAAAACCATTGCACATGGTGATGTGTTATTACAAGCTATTCCAATCGGTGGAATGAGGATGATAGATGAAGGTGAAGCTGATGATAAAATTATTGCCATTCTGCAAGGTGATGGTGTTTATGGCAACTGGAAAGATATTGCAGATTGTTCAGAACAACTCGTTGCTAGTTTAAAACATTATTTTCTTACGTATAAGGACGTTCCTGGTGAGGATGATAAACGAACTTGCGAAATCACTCATATCTATGGTGTAGAAGAGGCGCATGAAGTTATTCGACGTAGCCAAGATGATTATCAATCACGCTTTGGTGAATTGAAAAATATGCTTACAGCGGCTTTAAGAGGTTAAAAGAAAAGGTCAAAGCACAAATGATCAGTTTAGCTGAAAGGTTGCTAGGCTTTTTTATTATAATTGCCAGTCAATAGGCAGTTTGTTATACTTTTTAAGGTAATCATTCGCCTGACTAAAGTGCTGACAACCCAAAAAACCACGGTGGGCTGAAAGAGGGGATGGATGCGGCGCTTTTAGAACAAAATGTCGAGTCGTATCAATTATTGCTCCTTTTTTTTGAGCATAACTTCCCCATAATAAAAACACGACATTTTTACACTCGATATTGACTGTTTCAATAATTTTATCAGTAAATAACTCCCAGCCTTTTCCTTGATGAGCATTTGCTTTGGAGTCTTCAACAGTCAACACTGCATTAAGTAGTAGCACGCCTTGTTTTGCCCAGTTTTCTAAGTAACCATGATTTGCAGGAGATATTCCTAAATCTGACTTCAGCTCCTTATATATATTCATGAGTGAAGGCGGTGTTTTAATTTTAGGTAATACTGAGAAACATAAACCGTGTGCTTGTCCTACTTGGTGATAAGGATCCTGCCCTAAAATAACTATTTTCACATCATTCAGAGGTGTTGTCTCTAATGAATGAAACCACTGAGTTGAATGTGGATAAATGATTTTCTGAGCATCTTTTTCAGATCGTAAAAATTTCTTAAGCGCTTGCATATAAGGTTCGTCAAACTCTTTTGCTAATTTTGCTTGCCAACTAGGGGCATTATCTAAAATCACATGTACTCCTGAATTGTTTTTTTGTACATCATATCAAAGAGATTGCCAAATTTTACTCATATCTATATAGCTAGATCGAATAAAAAATTTGTATTCAATACACTGTGAACCTTGAGTCATACTTTCAAAGAAACTATTAAGCTAGCACACAAGTATTCTTGAGTCTTTAACTTATTTTATAACGGCTGCAATAACTGATATTTCAACTAATAACTCTGGACGAGCTAGGCTTGCTTCAACACAAGCTCGAGCAGGTGAATAACCCTCAATGACCCAAGCATCCCATACTGCATTCATTTCTTTAAAATCATTCATCTCTTTAATATAAATAGTGGCAGAAAGAATGTGTTTTCTATCACTACCTGCTTGTACTAGCAAATCATCTACTTTATCAAGCATGGTTTGGGTTTGTTCTTTGATATCGGTATCAGCATCTTTGGCAACTTGTCCGCATAAATAGATCGTATCGTTGTGAATGACTATTTTACTCATTCGTCGTCTTTCAGTCCCTAGCCGGGTAATATCCACAATTGTCTCCTAGTTGATTTATTCGAGTGTTTTAAAAAAAATAGCGGCTAAAAACCCGAGTAATGAAGAAAAACCGATGATTTCTCCTCCTTTTAAATAGGCTTCTGGGAGCATAGTTTGCGCTATCATCGTTAACATGGCGCCTGCTGCAACGCCTTCGGTAAAAGCGAAAACGGAATCGCTGACTTCAGCAAAATAAATGCTTCCTAATGCGCTAAATAAGCCTGTAGATAGCATTAGTACAGTCCACATCATCAATATTGAGCTCCGTTTTAGCCCTTGTTCTTTCATTCCAACTGAACTGGATAAAGCTTCGGGATAGTTAGAAAAAAATAACCCCGCAAGCAGTGAAAAACCTAAACCAGCTTGAGCTACACTGGCTCCAATAACCAATGCTTCTGGAATACTATCTAGAAATAGACCTAGCCAAATACCGAGTGGAGCACCTTTATGCTCACTCACATCAAAACCAATAGAATTAACAGGCTGAATGGCTTTTTTATTATTAATATTACGAAGACTATTTTTAATCCATTTTACGGTGTCGTTATGGCTGATATGTTGCCTTTCTATTAAATAATCTGCAATACTTTCCATCTGTAAATAAGCTTTATACTGTATCGCTAATTCTGGTAATACATTGACTAAATAAAAAAAATCTTTCTTATGTAAAACCCATACAGATGTTTTTTCTACAGCCATTGCTGACATAGTATAGTTGCCCCCAGTCAACAAAGACATATGACCAAATACATACTTATTTGATAAGTCATAAGAATGGCTGCGACGTTCAAGGGCATCAAGCATAGAGACATGCCCTTTGTCTATAACAAACAGACTAGCGGCATCTTCTCCACGAAAATAAAATGTTTCACCTTGACTAAATTGTTTATAAACAAGGTGGTCGGAGATGGCTTCAATTTCGTTTTTTGGTAAGAATTTAAATAAATCACATCCAATCAAGTCGTTTGCAATAGCTCTAAACTCTTGACTATTATGATTAATTGTCAACGCTGGTAAAAACATACCCCGTTGTATTACATTATGAACAGATTGATCCTGCCAGAGTTTAACAGTATTAGCAGACATAGCATGATACTTGACTAAATAATTCGAAATGGTGGGTTTTCTAAGCGAAGCTTGAATTTCTTGGGCTAAAATAGGCGAATTAGATAAGAGTGTATAAAAGGTTGTTTTGGGTAAAACCCATAAACTAACATCTTCTGAAGCTCTAGCGGCAAAACGATAAGGGGCTCCTGTCAAAAAAGCTAACCAACCAAGGTCGTCATTTTTTTTTAATTGAATAGGGTCAGATCTCTCTGTCGGGTCAAGTAAGCTTACTTGTCCACTGGCAATGATATATAGATCATCGGAGGAATCACCTTTGTTAAAAATAATTCCCCCTTTTTTTACTGTTTTGGAATGAATGCCACTTGCCAACACTTTATAGTTTTCATCACTGAGGTGACTAAAAACGATAACTCTTTTCATCATTGAAAATATTTGCTTAAATTTTCGATATTCTTGTTTTCGTAAATGATAAAATGTTGTTGATACTTTTCTTAGAAAGCCACCTGTATCATTAATAATATTATTTAAGGCGATAAAAATAAGGCCACCGACAATACAACCCGCTGCAAGACTATAAAAATGCCCATTGGCTACGGTTCCTGCAACCAAATCTAGTGTTAATGCTGCCAGTAAGGCTCCGCCACCAAAGGCCATTAAAAAAGCAATAGCTCGATCCGCTGGTTTCCAAATCATCGAGGTGATAGCACCTAAAGGTAACGAGGCAGCACTAAGAATACCAAACATAAAAGCGCTAACAACAATAGGGTCTAGTGTAAGAAGCATGATGATTTAAGTCTTGTTAGAAATATAAATATCTTCCTTAAAACCGATTAATATGAAATGGCTCTATTGGAAGCTCTGAATGGCCATCCAGTATGAGTTGAGACATAATACGACCAATCACTGGCGATAACTGAAACCCATGAGCAGAAAACCCAAAGGCATGATAAAAATTATTAGCCTTTTGTGATGCACTAATAACAGGAAGGTTATCAGGCATATAAGCTTCTATACCTGCCCAGGCTCTGACTATTCTCACTTCTTGAAGTTGCGGGAAAAAGTGTAACACTGTCTTTGCACTTTCAGCTAACTGATTCCAGTCTAAATCCGTTTTTTCTTTTTTAAAATCAAGTTTAGCAACTAAAGCGCCACCGATAATTAATGTCCCATTTTGCATCTGTTTAAAGGATAGTTTACGACTAGCTGCTCCCATGACAGGATCGACAAAATGAGGTAATCGTTCAGTGACCATCAACATGAGTGCTTTAGGCGTTAAGGGTACAGATTCATTTAGCATTCCTGCAATTTTTCCAGACCATGCACCCGCACAATTGACTACGATTGAACTATTAAATGTCCCTTGAGAGGTTTTTACTTTCCAATCTTTCCCTTCTTGCTCGATGGTATAAGCTTCAGTTGCAGATTGGAATGTGACACCTAAAGATTCAGCTTTTCTGCGAAATGCAGTAACAGCATGATAGGGACGACCATAACCATCTTGTCGACAGAGTAACCCTCCTACACAATGTGGAGCCAATGCGGGAACGAGTTGATAGAGTTCTTTTTTACCAATGATTTCTTCATGCTGATAACCCATTGCTCTAACCATAGAAGCACGTTCTTCTAATTTAGCCATATCAGACTTATTTTCTGCAACACGTAACTGCCCGGTAAAACGTGAGTCACAATCTGAATCAACTAATGATTCTATTTCATGCCACATTTTTGCGGCTTCTAAAGAAAGAGGGATTTCAGCAGGATCACGATTTAATAGTCTTAATCCACCTGCATTTGCACCCGAGGCATGTCGACCAGGGCTGGCTTTATCAATGACTGCACATTTGCATCCACGCATAGCGAGTTGTAAGGCAATTGACGAACCCATCAAGCCAGCTCCGATAATGAGCACATCAGTATTCATTGTCTATTCTCCTTGGTTAAGCTAGCCAGTTGTTTTAGAGTGAGAGGAGCAACAGGAGGTCTTCCTCGGTAATGACTTGATTCAGAAACAGCTTCCCCCCCAGCATCAGCCACAATATGAGCCACTGAGTTAGCACATTGCCTTCCCTGACATGCTCCCATGCCACAACGTGTTATATACTTAACATCATTACTCCCACCATGACCTGTTTCAACAGCTTCTCTGATTTGACCTGCGGTTATTTCTTCACAACGACAGATAATGGTTTCATTATCAGTGGTAGCCAGCATGCTTTGAGGGATGGCGAAATAAGCTTCAAGAAATGGGCGGATATGGCGATCAGCTTTCATCCATTTTTGATCATTTTTAGCCTGTTTGTTTCGTTCTGACTCAGTCAAAATACCAAGCTCAAACAGTGCTTGTAATCCTGCTATACGTCCTGCATGCTCTGCTGATCTAGCGCCATTAATACCCGCTCCATCTCCTGCGACTAAAATACCTTCTATACTGGTATTACCCCATTCATCATGCCGTGGACGCCAGCATTGTTGGCTGTTATCCCACTGATGTTTACAGCCAGCGGATTGTGTTAACCAAATATGAGGGATGACACCAAAATGAGTTAATAATAGATCCGTTTCAATCGTATGTTCACGACCAAGATGACGATAATTAACAGATTTTAATAAATCATCACCAGCTGCTTGTAGGTTGCTTGCTCCAATTTTTGTTTTAACACCCGCACGACTAAGGTCACGTTGATAAACGAGTCCCTTGGTTAAATAATGATGTGCCAATAAAGCTCTAGGAAGTTTAGGTAACGCAAATAAATGATTGCTTAGAGGTGTAACATCTAAAATTACTTTTATATCAACACCAAGCTGTAAATACTGCCAAGCCAGTAGTAGTAATAAAGGACCTGATCCAGCAAGTACAACACCATCACTCGGTATAACACCCGCTGCTTTAAACAAAATTTGCCCCGCACCCGCTTGCATAACCCCAGGTAAAGTCCAACCAGAAAATGGCATGGGTCTTTCTATCGCACCACTCGCCACTAGAATTTGATCAGCTGTGATAATTTTACTTTGGCTTTTATGAGTTATTCCAATTTCTCGCCCATTATTTAATGACCATACGCGTGTTTCAGGATAGTATTCAACGTCGCTTTCTCTAAAAGCAGCCGCTAATGTTTTTCCACGTAAATATTCTGTCCCTAATGTTTGTGCGCGAGTATCGGGTACTGATTCAATTGAGCGATAAATCTGTCCACCTGGTGCGGGTTGTTCATCCAGTAAAGCACAAGAAATACCCTGTCCAGAGGCTGTTGTTGCAGCAGCTAAACCAGCAGGTCCGCCGCCTATGATCAAAAGTTGATAATGATCATTCATGGTGAGCACCTTCTGGTAATGAGCCTACACCTTGTTGCGTCTCTATCTGCATACCTTGTTTAACGTAAGTAACACAGGAACGTTGATTGGCAATGCCATCAATAACCATTAAGCATTCATAACAAACGCCCATCATACAAAAAGGAGCTCGTTTGCTACCTGAAAGTGATGTTGTGCGAGTATATCGCTGGCCTTGTGATAATGTCATTGCAGCAACATTAGTACCTAAAGGTACTTGAATTTTTTCTCCATTTAATAAAATGTCAACCATTTCAAGTTGATCATTTGGCAATTGTTTGAACATATTACATCCTGATCCGACTAATAATATCTTTATGTTCAAAGACCATGGTTTCTTGCAAATCAAGTTCGAGTCCAATATTTGCAGATTCAGCACGTTTAAACATGGCGAGTGCTATCGCAATATCGACATAAGCTAATCCGACAGCATTAAAGTAGGTGCGTTCATCATCTGATTCTCTACCTGGTTTATGGCCCGAAACCAGTTCGTGTAAGTCTGCGTGAATATCACCATGTGAAAGTAAACCTTCCTTATACATCCGGCTTAAGGTTTGGGTGCGATGAGTCACAGTATCCCAATCATCACAGACAATTTTGTCACATTGTTGAGCCACAGCATATTCATCTTCCCAGCCTCCGATATGACTATAAAAGGCACCTGGTTTCATCCATTCTGCTTTCAGTAATGGTGCTTGTGCACTGGTTGCAGTGACTAATATATCAGCTCCTTCCATTGCATTACGCGCAACGGTTTTTGCACCAATAAAAGTCATGTCTGATAACAGAGGAGATAACTCATCAATAAACTGTTGTTCTTCTTCTACCGTTTTAGCTGCAACACGACATTCCTTTAAACTGGGACGAACAACTTTCATAGCCAGTAAATGCATTTTAGCCTGTTCACCCGCTCCAATAAAACCGATACTTTGACTATTCTTACGAGATAAATGTTTAGCTGCAATTCCACCGATTGCTGCGACTCTAATATTAGAGGCTAGTGTGCCTTCCATAACCGCAACTGGAAAACCTTTTTCTATTTCTGAAAGGACAAAAATAGCGGATAAATTTTGTACATCATGTAATTTAGGGTTGCGAGGAAAGACAGAAACCCACTTGGCACCGCAGATTTTTTCATCTAACAACGTCGCGGGTAAACAGTTGATTCGATTTTGAGTGACAGGGTCAAAAATTTGAACAATCTTTTCTGGAAATAAAATTCTGTGTTCTTCAAAATCGATCATAGTTTTTTCTGCAACTTCAATTGCCATACGCAAATCAAAGCAGCCTGCTTCTAATAAATTTTCTTGAGAAAGATAGGTAAAACCGACACGATGAGATGCCATGATACTCTCCTGATTTAGTGATAAAGTTTTTTGTAGAAAACGAGTAAAACAGAGTTTTATAAAAGTTGTGATAAAGCAATATCAATCTCTATATTATACCTCTTACAACCAGGATTAATCCTTCTTTTTATAAGGTTTTTATTGGCCAAAATATTGAGCAATTAATGATGAAGGCAACTATTCTTAAATCTGAAAAATTGTTAAAATATATTATGAATAAAATTATAATTATTAATGGATTTTGTGAAATAGGTCACGTTTTATTGATGTGAATATGGGTAGAGGAATACTGTCAAAATTAGAAACATAATAATTAACTTATTCAATGGATTGTGTGCAAAAAGTGATACAGTTCACAGAATAAATACACAGGTTTTATTTTTAAGGAAAAGGGGTGTTAAAAAAGGGGGGGTTAAAAAATAACTTAGAGGTAGTTGTTTTGATAAGCTGTTGAATTAAAAGAATTAAATAAATTTTGTGTTTTTTTTGTACGATTTAATAAAGTTGTAATTGGTACGTGGGTTGAGCATGATGATTCACGATTAATCCACAAAGTTATCCACAGGAATTGTGAACAACTTCTCATGTCTAAAATACATGTTCTTCTGCTCGTTTTGTATGTTACTGATTAATGCGTGGAGGACAAGTCAAAGAGGGAAAGTAGCAGGCAAAAAAATCCCCAGGTTTTTTATTTCCTGGGGCATAGTTTACACATCACAAAAGAGAAAGGTGATAACTCTCAATTACAAGGATAGTATGTTTTGTATAAAATACTAGGCCATTGCAAA
The DNA here is from genome assembly GCA_023145835.1 of Methylococcales bacterium. GTDB lineage: Bacteria > Pseudomonadota > Gammaproteobacteria > Methylococcales > Methylomonadaceae > QPIN01. The sequence goes on from JAGLDH010000044.1 coordinate 13,410, forward strand.
AAAATAAAAAAATTAAATATTTTTAGGGTTCTTCTTTCCATTCATCAATTGATAGAGGTGCCCTTTAGGGAGCCTCTGAATAAGTTGATTTGTTAAAAAAAATACCTAATCAATTCAATATTTTATCTTAAATTAAATTATTATTTTAAGACTTAACCAGAGGTTCCTTAGAGAGTACTCATGTTTTTCTCTGTTTTTTTCTCTGTGTTTTTGTAGTCGTGATATGTACTAATTTAAGTTATAGTCGGTTTTTTTATGAGTGAATTATGCAATAATAATTTTGTTTTTTGCTCCTTCTTGCTCTCTGACTAGTTTAGGAACTAAATAACCGGGTAATCGTTTTTTTATTTGATTCATAAGATGGATAGCTGTTTTTTGATCAACTTCAAAATGCCGTGTTCCTGATGCTTTATCGAGTAGGTGAAGATAATAAGGGAGTACATCAAAAAAAAAGAGTTTTTCACTTAATGCAATTAACTGATCAGACGTATCGTTAATATTTTTTAATAAAACAGATTGGTTAAGTAAGGTCGCTTTAGACTGTTTTATTTTTTCACAAGCTGATTTTACCTTATCATTTAATTCATTCTCATGGTTTGAATGAATCACTATAATGATTTTTTTTTTGCTGGCTGATAATGAATGACAAAGTTCACTTGTAATCCTACTGGGTAATACTATTGGGATGCGACTGTGAATTCTAATTCTGGATAAATGATTGATTTTGTCTAACTCATTAATTAAGTTGATAATTTTTTTATCACTAAGGAGTAGTGGGTCTCCACCACTCAATATAACTTCTGAAATGTCAGTATTTTTTTTTATGTAATCAATCGCTTTAACTATTTTTTGTGTGCTGAGTTGAGCATCTTGGTAGGGGAAGTTTCTGCGGAAGCAATAACGACAATTAATAGCACAGCTCCCCGTTGTTATAAAAAGAACCCTACCATGATATTTGTGAATGACTCCTGATGCCTTCATCGCATTAATATCTCCTACAGGATCAGAATTAAAATCAGAAAATTCAAGAGTTTCATCACTAATAGGTAAAATTTGCTTGAGTAAAGGGTCATATAAATTACCTTTTTCCATTCTATTAGCAAATTCACGAGGGACTTTTAGAGGGAATTTAGATGAGTAAAGTATGTTATTTTTATTGGGGGGAAGGTCTAAATAATGACAAAGTTCTTGAGCGTTACTGAATCCTTCAGATAATTCTTGTTGCCATGTTTTTACTATTTGATTCAAATTGATTCCTATATCCTGATTGACCTTGTTTTATTAATCGATAGAAAACCACATCCGTGACTTTGTGAAGTATATTATAATGTGTGTATTAAAGTTTGTTTACATGAGATAAAAATGGCTAAGTATAGTACTAATGAGTTTAAAGCGGGTTTGAAAATCATGCTAGATGCAGATCCTTGTGCAATTATAGAAAATGAATTTATTAAACCAGGGAAAGGACAAGCTTTTAATAGAGTCAAGATTAGAAATTTAAAAACAGGCCGTGTTATTGAACGTACATATAAATCGGGCGAATCGGTTGAGGGTGCTGATGTTGTTGATATAGAAATGCAATATTTATATAACGATGGTGAGTTTTGGCATTTTATGGTGCCAGATACATTTGAGCAATATCAGGCAGATAAAAATGCAATTGCAGATTCTGTTAAATGGTTAAAAGATCAAGATATTTGTACGATGACCCTGTGGAATGATTCTCCTTTAACTGTCACACCTCCCAATTTTGTAGAGCTAGCCGTATCTGATACAGACCCAGGGTTAAAAGGGGATACTTCTGGCGGTGGAGGTAAACCAGCTACTTTAGAATCAGGCGCGGTGGTTCGAGTTCCTTTGTTTGTTCAAATTGGAGAGTTAATTAAAGTTGATACTCGTACGGGTGAATACGTTTCTCGAGTTAAAGACTAAGTTTCATTAAGGAACTAGTGAGTGGAAGATATATGGCGACCTGCGTGTGATTTAAAACAATTACACCTACGTGCGCAGATGTTATCAAAGATACGTGATTTTTTCGATCGCAGATCGGTGCTTGAGGTTGAAACTCCTTTATTATGTCAAGCGACTGGGACTGACCCACAACTTGATTTTTTTTCAACTGAGTACCATCGCTCGCCAAAAAATAGAACAATGTATTTGCAAACATCACCTGAGTTTGCAATGAAAAGATTGCTAGCGGCTGGAAGTGGCTCAATTTTTCAAATATGTAAAGCATTTAGAAACGCAGAGTTTGGACGGTATCATAATCCTGAGTTTTCTATTCTAGAATGGTATCGTATTGATTTTACGCTATGGCAGTTAATTGACGAAGTTATAGAATTACTTACCGAGTTATTAACGGGGTATTATGTCGCTGAGTCAGTTAAAAAGATGGGTTATTTTGAAGTTTTTAAAGAAGTTACCGGCTTAAATCCATTGGAATTTTGTCAAGAGAGTTATGCCTTGTATGCTTCTCAAAACTCAATTATGGATGCGATTAAAATTTGCGGGAATGACCACTCTATGTGGCTAGATTTTATTTTTAGTTATAAAATTCAACCGTCATTAAAAAACCTTGGTATTTGTATTGTTTTTGGGTACCCTGCTATTCAATCCTCTTTGGCGAGAGTAAATATTGATAATCCGTTAATTTCTGACAGGTTTGAAGTTTTTATTGAAGGAATAGAAATAGGGAATGGTTTTTTTGAATTATCAAATGCAGAAGAACAAGAAAAACGATTTAATCAAGAGAATAAAACTAGAGAATTAAAAGGGTTAGTGGCAGTTGAGAGCGATAAATTATTCCTCGATGCCCTTAAATTTGGGCTGCCAGATTGTAGTGGTATTGCTTTAGGGTTGGATAGATTATTAATGGTGATGGCAAATACTCAAGCGTTGAGTGATGTCATTACATTTCCTTTAGATAGAGCGTGATATACTTCAGCGCTTTAACTTTGATTTTTGTGAACGGGTAAGTTAGTGAAAATAAAAAAATTTCACCTTGTAATGTTGGCGATACTATTAAATATTCAAACTGTAAAAGGTGAGGAGAACTTTATAGTTGAAAATATTCAAGTTAGAGGGTTACAAAGAATTTCGGCAGGCACTGTTTATAATTACCTTCCTGTCTCTGTGGGAGAGAAATTTTCTTTAGACAGAGTTGGTGTGGCCGTAAAATCATTATTTAAAACAGGTTTTTTTAATGATGTTTCATTAGAAAGGGAAGGCTCAACACTGATTGTTAACGTTGTTGAAAGACCTTCAATTGCAAAAATAATTTTTGAAGGAAATAAAGATCTTAGCTCTGATGACTTAACTAAAGCACTCAAACATATTGGCTTATCTGAAGGTCTGGTTTTTAATCAACAAATTTTAGATAAAGTTGAGCAAGAACTTAAGCGGCAATATTTTAGCCACGGGAAATACGGTCTGAAAATTAAGACTAAAGTGACCAAGCTTACACGAAACCGAGTAGGTATACATATTGATATTTCTGAAGGAAGAGTCGCAAAAATCCAGAAAATTAATATAGTTGGAAATAAAATCTACGAAGATGAAACTTTATTGGATAAATTAGAACTAAGCATTACTGGCTGGCTTTCTTTTTATACAAAGGATGATCAATATTCAAAACCGAAATTATCTGCTGATCTTGAAACTTTACGTTCTTACTACTTAGATCGTGGGTACATTAATTTTGATATTGAATCCACACAAGTCGCTATAACACCTGATAAAAAAGGGATTTATGTCACTATTAATGTTAAGGAAGGTGATTTATTTACACTTGAAAAAGTGAAATTAACGGGTGATTTAGTTGTTGATCCTGAAGAAATGGTTGATTTAGTTCAAGTTGGGCCAGGAGAAATTTTTTCGAGAAAGAATGCCACCCAAACATCTAAAGCAATTTCTGATCGCTTAGGTGATGAAGGATATGTTTTTGCGAATGTAAACATGGTGCCTGAAATTAATCAGGAATCAAAAACGGTTGAAATGACTTTTTTTGTTGATCCTGGAAAACGAGTCTATGTAAATCGAATTAATATGAGCGGCAATACTAAAACGAGAGATGAAGTATTACGACGTGAGTTAAGACAAATGGAGTCTAGTTGGGCGTCAACAACCAAAATAGAGCGATCTAAAACAAGATTAGAACGCTTAGGGTATTTTGATGAGGTCAATGTTGAAACTCCCGCGGTAGTCGGAGCGACTGATCAAATTGATGTTAACTACTCAATTGTTGAAAAATCATCGGGTAACTTAATGGCCGGTATTGGTTTTTCTCAGACACAAGGGGTTGTTTTTAATGCGAATGTATCTCAAGATAACGTATTTGGTTCAGGAAAAAGAGTTAACTTAGCATTTAATAACAGTGATGTATCCACTCGATATAGTTTTGGTTACTTTGATCCCTATTTTACTTTAGATGGTGTGAGCTTAGGGTATGATATTGGATATAGTGCTAGAGATGCAGAAGAAGCGAACGTATCAACATACTCCACCGATGTTTTTAATTCGGGGTTTAATTTTGGTATCCCTTTAAATGAGCACGATCGATTACGATTTGGTTTTGATTTTAAGTATACAAAATTAAAAACTTCTGAGTTTTCATCCCAAGAAATTCATGATTTTTTAACAGCAAACGATAATGATGATACATTTATTACTCTACCAGTATCAATAGGCTGGACGCATGATACTTTGAATCGCGCTATTTTTCCTACTGAGGGAGGGCAGCAACGCTTGTCTGGACTAGTGGCTATTCCAGGAAGTGATTTGACATATTATAAAGTGGCGTACAAGCAGCAGCAATATTTTCCAATAGCGAAAAATTTAACGTTTAGGCTTTTAGGTGAAATTGCTTATGGGGACGGCTATGGTAGTACAGATTCATTACCCTTTTTTGAGAATTATTACGGAGGCGGAGTAAGATCGATTCGTGGTTTTAATGATAATACCTTGGGGCCAAGAGATTCAGAAGGTAGAGCTTTTGGGGGGACAACTAAAATTGTCGGAAGAGCAGAGTTGTTTTTCCCTGTTCCTTTTGCTACTGATATGAGGTCTATTAGATTAGGTGCATTTTTTGATGCAGGTATGATTGATAGCGGATTCAATTTTAGTCGGAGAATGAGATATTCTGTGGGTGTTTCTGGTGAGTGGCTATCTCCTTTTGGTGCTTTATCTATTAGTTTTGCTGTCCCATTAAATTCTCGTAAAGATAAATATAAAAATAAAAATGGACAGCAGATTATATTTGATGATGATGAGCAAATGTTTCAATTTTCATTCGGCTCTGGGTTTTAAAGGATGAGTGATTAGTATTTTGTTTTAGTATTTTTAACCTATAATTTACTAAGTTGTAGGTTGGTTTTTAATCAAGTGTATGAACTTTTAGTCTATAAAGTTTAAATGCTTATGAAGTAGAGATGGATTAATAATGAAAAAAAGAATTTCTTTGTTTTTAGCGCTTTTATTGGTAGCAAATGTAAGTTATGCAGAGTTAAAAATTGGTTTTGTAAATATAGCTAAGGTGCTTGAAAAAGCACCTCAAGCAGAAAAAGCAAAAAAACGATTAGAAAAGGAGTTTTCACCTAGAGATAAGCAATTAATTTCTCAAGGAAAAGAAATTAAAAAATTAGAAGAAAAGTTTGCTCGTGATGCTTCTGTTATGGGTGAGTCAGAACGTCGTAAATTAGAAAGAGATATTATTGCTAAAAAAAGAGAAGCTAAAAGATCTCAACAAGAGTTTAGTGAAGATTTTAATATGAGACGTAATGAAGAATTAGGGAAATTACAGCGTCGAATTGTTGAGGCAGTTCGAGCATTGGCCAAAGATGAAAAATTTGATTTGTTACTCACAGATGGTGCTATTTATGCGAGTGAAAAGATAGATGTTACTGCTCAGGTACAAGCAAAATTAGCCACTTTATCAGACTGATTTTTTAAAACTAGAGTATTTAGTAATCTGTCAATCTTGTTTTGATAGATATGTTTTTAGAACAAACTTTTGCTCGATCATCTACCTTGCTTATTAAATTTAAATTGTTAGAGCACCGATATAAATGTCAGGAAAACTAGATATATTACAAATTCAAGAACTTTTGCCTCATAGATATCCTTTTTTGTTAGTAGATAAAGTCATTGAGTGTGAGCCAAAAGTACGTTTGTTAGCATGTAAAAACGTGACATTTAATGAACCTTTTTTTCAAGGACATTTCCCTACTAATCCTGTTTTTCCTGGTGTTTTAATGCTTGAAGCTTTAGCACAAGCGACTGCATTATTAACCTCTCAATCAGATGATCAATTTGGCTCCGGAACTACTTATTTTTTGGCCGGCATTGATAAAGCTCGTTTTAAGAAACAAGTTGGGCCTGGTGATCAATTAATGCTAGAAGCTGTATTCCTTAAAAGTAGACGAAATATATGGTCATTTGAATGTAGAGCAGAAGTTGATGATGAACTCGCAGCAAGTGCGAATATTATGTGCGCAGCTGTGGTAGGTTAAATGTGATAGATTCTAGAGCAATTGTTGATATAAATGCAGAAATAGCTGAGGATGTGACAATTGGTCCATTTTCTATTGTCGGAGCCGATGTGCAAATAGATTCTGGAACAGTCATCGGGCCTCATGTTGTTATAAAAGGATCAACAGCCATAGGGAAAGATAATCATATTTATCAATTTACTTCAATAGGTGAAGACCCTCAAGATCAAAAATATGCAGATGAAGAAACACGATTAGAGATTGGTGATAGAAATATTATTCGTGAGTTTTCCACTATGCATAGAGGGACTTTACAGGATCGTGGATTAACCTTAATTGGTAGTGATAATTTATTCATGGCTTATACACACGTAGCTCATGATTGTATTATTGGAGATCATGTCATTATGGCTAACGGTGCATCTATTGCAGGTCATGTTCATTTAGGTGATCATGCAATTTTAGGTGGATTTACCCTAGTGCATCAATTTACTCAAATAGGAGCCTATAGTTTTTCTGCCATGGGGAGTGCGATTACTCAAGATATACCTCCCTTTGTTATGGTTGGAGGAAGGCCGACTCGTCCTTATGGAATAAACTCTGTTGGAATGGAGAGGATAGGTATTTCACCAGAAGTCGTCAGGCAAATTAGAAAAGCATATAAAATTTTGTATAAAACAAATATGCGTCTTGAAGATGCAATCGAAGAAATGGAAGACCTTGCTGGAGAAAGCAAAGAATTATCTGATATGGTTAGTTTTTTGCGTAATGTTACGCGAGGGATTTTGAGATAAATCGCCTTATTGCAGGTATTGATGAAGTAGGGCGAGGCTGTATTGTTGGAGCAGTGATTGCTTCAGTCGTTATTTTAAATAAAGATAAGCCTATAGATGGCTTAATGGATTCAAAAAAACTTACCGATAAAAAACGAAAATCTCTTGCCTTTTTAATTAAGAAAAATGCAGTATCGTGGGCTATAGGTAGAGCAGAACCTTGTGAAATTGATCAAATAAATATTCTTCAAGCGACTTTACTCGCAATGAGTAGAGCTTATTCTCAGCTTCAAATCACACCAGACTGGGTTCAAGTTGATGGGACTTTTTACCCTGATATTCCAAGTCCTGGGGAAACCATTATTAAAGGTGATTTTAAGATTGCTGAAATTTCAGCTGCGTCAATTTTAGCTAAAGTTGCTAGAGATGAAGAAATGAGTACATTAGATTTATTGTACCCAGGCTATGACTTTTCAAAGCACAAAGGCTACCCAACTAAATACCATTTAGAAAAACTACATGCTTTAGGCGTTACCGAACAGCATAGAAAATCATATTCCCCTGTAAAAAAATTACTTGTTTAGTCAGCAGCATGATAACAATAACTATCAAAATAGCTCTATTTTTATGAAACCAGAATTTGTTCATTTACGTGTCCATTCTGAATTCTCATTAGTTGATGGCATCGTTAAAATAAAACCATTGGTTAATAAATTAGTCAGCTTTAATATGCCAGCTGCTGCGTTGACGGAGCAATCAAACTTATTCTCTTTGGTTAAGTTTTATCGTGCAACTCTGGCTCAAGGTGTGAAACCCATCGTCGGTTCTGATGTTTATATTTATAATCAAGCAGACCCTGAGAAGCCTTTTCGTCTTACTTTAATTGCTCGCAATAATAAAGGTTATGTCACGTTAACTGAACTCATTTCAAAAGCTTATCAAGAGGGGCAGTACCAAGATGTTCCTATGATAAAAAAGGAATGGATAGAAGTTAATCATCAAGGGTTAATTGCTATGTCAGCAGCTATGGAGGGTGATATAGGTATTGCTCTTTTAGCAGATAAGAATAAAGAAGCGGAACAGCTTGCTGTTTATTGGATGTCTATTTTTGATCAATATTTCTATCTGGAAATACAAAGAGTAGGGAAGAGTGAGGAGGAACGGTATATTAACGCTGCAGTTAATCTTGCCTTAAAACTGGATTTGCCTGTTGTCGCAACTAATGATGTCAGGTTTATGGATAAATCTGATTTTGACTCGCATGAAGTACGTGTGTGTATCAATCAGAGTGTTGTTTTAGATGATACTCGTCGACCTAAAAATTACACTAATCAACAATATCTTCGGTCTACTGAAGAAATGCTGGAATTATTCTCTGATATTCCTGAAGCATTAGAAAATACGATAGAAATTGCTAAACGCTGTAATGTTGAATTAACTCTAGGAAAAAATTACTTACCTGACTTTCCAGTTCCTGACGGAATGACATTGGATGAGTTTTTTATTGATGCCTCTCAAAAAGGTCTTGATGAACGATTACAACAATATCCTGCTACAGGAGAAGGAACAGAGGAAGATAACCGAAAAGTATATACCGACCGATTAGAGCTAGAGTTAGGTGTCATCACCCAAATGGGGTTCCCCGGTTATTTTATGATTGTAGCCGATTTTATTCAATGGGCTAAAAATCAAGCCATTCCGGTTGGGCCAGGCAGGGGGTCTGGCGCTGGCTCGTTAGTTGCCTATGTGCTTAAAATTACGGATCTTGATCCAATCGAGTTTGATTTATTATTTGAAAGATTCTTAAATCCAGAGCGGGTTTCCATGCCAGATTTTGATATTGATTTCTGTATGGATCGGCGTGATGAAGTGATCGACTATGTAGCAAGATACTATGGGCGAGATCATGTATCTCAAATTATTACTTACGGATCAATGGCTGCAAAAGCGGTCATACGTGATGTAGGTAGAGTCTCATCATTTGGCTATGGTTTTGTTGATAGCCTTGCTAAATTAGTTCCTTTTGAAATAGGCATGACGCTGACTAGAGCGTTACAAGAAAGTCCTGACTTAAAAAAACGTTACGAGTCAGAAGATGATGTAAAGTCATTGATAGATATGGCGCTTTCTCTTGAAGGAATATCCAGAAATGCAGGTAAGCATGCGGGGGGAGTTGTTATATCTCCTACAAAACTGACTGATTTTTCACCTTTATATTGTGAAGAGGGAGGGGGGAACTTAGTTACTCAGTTTGACAAAGATGATGTAGAAGCAGTTGGGCTCGTCAAGTTTGATTTTTTAGGCTTACGGACACTGACTATTATTGATTGGGCATTGCAAACGGTTAATGCTAAAAAAACTCAGTTAAACGAGCCTTTGGTTGATATTACTCAGATCCCTCGTGATGATCAAACGACTTTCGATGAAATATTTATAAAATGTCAAACAACCGCTGTATTCCAGCTGGAATCTCGAGGCATGAAGGAATTGATAAGAAAGCTAAAGCCTGACTGTTTTGATGACATCATTGCGTTAGTTGCTTTATTTAGGCCTGGACCATTAGAATCTGGAATGGTTGATGACTATATTAATGTTAAACATGGGGCTAAAGCAGAATATGCACATTCATTATTAGTGCCCATTTTAAGCCCTACCAACGGTGTTATTTTGTATCAGGAACAAGTGATGCAAATTGCACGAGAATTAGCAGGGTATACTTTAGGTGGTGCAGACATGTTACGTCGAGCCATGGGTAAGAAAAAACCTGAAGAAATGGCTAAGCAACGAACCATTTTTACTGAAGGGGCTATTAATAATAAAATTGATGAATCAATAGCAACTTATGTTTTTGATTTGATGGAGAAATTTGCAGGTTATGGATTTAACAAATCACATTCGGCAGCCTATGCTTTAGTTGCCTACCAAACAGCATGGCTTAAACGACACTATCCAGCGGCATTTATGGCTGCTGTCATGTCATCCGATATGGATAATACAGATAAAGTCGTTATTTTAATTGAAGAATGCAAAGAAATGGAATTGACGTTATATTCACCAGATATCAACTTATCTCACTATAAATTTACGGTTAATGACCAGAATGAGATTATTTATGGCATTGGTGCTATTAAGGGAGTAGGGGAGGCCGCAATTGAAGATTTAATTGCGGAAAGAGAAAAAAATGGATTGTATAAAGGGCTTTATGATCTTTGTAAACGTGTTGAATTACGCAAAGTAAACAAAAGAGTATTGGAAGCACTTATCAAAGGAGGTGCTTTTGACAGTATTGATGATAACCGAGCCGCCCATTTGGCTGAATTACCGACTGTATTAAGAGTGGCTGATCAGCATGGAAAAATGAGTCAAACAGGACAGAATGATATGTTTGGTTTGGCCGTCAATGTTGACAAAAGTGATGATTCTGAGGCTTATGCAACATCAGTTGAGCCATGGTCAGAAAAAGAAAAGCTAGAAGCAGAAAAAGTAACATTAGGACTGTTTTTAACAGGCCACCCTATAGAGCTATATGAAAGTGAATTAAAGCATATTAGAAATGCCAGTATAGGTTCTTTATTAGCGGATGCTGAAAGGTCTAAATCTAAAATGGAAGCCCGTGTTGTTGGGTTAGTTGTTGAAATGCGAACACGACAAACTAAAAAAGGAACGATGATGGGGTTTGCAACGTTAGATGATAAAACTGGTAGATTAGAAATAGCGGCTTTTAGTAAAACTTTTGAAGCCTATAAACATATTTTGTTAAAAGATACTATTTTGGTCGTTGAAGGGGCAATAGAAAGTAATGATTTTTCAGGTGGATTTAGTTTACGGGCAGATAAACTCTATACATTTGAAGAAGCGAGAGAAATGTATGCTCGGGGTATTATAATAAATTTGGACGGGTTTGAAAATAAACTGAGTGAGAAGGCTTTTATTGAAGGCTTAAAAAATACGGTACAGCCTTTTTCTGGTGGAAATTGCCCTATACAACTAGGATACCGTTCCGTAGAGGCAAGAGCCATTTTGCAATTAGGCGATGAATGGCGTGTTCATCCAACGGATGAATTTATTTTAAGTTTAAAAAAGTTTTTCACAGAAGAAACTGTTGGCGTTAAGTACCGTTAGTCTTCTAGGCGTTTTTTATAGATTAAATTATTGTAAGTACCCAAGTAAAATTAATTTAACTTTTTACTTGGGTACTTATAAACTTATTTTTAATTTCTTCAATTCGGCGACGGTTGGTGCCAAAATCTGAATAACCTGCACGTGAAGCTGATCGAAGATGAATAACCTTTTCTGAATTATCAATAATAATTTCAATATCATCAACAAATCTAAACATAAAGGTTCTGATTTCAAAGTGTAGATACTGATCTTTTTCTTCTATTAAATTAGTTCTAGGGAGAGCCATGATGATTCTCTTAATATGTTGTGTTGCTTCTTCGGGGGAAGATTTATAGGTTAATGGGCTAATGTAATGTGATGTAGATTGGCTCTGACTAGAAACACAATTGGGCGAGTCTGGACATTGTTTAAGTTTCATAACAAATAGTATTTCTTCACTTGAAAAAGTAGAAAAGGAGAACGTTAGTAATAAAATTATAACTATATTTTGCTTAAACTTATGCATGTATTGTTTATTCTCCTATTAGTTTTAGTTTCCTGCTTTAATGATGAGCATAAGCTCTGGTTTATTAATTTGTGCTACTTGGTGTTCGGTATGCAAAAGGCTTTGTCGTTTGAATTCAGCCACTATACGACTTGCAGTTTCTGTTGTTATTGCTAAAAGTGCTCCAATGTCATCTCTGGAAGGAAGATAAAAAGAATCTTCTTCGCTGCTGTTGTTAGCCAAATATAAAAGTAAATTAGCTATTCGCTGCTTAGATGTACCTACAGTTAGTTCTGATAACCATATATCAGCATCATTTTGTGATTTTTGCCACTGTACAGTTAATTGCTTATATAAGTGGGGTGTATTGCTATTTAATGCTTCAATTTCTTCAACTGGAATACGGCAAACCTCAGTTTTTTGAAGAGTAATTGCATGGTGTAAGTAAGTTGAGCCGTTTAATGTTTCTATACCTGCAAGATCTCCTTTGCGTAATAAACGGATAATCCTGTAGCTTCCATTGGGTAGATATCGAACTAATTTAATCATGCCTGAACGAATAGTATAGACAAATTTAGCGGTACCTTTTTCAGTATATAAAGATTCTCCTGCTTCAAAAGAAAATTCATTAATTGGCTGATGAAGAAGGTTAAAATCAGCTTGTTGCAGATCTGCAAATAGGGCAAGATTACGAATAGGGCACTTCAGGCACTTTTCAGTTCCTCCCCAAGCTTGGTTTATTTCAAAACTTTTCATGGATAATTGATGTAATTGAGGCAGACGCTACTATAAACTAAATTAGCATACGCTAAAAAAAAATATTTTTTTTTTTAAATAGGACTACAGAAGGTAGTTAAGCAATGTTATATAGCTAAATTTAATAGGTTGTATGGCTTATTTGTTATATAAAAATAGGATTAATCTATAAGAAGTTAAGTATAAGCAAAAAGTAGTCCATAAAAAAGTAAGTCTTGTCAGTCCAGCTTTAGAGTTGTTATAAATTGATAATTATCAATTAGATATTCATTATATTCCTATAAAGTGTAAAAAAAAGTAATAATGAAATGGAACAACAAAGGAGTTTTTAAATGAAGCAACGATATTTATCATTTGTGAGTGCTGGCTTATTTATTGCCGGATCATCTACTGTTAACGCTTTAAACCTGGAAGATGCTGATAAAGAAATGTTAGCTCCGATGATTGTTGAAGGAGATATTTTAGCTTCTGGTGTTGTAGGCGTTAAACCAAGTATGGGTGGGGTGAATGATGCTGCAGCTTTATTGAAAAAGGTACCGGGTGCAAATGTAAACTCTAATGGTCCATTATCAGGTATTGCTCAATATCGTGGATTATTTGGTGATAGAGTTAATGTTAATTCTGATGGTACAACCTATAAATCAGCATGTGCCAATGCGATGGATGCTCCATTGAGTCATGTACCAACATCATTGACTGAAAGTATGAGTATAAAGCGAGGTATTGCTTCTGTTAGTAGTGGAATAGAAACGATGGGTGGAAGTATTATGCAACGCTCACGCAGAGGTGAATTTGCTGAAGAAGGTGGGATTGAATTTTCTGGTAAAACGACGAATGGAGTTAATTCTGTTAACAGTGGATACTACACCAGTATCTTCGGCAATGTTGCGAATAAAAACCATAAGTTTCGTTTAGGTGGTAGTCGTGAAGAAGGCGGGAATTATGATTGGCATGGTGGGTTAAATGTTGATACTAGCCATGAACGAAATGCAGGTGTGTTGGGGTATGGTTATCGTACTAATGATGAAGATCATGAATTTGATGTTGGTTATAACTTTAATGATACACATACCACAGGTACACCATCCTTACCTATGGATATAGTTTATTCTAGAGGTGGCGTTACAAATGTTAGTTATAAAGGTTTACTAGCGGATAAATATAAAGTAGAAACTGAATTTCAATATCAGGATATTAAGCATCGGATGGATAATTATACGTTGCGGGGTGATATTGCTAAGAAAGCTCGGCGCCAATCTAATAATACTGCAAGAGGGTTTGGTTATAAAGTTAGTATAGATATGCCAATGTATGAGGGTAGCTTATTGATTGGAACAGATGCTGATAATATTGAACATGATGCACAGATTAGAAACCCTTTTAATGCAGCATTTAGTGTGAATAACTTTAACGATGTTGAAAGAGATCGATATGGTTTTTTTGCTGAATGGAAAGGTGGGGTTGCTGATGACTGGGATTTAGAACTAGGGACTCGACTTAATTGGATTAGAATGGATGCAAAAAGTGTCGGTGGAACAGCGGGGCCTTTTGCTGCAGGCAAGGCTGGTGCAAAATTAGCAAGTGCTTTTAATGCTAAAAAACATGATAAAGAAGACCTTAATGTTGATGTGGTTGCTGCTTTAACTCATCATTTTAATGATGATATGGATATAGAGGTAGGGTTTGGTAGAAAAACACGTTCGCCATCTTACCAAGAACGTTATCTTTGGTTGCCACTCAATGCAACTGGAGGTTTAGCCGATGGACGTAACTATATAGGTAATATCGAGTTACAACCCGAGGTATCTTATCAAGCTGAATTAGGGTTTAACTGGCAAGTAGAATCTAATTATATTATGCCTAGGATTTTCTACCGCTATGTGGAAAATTATATTCAAGGGACTCCAACACAAAATGCAGCAGCATTAAAAATTAAATCAACAACTTTGGAATATACCAATGTAGATGCTTATTTATTTGGTTTTGATGTAGAGGGAGGGTTTCGTTTTCTTGATGACTGGAAAGTTGATGCTATGATCAGTTATGTGAGAGGAAGACGGGATGATGTAACTGATAATCTTTATCGTATTGCTCCACTTAACGGGCGGATAGGAATCTTCTATGATACGGCTAAATGGTTAGCTGGAACAGAAATAATCGCATATGATGATCAAAATGAAACCTCAAGTTATAATGATGAGACGCCTACACCTGGTTATTTTATTTGGAATCTAAGAGGACAATATAGACCTCAATATAGTGCAGTTGAAGGATTACAAATAGGTTTTGGAATAGAAAATGTACTGGATGAATCACATCGAGTGCACCTTAGTGGTTTGAATAGAAATCCTGCAAATGATGGAACGGCGGTAGGCGAACATTTGCCTGGAGTTGGTAGAAACTTTTATGCAACACTGAGTTATGACTGGTAGCTACATTTAGGTTTAAACGTTTTTTAGAGAATATTATTAAATCAATCTGTTAATTCAAGTGGCGGGAGAATATGGTTTTTCCGCCACTTGAAATGTAAAGTTATAGAAATATACTAAAAGGATTGTCGCTGTTATGATTCAAGTAACCCTAGAATGTAGGTGTAATAGCTGATTCTGTTTGCTCTGTAGTATCAGGTGTAGTTGCTTCTTTTTCATCGATTAAGCCATCTAAATCAGTATCTCCATCAACTTCTCCATCTTCATTCAGGTCAGACTCATCACGACCATTATTAATTTTAATTTTAGAGGTTGCAAGTAGTCCTCTAAAGCCACGATGCCAATCGGCTAGGTTGGTAGGATCTCCATTAACAGTCGTCATGACAATAGAAAATTGATAAGCACCTGTTGGAATAGTTCGTAGAAAATCACAGTCAAGCTTGAAGACAGAGTGCACTCTTTCTGTTTCACCTAGAGCTTCGAGTTTGTTTGTTAAAAGATCTCTTATATTCCAGGACGTAAAATCAGATTTACCCGTTTGCTCATCGGAAGGAAGGGCTGCAACAAGATGAGCGTCAGCTTTGTGGTTCCAAAATGCTTTGAATCTATGAGGGATTTTAATCTTTATATCAAGCTTATCATTTTTATTGTCGCAACGTCTTAAGTTGATAATATGTTTGTTAGCTTTGATTAAGCCAGAATGGTTACCTGGTTTACCAGAGCGTTTTGCATGAGTGATGGGAGCCGTAAAAATAGAAAATGTTAAAAGGCATGATGCAGAAAGAGTGATTAAGTTAAAAGATTTGGTAAATTTCATTAAGATGAACCTTTGTTGTTTTTAAATTATTTTGGAGTACCTACAGGTTAGTAGACATCGATAATAATTATTTGAACGGAGTTCTATTTAGAGGATAAACAAAGAGTGCTTTTTTATTTTCTTGAACTGGGTAGCAAAATTAAAAAAATAGGAGAAAGAAGGTGTTTTTTTTAAATTTATAAAAATTTTTTTGATGAAGCTTATAAGGTGTTAAGTGGAGTATGAAAATATTTTTTAGTTATATCAAAGTAATAGCTATGAAATTGAATGTATTTTTATTTTTAAAAAATAAATTGAACTCTAATTTTAGAATTGATATATTAGTAGGTAATGATTTGCTAAGATAATTTGTTTATTCCATTAATTAAGAACAACTTACTTTCGGAAAAAAGATGAATCAATTAAACGAAGAAGAAAGAAAAAAAATCATAGAAAGTTCCCCAGTAGGTACATGGGTGTTAATGCTTTCAGTTGGTATTAGCATGGTGATCGGTTGGTTATTTCTTTATTACGGGGTCTTTTTACCTCGCGGTATTATTAACTAGGGGGGCTAAAATGCATATTGATCCATTAGAAAAAAAATGGGCGCAAATAGTATTAGCTATTTGCGCCCTTTTTGTTGGCATACTCATGATAGATGCACTATTTCATAGTGTTAATGCTCCCAGTAACGTTGAAACCATTAATTCTGCAAAATTACATTTAAGTGAAGAATTTGCAGAAGATAATTTAGGTGTTCAAATGGATGAAAAGGGTGATATTACTGTCAGAATGGTAGCAGGCCGTTACTCATTCTTTCCTAAAAAAATCTCAGTACCTGCTGAAACCAAATTAACTTTTCGTTGGGTAAGTATTGATGTATTACATGGGGTACATATTCCAATGACCAACATGAGTACGATGATTGTGCCTGGTTTTGTTGCAGAAATAGAAACCTCTTTTCCTAAACCTGGTGACTATCCTGTTTTATGTAATGAGTATTGTGGATTAGGCCATGACCATATGTGGAGCAAAATTGATGTAGTCGAAAAAGATCAGTGGAATGCCTCACAAATAACGACTAAGGGAGGGGATGAAAAATGAATGACAACACAGAAAGAAACCTTGCTTTAAGCCATATGTGGGTTGCGTTTATTGCTTTTATATTGGCTTGTTTTATGGGTGAATATCAAGTTTTGGAACGCAGTGGGTTTATTGAGGCGTTAGATTCTCCCGCAATGTATTTTGCTTCTGTGAGTACTCATGGGGTATTAATGGCCTATGTTCTCACCACTTTTTTTATTATGGGTTTTGGTTACTATACCGCCAGCACTTCATTAAAAGTCCCTATTTGGAATAAACAATTAGCATGGGGTGGGTTTTGGCTAGCTTTACTGGGTGTCATACTCGCAGCTATTCCTTTATTGTCAGGATTAGCTTCGGTACTTTATACCTTTTATCCTCCAGTACAAGCTGACACCATGTTCTACGTAGGAGCAACTTTATTGATTGTTGGCTCTTGGGTTTGGTGTGGCATTATGATTGTGATGTTTCTTCAATGGAAAGAAGCTAATCCTGGTGAAACTGTTCCACTAGCTATGTTTGCGACGACAATGAATGCTATGTTGTGGTTATGGACAAGTGCTGGGGTAGCCTTAGAATCTTTATTTTTACTTCTTCCCTGGGCTTTTGGTTGGGTTGATACCATCGATGTTGGATTGGCGCGGACACTTTTTGCTTGGACTTTACATCCGATTGTTTATTTTTGGTTAATCCCCGCTTATACCGCTTATTATGTTTTTGTCCCTAAACATGCGGGATCCTATTTATTTAGTGAAGAGGCAGCAAGAGCTGCATTTATCGTCTTAGTTGTCTTTAGTTTGCCGATTGGTTTCCATCATTTATATATGGATCCAGAGCAAGCCAGTGGATGGAAAATGTTACATGGTGTTGGTACCTTTGTCGTTGCAATCCCTACTTTTATGACCGGTTTTACCGTGATCGCTGCATTAGAAATTGCAGGTAGATTACGTGGAGGGAAAGGTTTATTTGGCTGGATAGGTAGTTTGCCTTGGACGAATACGATGGTGCTTTCTATTATCCTTTCTTTATTAATGCTGATATTTGGAGGTTTTGGGGGGATTGTTAACGCCAGTTATGCAATGAACGCAATGATTCATAATACAGCATGGGTTCCTGGGCATTTTCATCTGATTTTTGCTGGAACGACAGTCATTATGTACTTTTCAATCGCTTATTATTTATGGCCAATTTTGACCAAGAAACCCATCTATTCAAATAATTTAGCATTAGTACAGTTGTGGACTTGGTTTATTGGCATGAGCATAATGACAACGCCTTGGCATGTACTTGGGTTATTAGGCCAGCCTCGGCGGATTTCTAGTGTGGTTTACAATAATCTTATGACCTTATCTTGGGAACCCTATGAGTTACTCATGATTATGGGAGGCCTTGTTTTATTGGGGTCGGCTTGTTTATTTATATATCTATTAGTTAAAACACAGTTTGGTTCAACAACAGAAGTTTTTGAAGGTGAAGTAGAATACGCTGAAACCTACCATCCTGTAAAAGATTTACCCGATTATCTAAATGATATAAAAATATGGAACAAAGTCATTGCTGTATTGATGTTGGTTAGTTTTGGTATTCCGATTTTACAGTTTTTCTTTTTGGATACATATGATTCAAGCGCATGGGGGTACTAACAATGAAACCTATACTGTCTATATTTTTACTATTTATACCCACAGTCGTCATTGCCGAACCGGCCACCAATATTGCATGGACACCGGATGCATTAAATTTTGTTAAACAAGGAAATCTTAATAAAGGTAAAAAATTGGCTGAGACTTGTTCTGGTTGTCATGGTGAAAAAGGGATAAGTCAAATGGATGCTTTTCCTTCTTTAGCGGGTCAGTTGGCAACCTATACTTATAAACAACTGCGAGACTATGCTGATAATAAACGTACACATATGCTGATGAACTCAGTAGCAGCTGGTTTAAGTGAGCAAGATTCAGCTGATTTAGCCATTTGGTTTGAATCATTGCCAGAAGCTAAAAACAAAGTTAAAATCGAAGTACTTGAAAAAGCAGAAGTTTTAGTTGCTAAAGGAAATGGCAAGAAAATTATTCCGCCTTGTTTTACTTGTCACGGTAGTAAGGGACAAGGCGAAAGGCAGGATATTCCCGCATTAGCAGGACAGCAGGTAGAATATTTTATTAATACGTTAACAGAATATAAAACTGGCGTTCGGCATAATGATGTTTATAGTCGAATGCGCTTAATTTCAGAACAATTAAGTGAGGAAGATATTAAACAGTTAGCACAATATTATTATCAATTGAAGAAGTGATTATGATGCAAAGAATTATCATCCCTGTCTTACTGAGCAGTTTTTTTATCAGTTCTGCTGTTGCAAAATATGTTCCCTACTCGGCACCTGACAAGGGAGCACCTGCTAGGAATAGTCCCATTACAAATAATGTGGCCTCTGATAAACAAAAGCCTAAAAATGATTACAACATCACGATCAATTATGAATTGGGGATGCACTGCACAGGGTTTGATTTTTCTTATTGTTGTATTTTGCCGCCGTATAACTCAATTCAGAGTCAAGTGGTTAAAACAGCGGATGGACCCTATACTTTTCCTCAATTACTAAAAGCTGACCCAAAAGATCCAACGGTTTTGCTCGATGGCAAAAAAAGGATGAAGCTGGAATATGGGCATATTGATAATACTTTTTCAGAAGGAACAAAGCTGGCCTATTGGAATATCCCATATGATGTCAATAAAGACGGTAAGTACAGCAAAAATGAAAATGTGGGTAATGCTTATTTTACGCATTTATATATTTACAAAGATTTAAAAGGCAGTAACCCTAAAAACACCAGTAAAGACAGTGAAAAGAAACGGATTGGTATTGAGGTGCCTATTCCACGTGATGCAGGCCCTTCAGGTATGCCACTTAAAAATGGACATCTACATTACACAGGAGATACTGGCACAGTGGTTTATACTAAATCGCGTGTTCTAGATAATGTACCTATCGTATTAACTAATCCAGGTATTTGGGATGCATTGGGTTTACCTTTGACGCCTTTTTATGATGAGTTGATGAAAAAAAGCCCACTTGAAATAGTGGAAAGTGATATTCGTCCCTATCAAGAAGCATGGGTAGGTTTAGTTGATGCTAAAAATGGTAAGCCAATAATAGATAGTCATACAGGTAAACCTGTTAAATTTATTGGTACAAACCCTATTGATGTGCCTAATTGTTCTAATTGTCATGCAAACGATAATGCGAATGGTGACACGTTTACGCTTTATAAACAGGAAAAAGCATTTTGGGAAGGGCTGGGTGCTACACCTTATATGGCTGAGTTGAAAGCAACTGCAATTTCTGTTTTACAAATTCATGATGCTCGTCATGGAACACAGTTTTTAGCAAATTATGACCCAAGTAGTCGATCCACGCAAAACCGTTTAGGAAGTGATCCTGTTTTATGTCAACAATGTCATGCTGATAATGTCATTGGAGTATTGCAATCTAAAGGTATTGCACAAGTTTTAAATGGTAGTGAAAAGCGTGAGGGCTGGGATACACCTATTATGCCTCTATCTGAAGCATTGCATAGAGTGCACCAAACTATTCGTCCATTACCCGACTCAGAAGGCCGTACCGGAACATGTGCAGGCTGCCACCCAGCTCACAGGCAAGATGGAGGAATGGAAGGGTATCCGATTACTCCATTAGGAAAAAACTTTTATGCTGATTCAGACAATAGAGACACTGAAGGCGGATGTTTTGCGGGTAGAGATGCGCATTCCAATCCAAATAAGGATAAAGATGGAGCCGGTACGCCAGAGCATTTAAATGCGATTGGTCAATGGATGCAAACCAATGTTTCAAATATTGGTAATGGTAAAGGCGGCAAAGGGATGTGGTGTACTAACTGTCACAGTCAACTTTCACGTGAACTGTATCAACGTGATAATCTAGAAAACGCATTTAAACAAACGGGTGAGACTATCCGTAATAAATCATTGGATGACATTGCTAAAGCGATTGGGGTTTCTCGTAAAACATTAGAAGAGAAATATCTAGATCCAAAAGTTGTGCTTGATAAAAATGGGCATGATACCCCAGGAAAATCAGGTATTTTATTAACATGGGCTAAAGACCGCATGGTTCCAGATATTGGGATTATCGCGATGAAAGATGATAAGCCATTGGTAACAAAAGATGAAGATGGTGATATTAATGTTACCTTGTTGTCAGCCAATCCATTAGCTGACAAAGCATCATTACAGTTGCCAAAAGAAGCAACCAGTTTAGCCGCTGTTCCCTATGATGCGGCTAGTGAAGGACGTGATTATTGGTTATCTCCGGGGGTGCCTCATTGTGCCGATTGTCATGAAGCCCCCTATGTTGAAGGGCAAGGTGGAGCCGCCTTCCCAATCAATCAACCCGGAAAATATAGTGTTATGCGCTATTCGAAAGGGCATGCAGGGTTAGCTTGTCAAGCCTGCCATGAATCAACTCATGGCTTATATCCAGTGACACCCACTGTTGACCCAACAACTTATAAACAAGCTGCACAATATAATCCTGATGGTAGCCATGGGCCATTGTTATGTGCATCATGTCATGAAGTAAATAAAACGGGCGTTCCTATTGTGGCCGAATCTTTAACTTATAAAGGCAAGAAAATTAAGGATGACCTTGATGCAGCAATAAGCTGGATTCATGCTAATGCTCATGATTTAGGGGGTAAAAACAAAAAGTAGGCGTGATTCAGCCGTTATTCAGAAAAATAAGAGAGAGTTAGTTTTTATTTGATTGAAATAATCCCCATTTATAAATTATATTTTTTTGTAGGGAATTATCGCTCACAATGTTCGTCTAGTTAGAGTAGATGTCTAGTTGTTTATTGAATACTAGATTAACTTTAGGTAAATATACCTTCTTATTTAACGCTAAAAAACGGAGAAAAGAGTGAAAATAACAACGATTTCGTTACTATCAAGTCTACTGGTTCCCTTGGCTGTATTAGCAGAAACAGCAACTTATTTTTGGTAACCGACTTACAGTCTAACAAAATATTGGGTTAGCAACAAAGCTGCTAGCCCAATCTACACAAGAGTATATGTATTTTTTATTCCCACTTTACTCGTGAAAACGAGAATATTTTATGAAAATAACTTTCTTTATCTTTTTACTTTCTAGCCTGTTAAGCACCCAAGCTTTTGCAGACAAAGTGTTAGTCACCATCGGTAAATCAGGTCAAGTGACAGAACAGCAACTAGAATCTGCTATGCAAGCTGCTCCTTTTGCTACACAATTCCCTGCAATGGATGAAAAAGGCCAAGCGTATTTAAGAGGCGATATGTTGCTGAGGATGGCAAGAGCAGAAGCGCTTTATCAAGAAGCGGTTGAGTTGGGTAAAAATAAAAGCGTCGTTTTTAATAAAGAAATGGGGAATTATAAAACCTCTTTATTAGCGCAGCGATATGTAAATAATCTGCGACAACAAATTAAAATTTCAAAGGAAATTGACCAACAATTAACCATAAAATATAAAGATAATAATGATGCGCTAGTGGCCGCACGATCAGTTGTCGTCGCAAAACAATTTACAAATGTAAAGAAAAAAAGTATCAATCAGCTAAAGCAACAAGCAGAAATTGAAACTTATTTTAATCGACTCAATAAAAGCCCATCAAGTAATACGGTTTTAGCAGAAGGGAATGATTTGTTAATTAAATATGGTGATTTACTCCCAAGTGAAAAAAAACAAGCTATTGATAAGCAGCACATTATAGATAAGGTTAATGAGTGGGTTGTATTACTATTAACAGCAAAAGAAGCTGAGAAAAAAGGTGAGAATGTCGATTCACAATTGCAAGAGTTTGGGCAGAACTTAACGACTCGATTATTGTTGGTGGAAAAAGAGAAACAATGGATATCAGACGAGAATACCTTGTTAGATTATTTTCAGAAGCATCCGGAGATTGGCTATATTCCAGAACGTAGGCAAATTGGGCAAATTGTACTTTCAACAGAACAAGAAGCTAAAGGTATTCAAGCTAGAATTAAAGCGGGAGAAAGTTTATTTATGTTAGCAGGTCAATTCAGTGTAGACCCATATGGAAAACAGCGATCTGGAGATATGGGCTGGTTAACAGAAGGTGAAGCATCTCAAGAAATTGAAGCAGGTATTAAGAACCTGAAAGATAACCATGTAAGTGAGATTATCAAAACTGATAAAGGCTGGCATTTGATTGTTATTATTAATCGAAAACCTTCTGAACAAAAGACTTATACTGACATTAAAGATAGAGTGAGGCAAAAATTCTTAGCTGAAAAAATGACAACCTATTTAAAAGACGTTGTGGCAAAACATCCTTTGGAATGGAAAATAGCTAATCATATTTAGGTCGTGTGTGCTTTAAAATAAAATCTTACTGTGTTTTAGTTAATAATGGTTTTACTCGCGCATCAAAAGTTTCTTGGCTAAAAACACCTTGTTGCATAAAAACGAAGTGACCATCTTTTGCAATAATGACTGTAAAGGGTAAAACGCCAAATGAATTGCCCCACTGCTTTAATAATGAATATTGCAACTCAGGGTCTGCTTGAAGCACAGGATAATTAATGCCAACTGTACGAACGTAATTTCGTAATTTTCGAACCTCATCTAACCCTACTCCAATAATTTGTAACCCTTGGTCGGCATAGCGTTTTTGATATTCAATAAAATCAGGTATTTCAACTTGGCAAGGACCGCACCATGTTGCCCAAAAATTTAGCATTATAATTTTGCCATGCCAATCATATAGATTATGTTTTTTACCCTCTAAATCATTTAGGATAAGAGGAGGTAATTCCCAGGCATTAGAAATTGCTTTGCCTTTGTTGCGCGTTTCGGCATTAAGTGATGAAGAAAAGTTGGTAATAAAGATGCTTAATAGGAAAATTGTTTTTACTATCGTATACACGTTATTTTTCAACTGGTTGCCTATGTCTGTATAATACCGGAAGTTTTACTTGTTTGTGCTTAAATGAATGTATACTTCGCGTGGTCACGACTGCGGACTTCTAACGACTGGTTTTTTGCCGATAGCGGCGTACTAAAGCAGCGACGTAACAAGTTATGCGCCTATTTTAGCGCCTTGCTCTTGACAAAAATCAGTGCGTTATAAATTCCGCATCTGTGGTCGCGCGAAGTATAGCTGTTAAATATTATACAGTCTTTAAAAATATCAATTTAACACTTAAGGAGCCTCTGATTAATTGATGAATGGAAAATTAAGTCCAAAACATCCAACCACTGTGTTGAAATCCTTCGCAATAGCCCGCTATTTCGTGCGAATCTTGCCTTGATCTTGAATATTTTGGTTCTCAATTTTCTGATCTACAATTAATAGAGGTGCCCTTATATTTTTATCAAGCTTTCAATATATTGATAATAAAGAAACTAAATTTAATTAAGTTATTATCTATTATATTAAATATAGAGATTAAGAAATAAGTTTACCATTAATGATTCAAGGTACTTTATCTTGTATTAATTATTTTTATTAAGGAGATATTTTAGAATGTATTTATGTGTTGATTTTGATGGCACTATTGTTGATCATGTTTATCCGGAAATTGGTAAACCAGTGCCTCATGCACTTAAATGGTTAAAGAAATTTAATGCTCAAGGAGCAAATATAATTTTATTTACCATGCGTTCAGATGGAAAAAAAGATGGTAAAGTGTTAACTCAAGCCGTTAATTATTTGAAAGATAATGGTATTGAGTTGTTTGGTATAAACGAAAATAAAACGCAAAAAAGCTGGACTAAAAGTCCTAAGGCTTTTGGTGATTTTTATATTGATGATTCGGCTGTTGGTTGTCCATTAATTCATCCAGAAGGGTTTTCTAGGCCATGTGTTGATTGGGAAAGAGTAGGGGAGTTGATTGAATCAGATTCTGCAGTTTAAATAAAATATTTTCGCTCTAAGTTGCATAACATAATAGTCTTGCTATAATAGTCCAATTGAACGAAAGACCTTAGGCGCGTAGCTCAGTTGGTTAGAGCACCACCTTGACATGGTGGGGGTCGGTGGTTCGAATCCACTCGTGCCTACCAGATTATAAAGCATCGCATCGCGGTGCTTTTTTTATTGCGGAAATATAATAGAAAATGCCAGTAATTACCCTTCCTGATGGATCTAAGCGAGAGTTTGAAAAAGCTGTGACGGTTATGGACGTTGCTCAATCAATTGGCTCAGGTTTAGCTAAAGCAACGCTAGCAGGTAAGGTTAATGATCAGTTAGTAGATGCTAGTTTACTAATTGAGCAGGATGCAAATATACAGATTATTACAGCTAAAGATGATGAAGGAATTGATGTTATTCGTCATTCTACAGCTCATTTATTGGCGCAAGCAGTAAAACAGTTGTTCCCCAATGCTCAAGTAACAATTGGTCCTGTCATTGATAATGGTTTTTTCTATGATTTCTCTTATGAAAGACCTTTTTTGCCGGAAGACTTAAAATTAATTGAGAAAAAAATGCAACAATTGGTTTCTGAGAATATTGAAATCAAACGGTCAGTTCTTTCCAGAGACGAAGCGGTCAGTTTTTTTAAGAATTTAGGTGAGACTTATAAAGCAGAAATAATTGAATCAATTCCAGTAAATGAAGATTTGTCTCTCTATACACAAGGCGACTTTACAGACCTGTGCCGTGGTCCACATGTTCCTGGCACAAGTAAGTTAAAAGCATTTAAATTGATGAAAATTGCTGGTGCATACTGGCGTGGTAATTCAGATAATGAAATGTTACAGCGTATCTATGGTACCGCTTGGACTGATAAGAAAGAGTTAAAAGCTTATCTGCATCGGTTAGAAGAAGCAGAAAAAAGAGATCACCGTAAGCTGGCTAAATCGTTAGATTTGTTTCATACTCAGGAAGAAGCGCCTGGTATGGTTTTCTGGCATGAAAAAGGCTGGGCAATCTATCAACAGATAGAGCAATATATACGTGAAAAGTTGCGCGTTAATGGTTATGCGGAAATTAAAACTCCACAGCTAGTTGATCGTTCATTGTGGGAGAAATCAGGTCACTGGGATAAGTTTAGTGATATGATTTTTACAACACACTCTGAGCATAGAGATTATGCGGTTAAACCAATGAATTGCCCTTGTCATATTCAGGTATATAATCAAGGTTTAAAAAGTTATAGAGATTTACCTTTACGTATGGCTGAGTTTGGCTCTTGTCATCGTAACGAACCATCGGGTACTTTGCATGGTTTGATGCGAGTGCGTAATTTTGTACAAGATGATGCGCATATTTTTTGTACAGAAGAACAAATTCAACATGAAGTGGCAACTTTTATTGATTTGCTATTTGATGTATATAAAGATTTTGGTTTCGATGATATTCTAATTAAACTGTCTACACGACCAGAAAATAGAGTAGGTTCTGATGAAGAGTGGGATAAGGCAGAAAAAGCATTAGAGGTTGCCTTAAATCATAAGAAATTGGATTGGGACTTGCAGCCTGGAGAAGGTGCTTTTTATGGTCCAAAAATTGAATTTTCATTAAAAGATTGTCTAGAGCGTGTTTGGCAATGTGGAACAATACAAGTCGATTTTTCTATGCCAGGACGTTTAGATGCAACATATATTGCTGAGGATGGCTCTAAGCAAGTACCTGTCATGTTGCATAGAGCCATTTTAGGCTCACTAGAACGTTTTATTGGCATATTGATTGAGCAACATGCCGGAACCTTTCCTTTATGGTTGTCTCCAGTACAAGTTGTGGTGATGAATATTGCAGGTCGGCATGAAGAATATGCTGAAAAAATTAGGCTAGAATTAGAAAAACTAAGCTATAGAGTAAAAATAGACTTGAGAAATGA
>JAGLDH010000045.1 GCA_023145835.1 Methylococcales bacterium
AGAAGATAGGCTTTAAAATTCGCGAACATTCTATGCAGCGAATACCATATCTTCTAATTATCGGTGATAAAGAATTAGAAAATCAAACTATTGCTGTAAGATCGCAAAAGGGTGAAGATCTAGGTAGTTTGCCATTTGTTGAATTGGTCGAAAGACTTAGCAACGAGATAGCAAATAGAAAATAAAAGTAACTGGAGGACAACGCATCGCTTCTAAAAGAGATACAACGCGCTTAAATAATGATATAACGGCTAGACGAATACGTGTGGTTGGCGCGAATGGTGATAAGATTGGTGTTATTACATTAGCTGAGGCTAAACAACTTGCATATGATGCAAATATGGATTTGGTGGAAATTTCTCCTAATGCAGATCCTCCGGTTTGTAAAATAATGGATTATGGAAAGTTTCAGTTTGAGCAGAATAAAAAGTTACAAGCTGCAAAAAAGAAACAAAAACAAATCCAGATTAAAGAAATAAAATTTAGACCTGGAACAGAAGAGGGAGATTATCAGGTTAAGCTGAGAAATCTAACTAAGTTTTTAGAAGAAGGAAATAAAACTAAAATTACAGTTCGTTTTCGTGGACGTGAGATGGCTCATAGAGAAATTGGAATGGAACAACTTAAACGTCTGGAAAAAGATTTAGAAGAGCTGGCCATTGTAGAGCAGTTTCCAAAATTTGAAGGTCGCCAGATGGTTATGGTTATGTCTCCTAGAAAGAAAAAATAACGGGTGTTTTAGGTTGAGTAGCTATTATCCTCTTAGCCTATAATAAATACCTTACAGCTCAGGACAGAGTTGTTAAATACATCATTTTGATGTGACTAATTTGGTTGGGCCATGCATTTTGCCTTATCAAATTCTTATTTCATGGATGTTTATATTTTAAAAAGCGGAGAAAACAAATGCCAAAGATGAAAACCCATAGTGGTACTGCTAAACGGTTTAAAAAAACTAAAAGTGGTTTTAAATGTGGTCAGGCGCATCGTCGCCATATTTTGACCAAGAAAACGACTAAAAGAAAAAGACAGTTGCGTAAAGCAGCCAGTATTCATCCTTCAGATGTGCCAATGATTGCACGTTTGTTACCCTACAGTTAATTAAAAGGAAAGAATCATGGCTAGAGTTAAACGCGGCGTCACTGCCAGAGCAAGACATAAGAAAATTTTAAAGCAAGCGAAAGGTTATTACGGTGCACGTAGTAGAGTTTATCGTGTTGCTAAACAAGCGGTCATTAAAGCAGGTCAATATGCGTACCGCGATCGCAAACAAAGAAAACGCCAATTCCGTGCTTTATGGATAGTTCGTATTAATGCTGCTGCACGTTTATGTGGTATGTCATACAGTCGCTTTATTAATGGTTTAACCAAGGCGAATGTTGCGATTGATCGTAAAGTATTAGCTGATATCGCAGTGCGTGATATGGAGGCATTTGCTGAAATAGCAAAAATAGCTAAAGCTAATCAAAGTCAGCCTTAGATAAAAAAAGAGTGGCTTTTATTACAAATTTAATAGAAACACTTTTAAATTTACTCTCTCTATTTTTTTAATTGAGAGAGTAAATGTTCTTCTGCTAGGTAATAATAAATTGAAATATCAGTAATAAGTTATTTGTTCAAATACCAAAACTAAATATTTCTTTTTTTATTCCTGCATCCCATCAAATACTATTATAAGTGAGCTGCGCTGTGTCGGCTAACCTCGAAGAAATTCTTGCGCAAGGCTTGCAAGCCCTTGCAGAAACAAAAGACCTTAATCAATTAGATCAAGTAAGAGTAATGTATCTTGGAAAAAAAGGTGCCTTTACTCTACAAATGAAAGAGCTAGGTAAACTAGACCCTGATCAACGACGTGCTGTAGGGCAAATAATCAATAAAGCAAAAGGTGCGTTTCAACAAAAGTTGGAAGAAACCCGATTAGCTATGCAACAGGCTGTGCTTGAAGAGAGGCTGGCAAGTGAATCAATTGATGTTACATTGCCTGGTCGAGGTCAATCAATTGCTGGATTACATCCTGTAACCATTACATTACGAAGAATTACAAAAATCTTCGCTAGTGTTGGTTTTAAAATAGAAGAAGGACCAGAAATTGAAGATGACTATCATAATTTTGAAGCATTAAACATTCCTGCGCATCATCCAGCAAGAGCGATGCATGATACTTTCTATTTTGATGCACACACTGTTTTAAGAACACATACGTCGCCTGTACAGATTAGAGCGATGGAATCCCAAAACCCACCCTTAAAAGTGATTGCTCCTGGACGTGTTTATAGGTGTGATTCGGATGTAACTCATACTCCCATGTTTCATCAAGTAGAAGGTTTCTTAGTTGATACTGATGTTAGCTTTGCTGATTTAAAGGGTGTTGTCTACGAATTTTTACGTGCTTTTTTTGAAAAAGATATTCAAGTTCGTTTTAGGCCATCCTACTTTCCATTTACAGAACCTTCTGCAGAAGTTGATATTGAATGTGTCATGTGTGATGGGAAGGGCTGCCGAGTATGTGGTCACACAGGCTGGCTAGAAGTAATGGGATGTGGAATGATCCATCCTGAAGTTTTTAATTCAGTTGAAATTAATAGTGATGAATTTACTGGTTTTGCATTTGGTATGGGAGTAGAACGATTGGCAATGCTGCGATACGGAATTAATGATTTAAGAATGTTTTTTGAAAATGATCTTAAATTTTTAGAACAATTTAATTAAGGTGAGATTGAGTCATGCAAATTAGTGAAGCTTGGTTAAGAGAGCTTGTCAATCCACCTGTTACAACTGAAGAACTTGTCGAACAGTTAACGATGGCTGGTTTGGAAGTTGATTCGGTAGAACCCGCAGCATCTGAATTTAGTGGTGTGGTTGTTGGAGAGGTTGTTGGGTTAGAACAGCATTCTAACGCAGATAAATTAAAAGTCTGTCAAGTATCTATTGGAGATAAAGAGCCATTACAAATTGTTTGCGGAGCCAATAATGTACGAGTAGGACTTAAAATACCTACTGCTTTAGTTGGGGCTTTGTTACCGGGTGATTTTAAAATCAATAAATCAAAATTACGTGGTGAACTATCACTAGGTATGTTGTGTTCTGAGAAAGAACTGGGGCTTACAGCAGATGCTGATGGATTAATGGAGTTATCTGCTGAAGCGCCTGTTGGTACAGATATTCGTGAATACTTATCTTTAAATGACTCCATTATCGAGCTGGATTTAACGCCTAATCGAGCTGATTGTTTAAGTGTTGAAGGCGTTGCTAGAGAAGTCGCTGTGCTGAATAAAATGGAATGGTCGCCGATAGAGGTTACTCCCGTTGAAATTATGCACGACTCTGTCATTAATGTAACCGTTGAAGCAGAAGAAGAGTGTCCTAGATATCTAGGGCGATTAATAAAAAATGTAAACCCGAATGCTGAGACACCTTTGTGGATGCAAGAAAGTCTACGAAGATCTGGTGTAAGAAGTTTAGGGCCAATAGTCGATGTGACAAACTATGTATTATTAGAATTAGGCCAACCTTTACATGCTTTTGATGCAGAAAAAATAACTGGCTCAATCACTGTAAGAGCTAGTCATAAAAATGAAGAACTTGCCTTACTCAATGATCAAAAAGTTAAGTTAGATGGGTTTTCGCTTGTGATAGCTGATGATAAAGATGCATTAGCTTTAGCTGGCGTTATGGGGGGTGAAGCTTCATCTGTAACGGAAGAGACTGAAAATATTTTTTTAGAGTGTGCTTTTTTTACGCCTATTTGTATTGCAGGCAAGGCACGACAATTTGGTTTACATACAGACTCATCGCATCGTTTTGAGCGAGGAGTTGATTTTACCTTGCAAGAACGAGCGATAGAACGAGCTACGCAACTTATCATAGAAATAACAGATGGTAGTGTCGGACCAATAACTGAAGTTACAAATAATAAAGCTTTGCCACAAAGGTTGCCAGTCAATCTAAGAAGACAAAGAATTGAAAAAGTTCTTGGCATTAAAATGTCTGATGGTGAAATTAGCGAAATTTTTGAACGCTTAAGTATGCAGGTAGAAGTATTATCTGATGGATGGCGTATCACACCACCTGGATGTCGATTTGATATTTCAATTGAA
Organism: Methylococcales bacterium; assembly: GCA_023145835.1. Taxonomy (GTDB): domain Bacteria; phylum Pseudomonadota; class Gammaproteobacteria; order Methylococcales; family Methylomonadaceae; genus QPIN01. The sequence goes on from JAGLDH010000045.1 coordinate 4,098, forward strand.
GCAGATCTATTAGAAGAAGTGGGTCGTATATATGGCTACAATAATTTACCTAATAGTAGCTTACTTATGAGGTCAGAATTAGGGAAGGCAGAAGAGGCAATCCTTCCATTGGAACGTATTCAAGATTTACTCGTTGATAGAGGCTACCAAGAAGCAATCACATATAGTTTTGTAGATGAAGCCATTCAAAAATCTATAGCGCCAAATGATGAATTTATTTGTCTTAAAAACCCTATTTCATCTGAATTATCTGTTATGCGGACTACATTATGGGGTGGATTGCTAAATGCAGCTTTGTATAATACGAAACGACAGCAGAGCAGGGTGAGGTTATTTGAAACGGGTTTACGTTTTATTAAAAATAATAATGAAACAATCCAACAAAAAATGGTCTCAGGATTATTATTGGGAAATATAAATCCTGAAGGATGGGCTGAGAAAAATAGAAAAGTCGATTTTTTTGATCTTAAAGGTGACTTAGAAGCCTTGTTCCATTTAACTGATTGCAAGGTACAATTTGTAGCAACAAATCACCCCGCTTTACACCCAGGTCAGTCAGCAGACATCTTAAATGCAGAAGGCAAAAAAGTGGGTTTATTGGGAATGTTACACCCTACTTTGGAAAAAGAGTTGGGTTTTGAGACTCAGGTCTACCTTTTTGAATTAGATCAAAATTTGGTTTTTAATAGAAAGATACCCAAATTTGAAGTATTATCTAAATTTCCTTCAGTTAGAAGAGATATGGCGCTGATAGTTAAAGAAAAAGTACAAATTGATGATATAATAAACTGTATAAAATCTTGTAAAGAAGATATAATTAAAGATATACTAGTTTTTGATATTTATCGAGGGGAAGGTGTTGAAAGGGGCTATAAAAGTGTTGCTTTAGGTCTGATCATGCAAGATGTAGATCAGACACAAACAGAACCTGAAATTGATGCTATATTTACCAAAGTGTTAGAACGGTTAAATATAGATATTAAAGCGAAACTGAGGGACTGATAGAATGGCATTAACAAAAGCTGATTTTGCAGAACGATTATTTGATGAACTTGGGTTAAATAAACGAGAAGCAAAAGAAATGATTGAATTGTTTTTTGAAGAAATTAAAGGTTCTTTAGAAAATGGAGAGCAAGTTAAAATATCTGGATTCGGAAAGTTTGAGTTGAGAGATAAGAGTAGTCGCCCTGGGAGAAATCCTAAAACGGGTGAAGAGATTCCTATTTCTGCTCGACGAGTGGTAACATTCCGATCAGGTCAAAAACTTAAAGCAAGAGTAGAACAATATGCTGGAGCCGAGTAATAACAACGAATTGCCTGTAATACCGGCAAAAAGATATTTCACTATTGGTGAAGTTAGTGAATTATGTGGTGTAAAACCTCATGTGCTTCGTTATTGGGAGCAAGAATTTACTGATCTTAATCCTGTAAAAAGGCGTGGTAATAGACGATATTATCAACGACATGATGTATTAATGATTCGTCAAATCCGATCGTTGCTTTATGAAAAAGGGTATACTATTGGTGGTGCAAGAGTCCATTTGGCAAGTGATGATGCGAAAGACGATTCAACTAGAACCAAACAATTAGTTCATCAGATGATTGGTGAGTTAGAAGATGTTTTGGAATTGTTGAAAGCTTAAACATTAAAGATCGTGTTGACTGCCACAAACTGAAAATAAAAAGTAATCTAATTTTAGCTTTCTTTGTAAATGGCTTATAATTATAAGCTATTTTCTTGTATGAATTCAATTATCGGGGCGTAGCGCAGTTTGGTAGCGTACTTGTCTGGGGGACAAGGGGTCGTGGGTTCGAATCCCGCCGTCCCGACCAATATATTCTAATGGTTGGGTGATTGAATATCTATAAAAACATGAAGAACGTAGTGAGTTAATGCTACGCTTTTGTATCTCTTTCAAAAAACCTCCTTAGTTAGTTTTCAATCCTATAACATAGATGCATTTTCTCCTACTTTTAATGTAGATATGTGTCTCAATCGTTCATTCCAAATTTTATTATCAGAATTCTACTCAATTTTTGAGTATTACTTTTAGAGTATCTCTATTAACTCTGTCTGTGTAAGTGTGCGCTTTAAATATTTGAGAACAAGGTGAAGATTGCAGTTAATAGCAAGTTATTTATAATATTTTCAACGAAGTTATCGATTTTTTAGGCATATTAGTTCCCAGTATTCTTTCTCATGTCCCTCTGTCTTTAAGCAATACCGCTACACACCTAACAATATTACTTGCGAAGTAATCGTTAATTAAAAGATGTCAAAAAAGTTTTTCTTCTTTTAGGAAACAGGCTATCGCTCTTAATCTCTTATGGCTTGGTAGTCCGTGATAGGCGAAGGGTTGTTGCTGATTTTAGCGCGTACATTTTATCTAATACATAAACAAGTAAAGCATTAATTTTATAATCAGCGGCGTGAAATAACCCGTGTTAATCTGACTTGTTTTCATCTAATCGCTAGTCATCCAATCCAGCTTTTTCTAAGTCCAATTTAAATCTGATTGTTTTTTAAAAACTATTTTGAATATGGCTTGATTTAAAGTTTATCAAGCACTAACCCAAGCTTATCAATACTTGAGACTATATCCGACTTGGTTAAGCCGTTTTAAAAACTAGATTCTGGATGTTAGTTCACATATTTTATTTAAGGTTGGGTTCGGCATCGCAGATTTTATTGAAAATGTGACTATAATTTAACAATATTTGTAAAATTTAGTGATATCAATGGACGGTTATAAAGGCAAGTGTAATGGATTTACTCTAATAGAGCTAATGGTTACTCTTGCAATTTCTGGAATAGTTATGAGTATAGGGATTCCAAGTTTTGATCAAATAATCAAAAATAATCGATTAACGACTAATATTAATGAACTAGTCATTTCGCTAAACTTGGCTAGAAGTGAAGCAGTTAAAAGAAATCAGCCAGTTACTATACGAAAATCAGGACTAGAGTGGGAACAGGGATGGACTATTTTTACAGATTTAGATGGTGATGGAATTAAAGAATCTGGCGATATTTTGCTAAGGACTTATACCGCACTACCTGATAATTTTACCTTGAGATCTACACCATCTTATACAAACCGTATTACATTTCGGCAATCAGGGAAAAGTGTAAATGGAAGTTTTGTGCTTTGTGAAAACAGTGATGGAAATAATATTCCTGAGGAAAATAGTTCAAGACTTATGGTTGTTAATAATGTGGGTAGGGTAAGAATGGGAGTTGATGTAGATAAAAATGGGATTCAAGAAAAAAGAACCGATGATCTTGGAACAGAAATTACATCTTGTACACTTTCTCCTTTTACATAATGAATAGACTGAAAACTACCACTGGATTTACATTAATTGAATTGTTAATTTCAATATTAGTGTTAGCTGTAGGATTACTTGGATTAGCTGGTTTGCAGGCAAAAGGATTGAAAAATAATCTTACAGCATACCATCGAAGCCAAGCAACACAACTAGCTTACGATTTAGCAGACCGAATGCGTGCAAATGCAGTAGAGACAGAAACCTTAGGGGCTAGTTCTTACATCACAGTCACTCCTGCAAATGCAAGCGTACAGAGTTCTTGTAGTACAGTTGCCAACATTTGTTCAACAGCGCAGATGGCACAACAAGATCTTTTTGAGTGGAATAGAGATCTCACCGCAGTATTACCTAATGCTGAAGGGACGGTATCTGTATCAGGATCTTTATTTACTGTTGCAATTCAATGGGATGGTGACAGAGATGGAAGTAGGGATGATGATCCTGTTTTTAGCATGAGTTTTCAATTATGAGAATCAAAAATCGAAAAACTAGACAACAAGGAATGACGCTAATAGAGATTATGATAGCTCTCGCCCTAGGTGTTGCATTATTGGGGGGAGTATTAAAGATTTTTCAAAATAGTAACCAAACTTATCGAATGCAAGACAATATGTCTAGGTTACAAGAAAACGGTCGGTTTGCTATGGATTTTCTCAGTAGAGATATTCGTATGACAGATTTTTGGGGTTGTTTAAAATTGGGTTTAGTGAATGTGACTAACAATTTAAATAGTTCTGGTGCTAGTTATAATGCTGATATTCATAATTTTAGTCTAGATCAAGGCATTACAGGTACAAACGGTACGGTCCACGCATCCATTGCAGCGCTTGATGCTCCCGATTCAATCAATCTTAAAGCGGCTTATGCTAATGGTCTTACTGTTGAAACACCATTTGGACCATCAGTATCCTCTGCTATTCATATCCCTGCTGATAGTGATTTAGAACAATCTGATGTTGTTGTTGTTTCTGATTGTACAACAGCAGATGTTTTTCAAATATCTAATGCGAATCCTGATGATGGCGAACTTGATCATTATACGGGTAATTCAACAACCCCCGGAAATTATCAAGCTGCAACTCTAGGTTGTCCAGGGGCTAATACACATTGTTTCTCAAAGGTTTATCAAGGTGATGCATCTGTTTATAAAGTCGCAGCAACTATATATTCTATTCAAAATGGAGCTAGTGGGCAGCCAGCACTCTTTAGAAAAATTAATGGTGATGCAGCGGTGGAATTAGTTGAGGGTATTGAAAATATGCAAATATTATATGGAGCCGATACTAATGATGATTTTACTCCGGATTATTATGTACCTGCTGGTACGGCGGGTCTAAATATGGCTAATGTTGTGAGTGTTAGAGTTTCAGTTCTTGTTTCAACTTATGATAATTTAGCGGCTAGTCCTGTTCCTTATACATTCAATGGGGCAACGACGACACCGGCTGATAGAAAATTAAGGCGGGTATTTTCTTCAACATTTGCTATTCGTAATCGGCTTCAATAATAAAGGGGTTCTTGATGAAAAAAAGAGTTACTTCAACCACAGACGAATCAGGTGTTGTGTTAGTGGTTAGTTTAATTATGTTGTTATTAGTTACGATTATTGGGTTATCAGGGAGTCAAGTGACAAGCCTAGAAGAAAAAATGGCGAATAACAGAAAGGATCAAAACCTTGCTTTTCAAGCAGCGGAAGCAGCCCTACGGGGAGGGGAAGATAACATAGAGAGTATTGTAGCTTTATCTGCATTTAATGGAACTTCTGGATTATTAGGTAAAGATGACGCGGTAAGTGATTTTTCTTCATCAGGCACTTGGTCTGCTTCGAATTCAAAAATTTTTGATACAAGTTCTAGTCTAGTTACAACACAACCGCGCTACTTTATTAAATATTTAACGACAGGTGAAATAACGACTGGAGCGAGTATCAATATGGGGGGATATGGTGAGTCATCTGCAGGTGCAGCTGTTTCATTCTTTACTGTAATCAGCCGAGGTACGGGTGGGCAGGATACAAGTCAAGTTTATTTAAAATCGTATTTTGGGAAAAGGTTTTAGAGTTATGTTTATTTTATCTGTGTATTACAGAACTAGATTATTTTAATCTATAAAAGGAAGATTGATATGAGTTATTATTTTAAGCTTTTAAGCCTTGGTGTGTTGATATGTAGCTCCAATACTTTAGTTGTAGCAGGCCCTATTTTTAATGTAGCACCACTTGGTTTATCAGCACCGGGTCAATTAGTAGACTCGCCTTTATTCTCATCAAATAATGCGGCTCCTAATATATTTTTTGAAGTAGATGATTCTGGGTCAATGGACTTTGATATTCTAACAACAAAACATTGGCAAGCTTGTGCTTATAGGAGTGGTAATGATTTATGTGGTTTTTTAGTTGATGATGGGTATTACTATGGGCCATTTAATAATGATAATAATGTCAATACGATTTTCTTTAGTCAATTCGTATTTTTAATGGATACAAATGATGATGCTTACCAAGTTTTTGAAAATTGTAATGGCAGTAATATTATAGGTAATCTGGAAATATGCTCAAATGCTATTCAACAGTATGATTGGCGAGTAAAGTCATCGTCCGTAAATGTTATATATTATCTTCCTGGAACAACTTATCAACCTTGGGTTTTTGGAGATGGAAGCACTATGACTAATGCTACTTTTTCTGCAGCTAGAAGTAATCCACAGGTCGGATCAACTGGATATACCCTAACAAGAAACTTACAAGGCTTTGTCTATCATGTTTGGAATGATACTCATGGTTTTACTGGGACTCGCCCAACCAGTGGAACAATAAATAAGAATGTGGGAGCAAATGGAATTGTTGACTGGTGGGACAATCATCAGCGATTCACTGTTAATGCTAACACCATTGTTATTGATAATATAACCTATACTGGGGCTGGAGGAGTGACAGAAACAGTATCTTCTACTAATACACTGAGTGGTTCGGGTGTTCACTCCGAATTAGGTGGTAAAACTATTGCTGAAGTACAGCAAAATATAGCTAATTGGTATCAGTATGCTCGCCGGAGATCTTTTGTTACAAAGTCAGCGATAGCAAAAGTTATAACAGATAACCCTAGTTATCGTTATGGACTAAATTTTATAAATAATACGAGTTTTCCTTATCAAGGAGGAACTTCATCATTTGTAGAAATGCCTTCTGGAATTGGTACTACATCTCATAATACAAAATTAATAGCTGGTCTTTTTGATCTTGACTGGCTGCCAGTAGGTACCCCATTAAGAGCAGGGTTAGATCGGGTTGGAAAATATTATGATAATACGGATGGTAGATCACCCGATCCTATTATTGAGCAGTGCCAACACAATTTTACAATACTTTTTACGGATGGGTATTGGAATGGAACAGCACCTGCAGGAATAGCTGATGAAGATGGCGATGGGTATACTGCAACAGTAGCTGATATTGCCAAAGAATATTATTCGAGAGATTTAAGTACTATGCCGAATAATGTATTAGGTAGTACTTTTGATCCTGCAACTTATCAACATATGGTGACATATACAGTCGCCTTTGGGCTTGAAGGCTTATTAGTGGATACCGATAATGATGGTTGGCCAGGAACTTCTCCCGGGTTAAGTGAAAGTGCAGACTGGGGGGATCCTTTCACTGCCGATTCACCTGAAAAAATTGATGATATGTGGCATGCGGCATTTAACTCTAAAGGGGCATTTGTTTCAGCTGAAAGTCCTCAAGCTCTTTCTCAGGCATTGACTGATGCATTTTCTAGTATTAGTGACCGTCTTGGTAGTGGTGGTTCTGTTGCTTTTAATACAACCACTTTATCAGGGAATAGTTCTGCTTTTTTAGCATTATTCAATAGTGCGAATAATGAATGGAGTGGTGATATATTATCTTATGAACTAGATCCCACCACGGGTGATGTCGCAGCAACCCCAAACTGGTCTGCCTCAGATGTACTGAATGCTAGAGCAAATCCAAATAACACCAGAAAAGTATTTACTTATAATGATGTTACAGGAAATGGCGTGCGTTTTAGATGGGGGCGATTGTCAGCTACTCAAAAAGCAGATTTACGTAAGAATCCTGATAATACCAACTCAGATAATAATAAGGCTAGAAAGAGATTACAATATTTAAGAGGGAGTCGAGTCAATGAAGAAGGTAGGGGAGGAACCTATACATTTAGAGAACGGCATAACTTATTAGGCGATATTATCCACTCAGATCCTGTTTTTATTGGAGCACCACAATTATTTTGGCCCAGTGTCTCACCCTTTCCGGCTACAGCAAGTAATACTTATGAGGATTTTAAGACTGGAGCTACAAAAAATAGAGAGCCTATTGTTTATGTAGGCGCAAATGATGGAATGCTTCATGGTTTTAAAGCATCAGATGGAGAGGAGGTTTTAGCCTATATCCCAAATAGTGTTTTTTCTTCCACATCGGCAACGAGAGGCTTACATTATTTAACAGATCCTGGATATACTCACCGATATTATACTGATATGCCTCTTACTGTATCAGATGTTTATATTGATAAAGGGAGTGGTGATGCTTGGAGAACAGTATTAATTGGTGGTGGGCGTAAAGGCAGTAGAGGAATATTTGCACTTGATATAACTGACCCTACTCAATATATTGATGATAATGCTCATGCAGAAAGTCTTGTGTTATGGGAGTTTGACTCTTTAGATGATGCTGATTTAGGTTTTACATTTAGCAAGCCAACGATAGCTATGATGAATAATGGTAAATGGGCGGCTATTTTTGGTAATGGTTACAATAGTACAGGTAATGGTAAGGCAAGTCTTTTTATTGTTTTTCTTGAAGAGGGTTTAGATGGC
>JAGLDH010000046.1 GCA_023145835.1 Methylococcales bacterium
AGATGGCACTTGGACTGCCGGTTCTGACTATATAAAAATTTCAACAGGCGTGGGGTCAATTGTATCGAGTGATTGCAATAATGCAAGTAGTAATTGTAATGGTTTGTCTACACCCCAAACGGTTGATATGGATGGGGATAAAGTTATCGATAGAGTCTATGCTGGTGATTTAAAAGGGAATATGTGGGCATTTGATGTGAGTGCTGGCAATATGAATAGTTGGGATGTCGCCTATAAAACAGGTTCGACTCCTAATCCACTCTTTACCGCAACTTATCATGAAGCTGCATCTGCTGGGAGTGCGCCAGTTCAACAATCAACAACGCCACAACCAATTACTCAAAAACCTATTTTAGTGAAACATCCAAGTGCATTAGGGGGTGACCCTGATGTTATGGTGTTTTTTGGAACAGGGCAGTATTTAATTAATACAGATATATCTAACACAGCTGAACAATCTTTTTATGGTGTATGGGATAAAGGAGATGATTCATTAACACCAGCAAACTTGATAGAGCAAGACTTCCTTTCTAGAACATTTCATAATGATGGTCATAATGTGACGAGTAGTGTCAGAGTTTTGACTGATACAGCAGTCGATTATGCTGGGGCAGATAAGGGCTGGATGATAAATTTAACATTATCATCAGGTGAACGAATTATTGTAGATCCAGATGTTAGAGGGGATTTGGTTTTCTTTAATACTTGGATACCTAATGCTAACCCGTGTAGTCCTGGCGGAAATGGTTTTTTAATGTCTGTTGAGCAACTTAATGGTGGAAGACCTGACAAGCCAGCATTTGATTTTGATGGAGATGGTGATATAGATTCGGATGATTTGTTGACAGTGACAGAAACTATAGATGGGGCAGAGGTAACAGTCACCTATGCCCCAAGTGGCGTAGTATTTGATGAGGGCTTACCTTCATCGTCAAATTTTTTAAGTAATAAACAATACGTACCAGGAACAGATGGTGGTGGAATAGTAGCTCGAGAGGTTGAAGATTTGTCCAGTACTGGAGCAGGCCGATTATCGTGGCAAGAATTACGAAGATAAAAGTAAAGGTGAATTAATGAAAAAAGTAATAACAATTGTTACATTATTATTAGTCATGGTGAATCATGTACAAGCTGAGCTTAAGGAAGGGACTGTTAATAATATCGACCTTGAAGCTGGGTTTATTGAAATAGATTATATTCAATATCCAATCCAGAAAAATAAAATTATATTGAAGTCAGGTGAGCATAAATTAAAACTAAGTTTACTTAAAAAAGGAAATAAAATTAATTTCTTTGCAGATGACCAGGGCATAACTGAAATAAAGTTAAAAACCCCTTATGTCTTTAATAGATAATCAATTTTTAATTGAAGTTTTATTTTATTATAGGAATCTTTGATCAAGTTTAATTATTTTTAGCTTGCTAAAACTACCGCTATTTTCCACGAAGATCGGTGCAATAAAATGACTATTACGTCTCACTTCGTGAAAAATAGCGACCTTTTTTTCTGTGCTAAATTCTAATTAACTTAATCAGAGGTTCCTATATTATTTTTTACTTTAAGAGATAACAATGTTTTAAAAATTCATCATACTGAGTAATACTGATTTTTCTAAATTTACGACCATAATTAAACTATAAAATATCAAAGGATATGTCTGCGCACGAAAAAAAAATATATAATAATCAGGGGTTTACTTTGCTCGAGTTAATGGTGACTTTAGCAATAGCTGGGATTATTATGGTCATTGGTATTCCTAGTTTTAATGACACAATTAAAAATACTCGATTAACAAGTAATATTAATGAATTGGTTGCTTCTTTAAACTATGCAAGAAGTGAGGCTGTAAAAAGAAATATGTTGGTTTCTATAAAAAAATCAGCAACACAGTGGGAATCAGGATGGAATGTTTTTACTGATTTAAACGGTGATGGAAACAAAGGCGTTGGAGATATAATGCTTCGAACTTATGGTGCCGTTCCAAGTAGCTTTACTTTAAGAGGAAGTGCTAATTCTCTTACTTATCAAGCATCAGGAATGCTTAATGGTGGTACAGCCGTATTTTTTGTTCTATGTGATAACAGTGATGGAAATAATTTGCCCGAAGCAAGGTCATCTAAGCTAGTAATTGTTAATGCTGTAGGAAGAGCAGGGTTGGGGAAAGATAGTGATAGTAATAATATCCCTGAAATTGAAGATGGTACGAATATTATATCTTGCACCTCATCGCCTTTTACTTAATAGCATATCTTAATGATTGAATCTATTTTAAATTGATCTAAGATTATTAATAAAATACAGTCTTTGGGCTTTAACTAAATAGACCTCATAAATATGAAAAGAACAACAGGTTTTACACTTATTGAATTAATGATCGTCGTGGCTATCGTGGGTATCTTGGCGAGTGTCGCTTATCCTAGTTATCAGGAATCAGTTTTGAAATCACGACGATCAGATGCAAAGGGTGCTTTGTTAGGTCTTGTTAATGCGATGGAAAGGCACTTTACAGAAAATAATAGCTATTGTGGTGCTGCTACTACTGATTCTGGAAGTTGTACAGCGGCAACAGGTGCACCAACGATCTATTCAGCAACCAGTCCTGTGGATGGGGGGACAGCGAGTTATGATTTAACAGTCTCGGCTACTGCAACAACTTATACATTAACAGCCACGCCTGTTGGAGCACAAGCGGGAAATGGAATTCTACAGATTACAAGTATACAATCCAGAGGGAGTTGGGATAGAAACCATGATGGTGATGTATCTGATACGGGGGAAAGTAATTGGGATTAATTTTAAAGAACCTCTAATCAATTTAAATTATTTTTAGCTTGTTAAAATAGTCTCTATTTTTTACGAAGATCGGTGCAAAAGAGTGACTATTACGTCTCACTTCCTGAAAAATAAGGACAGTTTTTTCTTCGCTAAGTTCTAATCAACTCATGTTCGATTAATTCAATAAGTTATATTTTATTAAATTGTTACTTTTAGACTTAATCAGAGGCTCCTTAAGTGATAACCTCATCGTTGAAGATATACTTCTCGAAGTATATAATGATTAATCACTAATTTGCTGTTGGCATTTTTTCTCTAAGCTTTAAAAAACGCTGGTATCGTTGCATAGAAATATGACCTGATTCCGCAGCAGCTCTAACTGCACATCCCTTATCTTTAACATGCTTACAATCATTAAATTGACACTGTTCTAGCAATGGTTGAAATTCTCTATAACCCCAAGCTAATTGTTGTTCAGTTATATCGGCGAGACCAAAAATAGCAACCCCGGGGCTATCAATTAAATCCCCTCCATTTGGTAAATGATAAAGAGTTGCTGCTGTTGTGGTATGGCGTCCGTGTTTTGTTACTTCAGATACCGTATTGGTTTTTAATTGTTTATCAGGAATGATGGCATTGGTTAAAGAGGACTTTCCTACACCTGATTGACCGGTAAAAATACTGATATGGTTATTTAAAGCTGCTTTTAATACATCAATACCCAGGTTTTTTTCAGCACTGACTTTATGTAAATCGTATCCTAAAGTTTGATATTGTTGTAATTCCTTTTCAATCTGTTCAATATTAGTTAAATCAATTTTATTAAGAACTAATGTCGCATCAATGTTTTTGTTTTCACAAATGGCGAGGTATTGGTCGATTAATAAAAAATCACAATAGGGTTCGATGGCAAAGACAACATAAACCTTGTCGATATTAGCAGCAACGGGACGCGTTTTTTTATTTCGACTAGGACGTTGTAATAAAGAACGGCGAGGCAAAATCTCTTCTATTCTTCCTTGGTCAGGGGATGCGATTGAAATCATCACTTGGTCTCCTACAGTCACTGTTTCTAGTTTACGCAGGGTTTGGCATAGATAAATTTTTTCTGAGACTTCAACGGCAATCCCTTGCCCAAGGTGTGAAATAACTAATCCTTTAAGTAATGAAGACATCAGTTACATTTGTGATTCTAAATGGGCAATTCTTATGGCTGCTGGTGGATGGCTGTAATGAAATGCAGAATAAAGTGGATCGGGCGTTAACGTATTTGCATTTTCTTCATATAACTTAACTAACCCACTAATTAATTTGGTGGCTTTGGCATTTTCTGCCGCAAAGGTATCGGCTTCAAATTCAAATTTACGTTGAAAGAAAGCACTAATAGGTTGCATAAAAATAGTGAAAACAGGGGATACCATCATAAATAATAATAAAGCTGCAGCATTTGAGTGGGTGTCTACGCCTAAACCACTAAAAAACCAGTCTTGGTTAATTAACCAGCCTAAAATCGCAAAGCTTAATAAAGTCATAACCGATGATGCAGCTAGCATTTTTATCGTGTGTTTACGTTTAAAATGACCCAGCTCATGTGCTAAAACAGCTTCTAATTCTTCGTCTTCTAAAGATTCAACTAAGGTATCGAAAAAAACGATACGTTTATTTTTACCCATTCCAGTAAAGTAAGCATTGCCGTGGCCTGATCTTTTTGACCCATCCATGATGAAAATACCATCACTATTAAAACCACAACGGCTTAATAAGCCTTGAATACGTTCTTTTAAAGAACCTTCTTCCATGGGGGTGAATTTATTAAAAATGGGGGCAATAACGGTCGGAAATAACCAGCTCATTAATAATGAAAATCCCATTAAAATAGCCCAAGCAACTAACCACCATAAAGAGCCAATACTATCCATTACCCAAAGAATTGTTGCCATAACGGGCATACCAATAGCAATGACTAATCCAAGTGAGAGTACCTGGTCTTTAAAAAACTGTTTCATGTCGCTTTTGTTAAAGCCATATTTTTCTTCAATAACAAAGGTTTGGTATAAACTTGTTGGTATTTCAAATACCGTCATAATAAAGAAGATGGTAAAAACAGCGCCTAAGTCTGTCATCATGGGGGATAAACCAAATGATGACCAAAGTTTAAATGAAAGACTAATGCCACCACCGAGTGTCAGTATCAGTAAAAAAATAACACCAATAATGCTATCAATTTCACCTAATTTTTCTTTCTCTACGGTATAATCGGCGGCTTTTTGGTGAGCATCTAACCCCACTGTATCCTTAAAGGCATCAGGAACGGCCGCTCTATTATCTATAACAAAAGATTTTTGACGGTTAGATAACCAAAATTGAATGCCGTAAGAAATAACTAAAGCAATCAGAAATATAATAGTAAATGTATTCATAAAGTATTGCACAACATCAGAGTTTTAAGAATTAGCTATACAGATTAGCCAATGCTACAATTTAAAGCAACTATCATTATAACGGAAATAGAATGACACAAGATTCAAGTAATCTGATTTGGATTGATTTAGAAATGACAGGATTAAATCCTGACACTGATTTAATTATAGAGATTGCAACGATTATCACCGATAAAAATCTTAATATTTTAGCAGAAGGTCCTGTACTTGCAGTGCATCAATCAAATTCAGCTCTTGAGGCAATGGATGATTGGAATCAAAAACACCATGGGCAATCTGGTTTGATTGATCGAGTCAAAGAATCGACAATTAATGATGAAAAAGCAGAAACACAAACGATAGAATTTCTTCAACAATGGATTTCTGCTAATAAATCGCCTATTTGTGGTAATAGTATTTGTCAGGACAGACGTTTTCTTTATCGTTATATGCCAAAGCTTGAAGCCTATTTTCATTATCGAAACTTGGATGTTTCTACATTAAAAGAACTTGCTGCTCGTTGGGCACCCGAAGTAAAAGACGGGTTTCAGAAAAAATCAGTACATAAAGCATTAGACGATATTATTGAATCAATTGATGAAATGAAATATTATCGTGAGCATTTTATAAAGTATTAATAATGAACCAACTTGTTGCAGTTGCCTTAGGTGGATCATTTGGTGCAGTCATGCGTTTTTTGATTTCTTCTGGCGTATATCAATGGTTAGGTCGGGGTTTTCCTTATGGAACTTTAGCCGTTAATGTTATTGGCTCTTTATTGATAGGCTTAATGACAGAAGCATTGATATTGCAACGTGTTGCTTTATCAATGGAGTACCGGTCAGCTATTTTAATAGGTTTTTTGGGTTCATTGACGACCTTTTCAACCTTTTCTTTAGATACCTTTTATTTGATTGAACAAGGGCAATTATTTAAAGCCATGTTAAATATTTTGTTTAACGTTGTGGTTTGTATTTTTGCTGTTTGGATAGGATTGGCGATAGGAAAAGCACTTTTTGCTAATTCTGTTGGTTTAGCTCAATGGGTGGATTGGGTTTTTCCTTATGCTTTACTCACTGTGAATACATTTATTGCGTTTCTCATAGGGGTTATTAGTACCTTGCTGATAAGTAAGGCATCTTTATCAATTGAGCATAGCATGGCACTTGTTATTGTTGTTGTTGGTATTTTTGTAACGTTATCTAGCTTGTATTTAGTCCATTTTTTTATAGAGCATAAGTATTTCTTTGATACACATTTAAAATCTATTTCAGTTGCGATATTAAGTAATTTGTTAATGTGCACAATTGCACTATGGGCTGGTTATTGGACTGCTAGGCAAATATAAACACCTTTTAACCTGTTATATTCAGCCTTCTGTTAATAGAATTAGTTTTATTTTTTAGTTTTTTTTAGGTAACTTATTATCATGTTAGACCCTCAATTATTTAGGTCAGATCTTAACGAAGTTAAAATACAATTAGATCGACGTTCTTACGATTTTGATACAGCCGCTTACGAAGCATTAGAAAGTAAACGAAAAGCTGTTCAGATAAAAACTCAGGATTTACAAAACGAGAGAAATAAAAGCTCCAAAAGCATAGGGCAAGCAAAAGCAAAAGGTGAAAATATCCAGCCTTTACTTGATCAAGTCCAGCATTTAGGGAATCAACTTAAAGAAGCCGAAACGGAGTTATCTCAAATTCAGCAAAAAATGACTGAATTAATGGAAGCTATCCCTAATTTTCTGGATGAAGTGGTGCCAGCAGGTAAGGATGAAGATGATAACGTAGAAATTAGTCGCTGGGGTGATCTACCTGAATTTTCTTTTGAAGCAAAAGATCATGTGGATTTAGGTGAAAGTAAAGGGCTAAATTTTGAAGTAGCTGCAAAAATTGCCAGTGCTCGATTTGCTGTATTACAAGGGCCATTGGCACGATTACAGCGAGCAATTATTCAATTAATGATGGATACGCATACTTTAGAACATGGGTATTCTGAAACTTATGTGCCATTTTTAGTGAATGCAGATAGCTTGTATGGCACAGGTCAATTACCAAAATTTGAAAGTGATTTATTTAAAGCCAATAATGACCCTGCTTTATATCTGATTCCTACGGCTGAGGTGCCTGTTACCAATATTGTTAGAGATGTAATTGTTGATGCCAAAGAAATGCCTTTAAAGTTTGTCTGTCATACGCCTTGTTTTCGTAGTGAAGCGGGTGCATATGGGCGTGATGTAAGAGGTATGATTCGCCAGCATCAATTTGAAAAAGTTGAATTAGTACAAATTGTTTCTGAAAAAAAATCTGTTAAAGCGCATGAAGAACTAACGAATCATGCTGAAAATATCCTTAAAAAACTAAACCTACCTTATCGAAAGGTTTTGCTATGTGCAGGTGATACAGGTTTTTCTTCTTCTAAAACATATGATTTAGAAGTTTGGTTGCCAGGCCAAGGAAAATACAGAGAAATTTCTTCTTGTAGTCATTTTAAAGATTTTCAAGCTCGACGTATGCAAGCTCGTTGGCGTAATCCTGAAACAGGAAAACCAGAATTAGTGCATACAGTCAATGGTTCCGGGCTTGCAGCAGGTAGGACACTGATTGCAGTCATGGAAAATTATCAAGATGAACAAGGTAGAGTCCATATTCCAGAGGTATTAAAGCCTTATATGGGTGGAATAGAAATAATTGAGTAACTACAATCATTTTAGAACAAGCTTGATTGAGCTTTCATTAAACAAGAGGTGAAGTATGTTAAAAGCAATTAAAGTTATTTTTATCAGTATGTTATTGTCTGTCAGTATGACTGTATTAGCTGAAACAACTGAAGAAATTAAAGAATTAGCTAAACAAGGTGATGCTTTAGGTCAAGCTAAATTAGCATCACTCCACATATTAGGTAGAAATGGTGAGGAATTAGATTATAAACTGGCTGCAAAATGGATGTTAAAAGCTGCCGAACAAGATTTGGTTGAAGCCCAAGCGACTATTGCTGCTATGTATGATAGAGGAATGGGATTAAAAGGGAATAGGGATATGGCAACCCAGTGGTATGAAAAAGCGGCTAATCAAGGCCATACGACTTCATTAGCCATTTTAGGAAGAAACCCTACCGCAAAAGGCAGTGTGAAATTTAGTTATCAAGGGATGCGTTTAAATGCATCTAGGTCTATCCCTAAAGAATACGCTAAACGTTTTTTAAAGAAATAACAATTTATTCAATGACAATAAAAACACGCTTTGCCCCAAGTCCAACAGGGTATTTACATGTAGGTGGTGCTAGAACTGCTCTATTTTCTTGGTTATATGCCAAACAACAAGGTGGACAATTCATTTTAAGAATTGAAGATACTGACTTAGAACGTTCGACTCAAGAATCAGTAGATGCTATTTTTGAGGGTATGAATTGGTTAGGGCTAACGTATGATGAAGGACCGTTTTATCAAACCCAACACTTTGATCGATATAAAGAAATAATTCAACAATTGTTAGATCAAGGTGATGCCTATTATTGTACTTGTACTCGTGAAGAGTTAGATACAATAAGAGAACA
Organism: Methylococcales bacterium; assembly: GCA_023145835.1. GTDB lineage: Bacteria > Pseudomonadota > Gammaproteobacteria > Methylococcales > Methylomonadaceae > QPIN01. Next base: position 8,755 of record JAGLDH010000046.1, read on the forward strand.
ACAAAAAGCCAATAAAGAAAAACCACGATATAACGGTAAATGTAGATCAGTGGATCACTCTTCTGATCTAGAGGCTGTTATTCGTTTTAAAAACCCAGAAGGCGGTGAGGTCGTTATTAGCGACTTAATTAAAGGTGAAATTATTGTTGCCAATAAAGAACTGGATGATTTGATTATTGCTCGTTCTGATGGTTCGCCAACGTATAATTTAACGGTTATTGTGGATGATATGGATATGGGCGTTACCCATGTTATTAGGGGTGATGATCATGTTAATAACACACCAAGACAAATCAATATCCTTAATGCCTTAAATGCAACGCTGCCTTATTATGCACATGTACCTATGATTTTAGGTTCTGATGGTGCAAGGTTGTCTAAAAGGCATGGTGCTGTTGGTGTGATGCAATATAGAGATGATGGTTTTTTGCCTGAAGCATTATTAAACTATCTAGTTCGATTAGGCTGGTCGCATGGTGACCAGGAAATATTTTCAATGGATGAAATGGTTGAATTATTTGACCTTAAAAGTGTGAACGTCTCTGCATCGACATTTAATACAGAAAAATTGTTGTGGTTAAATCATCAATATATTATGAATGCTGAGCCGGAACATGTTGCTAAACATCTAAAATGGCATATGGCTAACCAAGAAATTAATTTAGAAAATGGGCCAGAGTTAGTTGATATTGTTAAAGCGCAAAGAGAGCGCAGTAAAACATTGGTGGAAATGGCAAGTGCTAGTCATTATTTTTACCAAGATTTTGAAGAGTATGATGCCAAGGCGGCTAAAAAGAATTTTAAACAAGGTTCTGATGACGTCTTACAGCAATTGATGGATGAATTTAGTCTATTGGATGTATGGGATGGTGAAAAATTACATCAAATTATTTTAGATACTGCAGAAAAATTGGAACTAAAACTAGGAAAAGTAGCCCAACCATTACGAGTTGCTGTTTCTGGTGCAGGTGTGTCGCCTGCAATTGATATAACATTATCGCTGCTAGGCCGAGAAAAAACGTTAGCTAGAATGTTAAAAGCAATTGAGCATATTAAAGGGCTAGGTTAAGGAGCCTTTAATTAAGTTGATTAGAATTTAGCTTGCTAAAATAATTGGACTTGATCTTTAAAGATCCTTACTTTATTTGTTAGGTATCGATATCATTGAATTTGATACCTACTCTTGAGCCAATTCAATCAAAGGTTTTAAGTTTATGGGATCGATTAAAAATCTTAAAATAATCATATTGCTCTTAGTGATAGGGCTGGTTTTTTCAGTTATTTTAAACGTAGATTTTTTAGCCAATAAAACAGCATCTAAAGTTGTTAATTCAAATCAGCCAACACCTGTAAAAATAGCTGGAATTGAAATAGGTGCATTTGTAGGTACTAACCCTCCTTTACCTAAGGATATTGAGGCATTTGAAAAAATGTCTGATCAAAATCTCTACTCTATTATGTGGTTTCAAGGTTGGGATGCTAAAGACCAGCCCACTTTCCCGAGTTCTAAACTTAATAAAATTCTTTCTGATAGAACGCATGAACAACCCTATGTTTTGCACTTGGCTTGGGAACCTGCTGTTGATTTAAAAGATATTAGCAACGGTACTTATGATAGTTATATTTCTGCTTACGCTGAAAGCATTAAAGATTGGAATGAAGAAGTTCGTTTTCGATTTGCTCACGAGATGATCGAAGATAATATTTACAATGGAAATGAAGCTTACCGTTGGCAAGATCAACCTGAAGATTATGTTGAAGCATTTCGTCATGTTCATGATCTTTTTTCCAAAGCAGGTGCTAATAATGCGAAATTTGTTTGGTGTGTCAATAACTTTCCTGATGATGTTAATATTGTAAAAAATTATTATCCCGGTGAAGATTACGTTGATTGGTTATGCATCAATGGATATAACTGGGGTAATCAAGATGGTAAGCCAGATTGGCCTGAATGGTTATGGTTTGATGATGTATTTGCCAATATTTATCATACTTTAGCTGATAACCCAAAAGTCTTTGGTGATAAACCGTTAATGATTGGTGAATTTGCCTCATGTGAAGCGAGCGAACATGATTTGCCTGGGCAAAATAAAGCAGAATGGATTAGAAATGCGTTTGAGCGAATGGCAAGCCCTGACTTTAAAAAGATAAAGGCATTTCATTGGTTTCAAATTAATAAAGAGTGTGATTGGCGAATAGACTCTTCTGATGATGCGAAAAAGGCTTTTAAAGCAGCTTTAAAACAGACTGTTTTAAGAAGATAATAATAGAGTGAAGGGTTGCCCCCTCTTTCTGATTTTTAAATATTACCTTTTTCAAATTAAGTTAAATAGCTGGGGTATTTGATTAGAATTAAACGGTGAGGTCAATATGAAAAAATATGAAGGAAAGTGTAGTTGTGGCAATATTGAATATTGCTTTGAAGATGAGCCTATTAATTCAGCATTTTGTTATTGCCACGAATGCCAGACTCATACGGGCTCAGATAAATGGTTTGGACTGTGGGTGCCAGTAGAAAAATTTAGTTTTACCAAAGGGGCTCCAGCAACGTTTACTCGTCTAGGTGATTCTGGAAAAGATATGTATCATAAGTTTTGCAAAGATTGCGGCACAACGTTATGTGCAGAAGTAACAGTAGGTGGTTTTTATTCTGTTGCAGCGACCACATTAATTGAAAGTAATAGCTTTACTCCAAACATGGTGATTTATACAAAATCAGCGCCTAAATGGGCTGTATTTCCAGAAGGAGTTCCAAAATTTGATGTATTACCGCCAGAGATGAGTGGCTAAACTATAGGTAAAAAAATCTGGAATTTTGAAACGTCAGTTATAGTCAACCATTTTAGTTTGGAAAAAGAAAGGGACGTTGTAAATCCTCGAAAAAAAGATGGCTTTTAGATGATAAAAAAACAATAGGGGAAAAGGGTGAGTGATTGAATAGAAGGTACATGAACAAGTTTGATTTACTAACTGTCCATGAAGAAAATTATTTACGAAGGCTACAATACATAGAATTTTTGATATCCTTTTGTGTTTTTAATAGAGAGGTGGCTAAATTAATTTAGCAGAAGATTCTAATCCAATTTGGTTTCGCCCATTTTCTTTTGCTAGATACATCGCATCATCAGCTCGTTTTACGAGCGAATCGTAAGTATCATTTCCCCTTAAAGAACTAATGCCTAAGCTTGCTGTTAGCTTTAGAATTTCCACGCCATAGGCAATTGTATGCTGTTCTATTCTTTTACAGATTCTTTCTGCTATTATTTGTGCACCATCAAGGTTGGTATCACTTAGTAAGATAACAAACTCTTCTCCGCCATAACGAAAGATGACATCACTGCCTCTTAATGCATCTTTGATGCAAGTTGCTGCGGATGCTAAGGCAATATCGCCACCTTCATGTCCATGAATATCATTAATATCTTTAAAGTGATCAATATCTAAAAAGATAACTGATAAATGATTGGATCTTCTGTGAGCTAGCTGTATTTCTCGTTGTAAAGTCTCTTCAAGAGCCGCTCTGTTAAAAGTTTTTGTTAAAGGATCTGTAAATGCCATACTTAAGGCTTGTTTGTATAAAGTCGCATTTTGTAATGGGTAAATTAAGCTGCAAAGTAATGATTCTAGTAATGTGAGTTCTTCGTTTTTAAAAGGGCGAGTGCGCATTATTTTTAAATTCCCAAGTTCCATATCTTCAACTTTTAATGCATAAGCTAAGGAATTTTTAGCAGTGATTCCTTTCTTTATCTCTAAATCAAATGTTTCGTTATTATAAACAAAACTATTGTGAGGAATAAGTTCTTGAATTTTAGTGCTAAATATATGGATTAGTTCAGAAATATTTAGGGTAGTCTGTAGAGCAGTACTAATATCGTAATGTTGAAGGTTAACGACTTTTTTTGCTTCAAAAGTATTATTACTTACGATTGCTAAATTGACTGCTTTGTTTTTCATGACTTACTCTCGACACACTAAATCTTAATATTGCATAGAGTTAAGCGATAATTATGCCTATTTTAATAAGGCCAATAATTTCAACAAGTTATGTTAATTAATTGGGAGTGTGTCAATTATTTGTTTTCTAATAATCAAAAAATCTAAATTTTGTAACGCAATAAATCAGAAAAAAAAGATGAATAGAAAATAGGATTACTCGAAGTGTGAAGTATATACTTAGCTTTAGTACATGAAGTGCTGTATTTTCGGTATAATTATAAAATTGAATCTGTCCTAAGGACAAGAGTACTAAGAATTAGGGTAAAACTGGAGTTGTTAATGAATAAAATGTTAATTACGGATGGCTCGGATCAAGAAGATGTTGATCCACTTGAAACACAAGAATGGATTGATGCTTTACAGTCAGTTATTGAAAGGGAAGGGAAAGAACGAGCTCATTTCTTGGTTGAAAACTTATTAGCTGCTGCAAGAAAATCCGGATCTGACATTCCATTTAGTGCTAATACAGAATATTTCAATACTATTCATGTAGAGCAACAACCTCAGTTTCCTGGTGATACCACAATAGAACAAAAAGTACGTTCTTATATTCGTTGGAATGCAATGATGATGGTATTAAGAGCAAATAAGCACACCAATGTGGGTGGGCATATTGCTAGCTTTGCTTCTGCTGCTACTTTATATGATGTGGGGCAAAATCATTTTTGGCATGGTACTTCTGAAGAACGTGAAGGGGATCTGATATTTTTCCAAGGTCATTCAGCTCCTGGAATGTATTCACTGGCTTTGTTACAAGGGCGTTTAACGGAAGATCAACTTGATGGTTTTCGTCAAGAAGTTAATGGTAACGGCTTATCTTCATATCCACATCCTTGGTTAATGCCTGATTTTTGGCAGTTTCCTACTGTTTCTATGGGACTTGGGCCTATTATGTCGATATATCAAGCCCGTTTTATGCGTTATTTGCAAGGGCGTGATTTTGCTGATACTTCTGAACGTAAAGTGTGGGCATTTTTAGGTGATGGTGAAACGGATGAGCCGGAATCTTTGGGCGCTATCGGCATGGCAGGTAGAGAAAAATTAGACAATCTAATTTTTGTTGTTAACTGTAATTTACAACGATTAGATGGTCCTGTTCGTGGTAATGGTAAAATTATTCAGGAATTAGAAGGTGAGTTTCGCGGTGCTGGTTGGAATGTTATCAAGTTAGTTTGGGGGCATTTATGGGATGCATTATTAGCGAGAGATAAGGATGGACATCTTGCCAGACGGATGATGGAATGTGTAGATGGTGATTATCAGACCTTTAAATCTAAAGATGGTGCTTATGTCCGTGAGCATTTCTTCAATACCCCTGAATTAAAAGCGATGGTTAGTGATTACTCAGATCAAGATATCTGGGGGTTAGACAGGGGAGGACATGATCCTGCTAAAGTTTTTGCAGCTTATCATGCAGCAGTCAACCATAAAGGACAGCCAACCGTTATTTTAGCTAAAACTATTAAAGGCTATGGTATGGGTGTTGATGGTGAATCGATAATGATTTCTCACCAACAGAAGAAAATGAGTCAAGAGTCGTTACGTCGTTTTAAATCTAAATATGATTTACCCGTAAAAGATGAAGAATTAGACGATTTACCGTATCTAAAATTTGAAGAAGGGTCGGCAGAATTGGGATACATGCTGGAGCGTCGTAAACAATTAGGCGGGTTTATTCCATCAAGACGCACACAAACGATTCCTTTAGATATACCCGCGTTGGCAGATTTCAAACGATTGTTGGCTGGGACTGGTGAAGGTCATGAAAGTTCTACGACAATGGCTTTTGTTGGAATGCTCGGTGTTTTAGTTAAAGATAAAAATATAGGTAAACGTATCGTTCCTATTGTTCCTGATGAATCAAGGACTTTTGGAATGGAAGGGATGTTCAGGCAATTGGGTATTTGGTCACAAGTAGGCCAGCTATATACGCCTCAAGATGCCGAACAACTCATGTATTATAAAGAAGATAAGCATGGGCAGGTCATACAAGAAGGTATAAATGAAGCGGGTGGTATGAGTGACTGGATTGCAGCTGGGACTGCTTATTCAGCACATGGTGTACCCATGATTCCCTTTTATATCTTCTATTCCATGTTTGGGTTTCAGCGTGTTGCAGATCTTATTTGGGCTGCCGCTGATCAGTGTACGCGTGGATTTTTATTAGGTGCAACAGCGGGTAGAACAACATTAAATGGGGAAGGTTTACAACATGAAGACGGGCATAGCCAAGTCTTTGCAGCAACGGTACCTAATTGTGTTTCTTATGACCCTACTTATGCTTATGAAGTTGCTGTTATTATTCAAGACGGTATGAGACGTATGTACGTAGAGCAGGAAAATGTTTTCTACTATGTCACAGTAATGAATGAAAACTATGAACAACCTGCACTACCCAATGGAACTGAAGAAGATATATTAAAAGGTATGTATCTGTTTCAAAAAGGCTCAGATAATGACTCTTCACGAGTTCAATTGCTAGGGTCTGGAACGATTTTCCTTGAAGCAGTCGCAGCAGCACAACTATTAAAAGATGATTGGAATGTTGAAGCTGATTTATGGAGTTGCCCAAGTTTTAATGAATTAGCTAGAGATGGTCAATCATGTGAGCGTTGGAATCGCTTGCATCCAACTGAAACATCTAAGGTTGCTCATGTTGCAAAATGTTTGGGAAATACTAAAGGACCTGTTATTGCCAGTACTGATTATGTTCGAGCGTTTGCTGAACAAATTAGAGGTTATATATCTGCGCCTTACACTGTATTAGGGACAGATGGTTTTGGCAGGTCTGATACACGAGAAAATTTACGAAGTTTTTTTGAAGTTAATCGTTACCACATAGTTCTCGCTGCATTAAAAGGGTTAGCTGATAATAATGAATTTGAAGCTGCTAAAATAGATGTGGCAATTGCTAAGTATAATATTAACCCCGATATCACGGCACCTTGGTTAGTTTAAGAGTCTAAATAATGAGCGAATTAATAGAAATAAAAATACCTGATCTAGGTGGCGCTGACGAAGTTGAAATTGTTGAAATTTTAATTCAACCGGGTGATGCCGTTGAAATTGAACAAACTTTGGCAGTAATGGAAGGTGATAAAGCAACAATGGATTTACCCGCTAGTATGGCAGGGACGATTCAAGAAGTTGTTATTAAAGTAGGCGATAAAGTTTCTCAAGGTGCTTTAATCGCTATGTTAAGGCCTAGTGCTGATGGAGCAGCAGTTACTGAAGAAAAGCCTGTTGAAAAGCCCCAGGAAAAACCTGAAGAAGAAATAGAAGTAACCGTTGAGTCTGCTGCTAAGAAACCAGCAGAGGATAGAACCCCCCCCCATGTTGTAGTGACTAGCAATAGTAAAGCACATGCAACACCTAGTGTTAGGTTGTTTGCAAGAGAATTAGGCGTCGATTTAAGCAAAATACAAAAAGGAAGTGGTCGTAAAGGACGCATATTACGGGATGATGTGTTAGCTGTTGTAAAAAAAGTGATGACTAATAAAGGCGCTACTCAAGGCGGAGCAGGCATTCCTCCTATCCCTGAAATTGACTTTTCTCAGTTTGGTGAAGTTGATGTACAACCTTTAAGTAAAATAAAGCGCTTAACCGGCGACCATATGGTACGTGTTTGCTTAAATCTACCGATGGTGACTCAGCATGATGAAGCTGACATTACCGATATGGAAGACTTTAGAAAAGCTAACAACGCGGGTAAACCAGACATTAAGCTAACCGGGCTAGTGTTTATTATTAAAGCACTCGTTGCTGCTTTGAAACAATTCCCACAATTTAATAGCTCTCTATCTGCTGATGGCCAGTCGCTAATATTTAAGCAATATATTAATGTTGGTATTGCCGTTGAAACGCCAAATGGACTTGTTGTTCCTGTTATTCGTGATGCTGACATGATGAGTTTGAATGAGTTATCAGCACAGTTAGTTGAGCTAAGCGGCAAAGCAAGAGAGGGTAAGTTATCGGCTTCTGCTATGCAGGGTGGTAGTATGTCTATTTCAAGTTTGGGTGGTATTGGTGGAACAGCCTTTACACCTATTGTAAATGCACCAGAAGTCGCTATTTTGGGTGTTAGTCGATCTAAAATGCAACCTGTTTGGCAAGGCGGAGAGTTTATTCCACGATTAATGCTTCCGCTAGATCTGACTTATGATCATCGAGTGATTGATGGTGCAGAAGCTGCTCGATTTTTAGTCGCGATCACTCAATCTTTGGGTGATATTCGTCGTTTATTATTGTAGAAGGAATTTCGATATGACAGAGATACATGCTGAAGTTTTAGTAATAGGTGGTGGTCCAGGTGGTTATACGGCAGCCTACCGTGCGGCTGACTTAGGTAAAAAAGTTGTATTAATAGAGCGTTACCCCGTGATTGGTGGGGTTTGCCTAAATGTAGGCTGCATACCTTCAAAAGCTTTATTACATATGGCTCATATTATTCATGAGGTTGATGAAGTTGAGCACCATGGAATTAGTTACGGCAAACCTAATTTTGATCTAGATAAAATTAGAAGCTGGAAAGAAAGTGTTACTAAAACTTTAAATACGGGTCTCGCGGGATTGGTTAAACAAAGAAAAATAACCTTGGTTCATGGAGTAGCAAGTTTTAAGTCAGCTAATTCTGTGACTGTGGAGTCTGATGAAGGCAGTCAAATAATTACTTTTGATAACGCTATTATTGCTGCTGGGTCTAAACCAACTAAAATTCCTGTTTTTCCAAATGATGATCCTAGGTTATGGGATTCAACAGATGCGCTTGATCTAAAAGAAATTCCTAAAAAGCTACTCGTTGTTGGTGGTGGAATCATTGGTCTGGAGATGGCGACTGTTTATCATGCATTAGGGTCTGATATTAGTATTGTTGAACTAATGGATCAGGTTATTCCGGGTTGTGATTCTGACTTAGTTAGACCTCTGTTTAAGCGAATCAAAAAACAATACAGTCATATTTGGTTAAAAACTAAAGTTGAGGAAATAAAATCCTTAAAAAAAGGATTGAAAGTTACTTTTTCTGGAGAGAATGCCCCCGAACCTGCATTTTTTGATGCTGTCTTAATTGCTGTTGGTCGCCAGCCTAATGGGTTGAGTATTGGGGCTGATAAAGCGGGCGTCAATGTTGATGATAGGGGGTTTATCAGTGTGGATGACCAACAAAGAACAAATGTAGACCATGTTTTTGCCATTGGTGATATTGTGGGCAATCCTATGCTTGCACATAAAGCAGTACATGAAGGGAAAATTGCAGCAGAAGTCATTTCAGGTTTAAAAGTAGGTTTTGATGCATTAACTATTCCATCAGTAGCGTATACAGATCCAGAAGTTGCCTGGATGGGGCTGACTGAAAATGAAGCAAAAAAACAAGGAATAGAATATGACAAAGGTTCTTTTCCTTGGGCCGCGAGTGGAAGATCATTAAGCATGGGTAGAAATGAAGGCTTAACCAAAATATTGTGTGAAAAGGAAACGGGTAAAATACTAGGCGCGGGAATGGTAGGTTCAAATGCTGGTGAATTAGTGGCTGAAACAGTATTTGCTTTAGAAATGGGTGCTGATGCTGAAGATATAAGTTTATCAATTCACCCTCATCCTACGCTATCAGAAACCTTTGCTTTTGCTGCTGAAATGATTACCGGTACGATTACTGATCTGTATGTAAAGAAAAAGTAGTTGAGTAAAGTCAGTTTTAGTCCACTACATTTCATTAAAATAGTGGCGTAAAATTTGTTTAACAACTTAAACTAGAAAAATAGAAGAGAATATTATGTCTGTTAACGAAGATGATTTTAAAAATGCGCTTAAGTTATGGGCGAGTGGTGTTACTGTTATTACTTCAAAAACCGAAAAACAGGGGCTAAAAGGTATGACTGCGACATCATTTGCTAGTGTTTCTGTTGATCCGCCACAAATTTTAGTGTGTATTAATAAGTCAGCAGATACAGGTGATTCTGTTTTAGAAGGAAAAACGTTTGCTGTTAATATTTTAAAATCGGATCAGCAAGAAGTTTCTAATCAATTTGCTGGTGGAGCAAGCCAAGAAGAGCGTTTTGCTAATGTGGTATGGCATGAAGGTGAAACAGGTTCACCTGTTATTGATGATACTTTAGTTTCAATAGAGTGCACTGTTGTCCAGCAAGTCTTAGCAGGAACACATTGGGTTGTTATCGGTGAAGTACAAGCTAGTGAATGTCGTTCAGGAGAGCCATTGTTGTATTACAATTCTGGGTATCGTGGGTTAGCTTCAGATTAATTAGTTATAGTTTTCCATTCATTTTCTGTAAAACCCTGTATTGGTTGGTACTGGGTTTTATACGACATTTTTTGACAATTCTTAATCCAAAAACCTAAATACACATATTTAAGATCTATTTTTTTTGCGTGTTCAATTTGCCATAAAATAGCATAGGTTCCTAAGCTATACTGAGAAAATTTAGGTTCAAAAAAAGTATAAACAGCGGATACGGCATTATCTAACGAGTCTATAATGGCTACAGCCGCACATTCTCCGTTTATATGAAATTCGACAAATAATGTGTCACACCAAGAGCTTGCTAAAAAATTGATGTAATCTTCTTCTGATGAATTAGCCATACCACCTTCCTGATGCCTTCCTTGTTGATATCGCATATACATGTCGTAATGTGATTGTTCAAATTGAGCTGGTTTTATAATGACGGAGGTATTAATATTTTTTTTAATGCAGCGTTTCTGATTTCTAGATGGAGTAAAGTGATCTACGACTAATCGAGTAGGGATGCATTCTGAACAACTTGGGCAGTGAGGTCTGTAAATTTCACTACCGCTACGTCTGAAACCTTGTTCAATAAGTTGACTGTAAATGGCTGTATTAAGTGAAAAGGATAGATGAACAAAAGCTGACTGAGCATTGATGTTATCGAGGTAGCTACAGGGTGATTGCTCTGTAACAAATAGAGGAATGGAAATCATTTCAGAACCCAAGCGTTATCCTTTGGCTGTATTGAACAATGGTGATTTAATAAAGAAGCAAAGTCTTTACGATTTATTTCTTCTGCGCCCAAACTACTCAAGTGATGGGTTTTGACTTGACAGTCAATGAGTTGATAGCCCCACTCAGACAGTTGGTTGACTAAATAATAAAAAGCTATTTTAGAAGCATCGGTTTTTCTATGAAACATAGATTCACCAAAAAAAACCTGCCCAATACTGATTCCATACAACCCGCCCACCAATTCGTTATCTAACCAAACTTCACATGAATGCGCAATTCTTTGTTGATGTAGTTGATTGTATGCTTGATAGATTTCTTCGGTTATCCACGTTCCATCTTCTTTATCTCTTGGCGCAGCACAATATTGTATTACTTGAGAAAATGCTTGATCATAAGTTACACTGAAATGCCCTTTTCGGATAGTTTTTTTTAGGCTACGAGATACTTTTAAATTATCCGGGAATAAAATTAAGCGAGGATTAGGTGACCACCATAAAATAGGGTCGCCAGCGCTATACCAAGGGAATATTCCCTGTTGATAAGCATTAATAATTCGTTGTGAAGAAAGGCAGCCTCCAATAGCTAATAAACCATTAGGTTCAATTAAGGCTGTTTCAATAGAAGGAAATTTTTGATTCGGTCTTAGCGGGTCAAGTACTGGTAATTGCATGATCAATTGTTATTACCATTTGGAATTAACAGGGAGTGTTAAAAATTAAGTAGAATGAATAGACTCTATTCATTCTACTTAATTTAATGGGAAGAAAAGTTACAATAGTTTTTTTAACCTTCTTGCTCGTCGATAAATTTTTCAGCATCTAAAGCAGCCATACAACCTGCTCCAGCTGATGTGATCGCTTGTTTATAGTGCGAATCCATTACATCTCCTGCTGCATAGACGCCCTCAATACTTGTCGCCGTTGCGTTCCCATTAATTCCGCTGTGAACTTTAATGTAGCCATGCTCCATATCTAGTTGGTCTTTAAAAATATCAGTATTAGGTTTGTGGCCAATAGCAATGAACACACCATGTACATCTACATCAGTTGTTGAGTCATCTTGAGTACTTTTAATGCGAATACCTGTAACGCCCATATCATCACCAAGGACTTCATCAAGGGTATGATCCCACTTGATGATAACGTTACCATTTTTAGATTTTTCGATGAGTTTATCTGCTAGAATTTTTTCAGAACGAAACTTGTCACGACGATGTATCACTGTAACTTCAGAAGCTATATTAGATAGGTATAAAGCTTCTTCAACAGCAGTATTACCACCACCAATAACAGCAACAGGTTTATTCTTATAGAAAAAACCATCACAAGTTGCACATGCTGAAACTCCTTTGCCTTTAAAGGCTTCCTCAGATTCCATCCCTAAGTATTTTGCAGAAGCACCTGTTGCAATAATAAGAGCATCGCAAGTATAGCTACCAGAGTCACCCGTTAGAATGAAGGGGCGTGAAGATAAGTCTGCTGTATGAATCTGGTCAAAAATAATCTCAGTATCAAAACGTTCAGCATGTAAACGCATTCGATCCATTAAATCAGGGCCTTGAAGCCCTTCAGCATCACCTGGCCAATTATCAACTTCAGTTGTTGTGGTTAACTGTCCGCCTTGCTGCATACCCGTAATCATCACTGGGTTTAAGTTTGCTCTTGCTGCGTAGACGGCTGCTGTGTAGCCAGCAGGGCCAGAGCCAAGAATCAAAAGTTTGCAGTGTTTAGCATCACTCATTTATGTTCTCCATCAAAGATTTTAATAAATTAATTATACTTTACTTTATCAATGTTTTGTTTTTGTAATAAATATTCTATGGAAGTTAAGGAGCCTCTGATTAAGTTGATTAGAATTTAGTGCAGAAAAAACGGTCGCCATTTTTCACGAAGTGAGACGTAATAGTTATTC
>JAGLDH010000047.1 GCA_023145835.1 Methylococcales bacterium
TAGCAAGCTAAAAATAATTGAACTTGATCAGAGATTCCTTAATATACTTATGAATAAAGTCGTTGCAGGAGCTCTTAACTTATAGTTATAAGTTTTAGATAAAGTAATTTGTAAGGACTATGAATCAAGGGGTTGTGTTAAAACAAGTTTTTAAGGTAAAACATTTAATGTAAAATATCTTATTATTAATCTATAATTATGTTTTATTGGCCTTTTTTTTAACATTATATGTCGGCAGTGATTGAGGAAAAAACAATACGAGGTTTACGTGAAATAGCGCTATTAGGCTTTATTTCTGTTGCCTTGTTTTTTTTAATTGCACTTTTTACTTTTAGTAATGAAGATGCAGGTTGGACTCATAGTGGTTCTATGCAGTCAATTAATAATGCGTGTGGTGTTTTTGGTGCTTGGATTGCTGATTTTGTTTTAAGTATTTTTGGCCTCATGTCTTATTTGTTCCCTATTATGCTTTTGTGGAATGGGTACCTTGTTTATACCCAAGGCGAGCAACAGGGTGGTAAGTTAACATTGTCGATTCGTTGGCTTGGTTTTATTTCTACGATCGTTTCTGGAAGTGCAATCTTTTATATGCATCTTTTAAGGATAAACGTTGAATTGCCTGGGAGTACAGGAGGTGTTCTTGGACAAGAAGTTGGAAATGCCTTACTTATTGCTTTAGGGAATTCTGGGGCTACATTATTATTGTTGGCTGTTTTTTTAGGTGGAATAACTCTTTTTACAGGGTTTTCTTGGTTGTTATTATTAGATATTGTTGGTAAATACACACTAATATTTTGTGACAAAGTTTTTCAATATGGATTGTCTCGTTATGATCTTTATCGTGATCAACGTGCAAGCTCAACACAGGTTAAAAGTTCAACACGAATTAAAAGAGAAGAGCCTCAAGTTGTTGTTGAAAAATCAAAAAAAATAAAAATTTCACCAGCGCTAAATATTTTTAAACAAAGTGATAGAAATAATAAAGAAAGCCAGGTTGACCTATTTGAAGAACCATTTGACTCATCAGCCTATAAAGGAAAATTACCCCCTCTGGTGTTGCTTGATAAACGTAAAATTTCAGTAAAAGGATATTCTGATAGCGATCTAGAAAGAATGTCACGTCGGGTTGAAGATGTTTTACAGGATTTTAACGTCGTAGTTGAAGTGGTTGCCGTTAATCCAGGGCCTGTGATTACTCGTTTTGAATTAAAATTAGCTGCTGGGGTAAAAGTAAGTAGAATCAGTGGGTTGTCTAAGGATATTGCACGAGGATTGTCTGTTATTAGCGTGCGGATTGTCGAGGTGATTGTAGGTAAATCTGTTATTGGTTTAGAAATTCCAAACCAAGAGAGGGAAATGGTATCTCTACGAGATTTACTTGCGGCAAGAAGCTTTGAAAAAGCAAAGTCTAAACTGACTTTTGCTATGGGAAAAGATATTGCTGGAACCCCAATTGTTGCAGACCTAGGGAAAATGCCTCATGCGTTAGTGGCTGGTACAACGGGCTCTGGTAAATCAGTTGCGATTAACACGATGATTCTTAGTTTGCTATATAAAGCAACGCCTGAAGAAGTTCGTTTGATTATGATAGACCCAAAGATGTTGGAACTATCTGTATATGAAGGAATTCCTCATCTATTAACACCCGTAGTAACGGATATGAAAGATGCGCAGAACTCATTACGGTGGGCTGTTGCAGAAATGGAGCGGCGTTATAAATTGATGTCTAAACTAGGCGTGCGTAATTTAGCTGGTTTTAACAAATTAATTGAAGATGCTGAGGCAAAAGGTCAAACCATACGAGACCCTCTATTTCAATTGACTGAACCTTTGGCAGAAGGTGAAGAGTTTCCTGTTTTAAATCATTTGCCAAGCATTGTTATTATCATTGATGAATTAGCAGATATGATGATGATAGTGGGTAAAAAAGTAGAAGAACTCATTGCACGTTTGGCTCAAAAAGCTAGGGCTGCTGGTGTTCATTTAGTTTTAGCCACACAACGTCCTTCTGTAGATGTACTAACTGGATTAATTAAAGCCAATGTCCCAACAAGAATATCTTTTCAAGTATCTTCACGAATTGATTCTAGAACAATTCTTGATCAAGGGGGAGCAGAAGCTCTGTTAGGTAATGGGGATATGTTATTTTTACCTTCGGGAACCAGTATTCCTATAAGAGCGCATGGAGCTTTTGTCGATGATCATGAAGTACATAAAATCGTTGAATTCCTAAAAACAACGGCACCAACAAACTATCTTGAAGAAATTACTCAAGAACGCTCTGATACAGGTGATTTTGTAGTGGAGGGGGTAGGTGACTCAGAAATGGATGCTTTTTATGATGAAGCTGTTCAGTTTGTGACTCAATCTAGAAAAGCCTCAATTTCAAGTGTGCAGCGACGTTTTAAAGTAGGGTATAACAGAGCAGCGCGAATGATAGAAGATATGGAAGCTGCTGGCGTGGTTAGCACGCCAGAAGGAAATGGAAGTAGACAAGTATTAGCTCCACCGCCACCCAAAGATTAACATGGATGCAACTATTATTGGCTTATTAATTATTACTTTTATAGCATCAATGACTGGATGGTTTTTTAGTCAATCAAAAGAGGCAGAAAAACCTGTTAAAGTAATGATATTTGTACTCTATTTTTGGGGATCTGTTTTTATTCAATTGATGATTTTTTCAGTTCTGTATCACTATGGTCTCTTGGATTCAATAATAGAGTAATATGATCTGAGTATTACTTAAGAAACCTCTGATCAAGCTTGCTAAAGCGGCGATATTTTCCACGAAGACTGGTGCAATAGAATGACTATTACGTCTCACCTCGTGAAAAATAGCGACTGTTTTTCTGCGCTAAATTCTAATCGACTTAATCAGAACTTCCTTAAATAGCGTAACTCCTGTGCTTCATATTCTATGAGTGTAAGTAATCATTGTTGGCTTATAATTAAGCTTTTAGTCAAATCGTAACTAATTCACAGATTTACCCATATTTAAGGGACTGGGCTCCAACTATTCATC
>JAGLDH010000048.1 GCA_023145835.1 Methylococcales bacterium
AAGTTTCTTTTTTTTAGCCTGTGTTACCAAGAATATTCTTCGAATTTATTAGTTTTGCAAGAGGCTCAGAGAAGTAATTTAATTTTCATTCTTTATTATAATTTTAAATTGAAAGGTTAATATGCGTTGTTTGATACCACCATCCTGTTCATTCTGTGAACACTATCTAGGTGATGATTCAACACAGGAAAGAGAATGCAAAGCATTTCTTGAAATACCTGATGAGATTATTGTCGGAAAAAATGATCATTCACAATCCTACCCAGGAGATCATAGTATCCAATTTCAACTTAAGGATGAATTTCAGGGTGATTACGAAGAAGTGCAGATAATGCACCTAGAAAGGCTTCTATCTTTAGCATTTCCTAAGTAAAAAAACTAATTGAAAGAAAGTACATAATATTTGGGGAATTCTTAATCGTAAAGAGTATAGTCTGATCAATTCTCACAATTAACAGCCTACAATGTCACATTTCAAAACACCTGGTAATTTACAAGCTCCTATCGCGAATAAACGCCCTCATACTCAAACCCATCATAATATTAAAACTAAGGATGATTACTTCTGGCTTCGTGCTGATAATTGGCAAGAGGCAATGCGCGAACCAGAAAAACTACCCAATGATATTAAGCAATATCTTAAAGATGAAAATGATTTCTTTAAATTAGCGATGTCTGATACTGAGTCACTTCAAGAAAAACTGATTGCTGAGATGCGTGGACGAATTCAGGAGAATGATACTGATGTATCTGAGAAATGGGATAATTATAATTACAATACCCGTTATAAAGAAGGTTCTGAGTATCCTATTATGGTGCGAGCGACTCTTAATGAAGCCAATAATGAAAATAACTATAGCAAAGATAACGACAACACAGAGGAAATCTTAATTGACGGAAATATTGAAGCACAAAATAAAGACTATTTTGAACTAGGGGAAACCGAAATCAGCCCTAACCATCAATATCTGGCATGGTCATCTGATGAAAATGGTTCTGAAAATTTTCAGTTAAGAATTCGTAATTTATCAACAGCTACTGATCTTGATTATACAATTGCAGATGTTGATTCAGTTGCATGGTGTGATAATCAAACACTTTTCTACACTCAACTTGATGAAAACCACCACCCTAATAAGATATTTCGCCATATTATAGGTACAAACTCAGAGAGTGATGTATTGGTCATAGAGGAAAAAGATAAGCGCTTTTTTATGTCGGTAGCTCGCTTACTATCAGGGCGCTATTTATTGTTATCCACCGGAATGAATGATCAGAGTGAGCACTGGTTCATCCCAACGGATACACCTGAAGCTAAACCACAACTGATTGAAGCACGTCAAGAAGAGCTGGAATACTCGGTTGATCATCAAGATAATCAATTTATTATTACTACTAACGCTGATGGTGCAGAAGATTTTAAAATTGTATCGGCTCCTATTGACGCGCCAAATAAGGAAAACTGGACAGATATTGTTCCTCACCAATTAGGACGAATGATTTTAGGGGTTGAAGTCTATGCGGATTGGTTAATCTGGATGGAGCGTGAAAACGGTTTGCCGAGTATTGTTGTGCGTAATAAAAAAGGAGATGAAAAAAGAGTCGGATTTGATGAAGAGGCTTACTCCATTGGCATTATCCCTTCTTTAGAGTATCAAACAGATCAGCTAAGGTTTAGTTATTCATCACCAACGAGACCATCAAGTGTATTCGATTACAACCTAAAAACAAACCAAAGGGAATTACGCAAAAGAACCTGTATTCCTTCAGGACATAATCCTGATGACTACATTACCCGACGTTTATTGGCTAAAAGTCATGATGGAGAAAAAGTGCCTGTGACAATTCTTTATCACCACTCAACCCAACTAGATGGTACTGCTCCTTGCTTATTATATGGTTATGGATCATATGGACACAGTATTCCTGCTTCCTTCTCTTCAAATTGCTTATCACTGGTAAATCGTGGATTTATCTATGCCATTGCCCATGTGCGTGGGGGAGAGGAAAAAGGTCGTCACTGGTATGAAACGGCAAAATTTGCCAAAAAACCAAATACTTTTCATGATTTTATTGCTGTGAGTGAGTTACTGATTGCTAACAACTACACGAAAATTGGCAATATCGTTTGTGAAGGCGCTTCAGCAGGAGGGCTTTTAGTTGGAGCTGTCGCTAATATGCGCCCTGACTTATTTGCAGGTGTTATTGGCGATGTGCCTTTTGTCGATATACTCAATACTATTCTAGATGATAGTTTGCCACTCACGCCAGGGGAATGGTCTCAATGGGGCAACCCGATCGAAAGCGCAGAAGCCTATGGTTGGATTGCCTCTTATTCTCCCTATGATAACGTCACTGCCCAAGATTACCCTGCTATGTTAGTCAATGCTGGTGTTTCAGACCCACGTGTTACCTATTGGGAGCCTGTAAAATGGGTGGCAAAATTACGTAAATTTAAAACAGATGACAACATTTTATTGCTAAAGACAAATATGACCTCAGGTCACTTTGGTACTACAGGTCGATTTGCAGAGCTTGAGGATGTCGCTCAGTCATATGCATTTATTTTGAAAGCCGTTGGTAAAGCATAAGGTAACGCACAATAAATAAACGACCACTATAGAGCCTTATTTTTTTTCTGGTTAGTTTTTATCAAGAGACGCATAGTTATTTTCTACGCAACGATTGATAAAAACTAATCAGGAATAAAAAGAAAAACCAGAGACACCGATCAGTTTAGTTGATTTTAAAAAAACTAGCACGCCATCGCGCACGTCAGATCAGCAAATTTCCTTGCGCTTTATGGAGATTATCAGTCCATACAATGCCGATAGCCAAGAAGGTAAATCATTTAAGATTTACCTTCTAATTTATAGGAAATATTACAAGTGGTATTAATTCAGCTCATCCTATTGCCAGTTTACTTAGCTTTACACTTAATCGATTAGCCATTCTTTCTGCTTTTTTCTCTACCATCCATTCTGCTTTAGTTAATTTATGCTCTTTATCTATCATACGACTATCCACAACCTCTGTTGCCATTGCTGTAACTGAACTTGGCCCTATCAATAAAGCAGTTCCTACTAAACAAGTGGCGATCCTTTTTTGTTTTAATTTAAAATTTTTCATTAGATTATCTCCTTGTTATATATCTTACCAACCATCGAGTATCGATTATGTTAGCGGTCAATAAGAATAGAGCAATCACTATGCCATTTTTCTACTAATACATCATTTACACATATACTATTATTTGATTCAACAGGTTATAAATTTATTTTATATTTTGTACTTTAATAATTAAAAAATAACGCGTTGATGATTATTAAAATTATGGTGTATTTTTCATGATTTCGGCGAATTGCTCCGAAAAAATGGCGCATTTCAGTCAATTAAAACCACCTTCCTAAGAGTCACTACTTTTTCTAAGTTAAAGAAAAGCACCGCTCATGGCATATCCTATAATAATTCATCAAACTATCCAACCACCTTATCCAACCACCGTTGATAAGTAGGTGTAGTGACGCCCATTAAAGCAGCACCTAATGTTTTATCGTTCGGTATTTGGATAATTATTTCCTGCAAAAGAATTAATCGTACCTGCTCAAGTATATTTTGTGAAGCATGCGCTTCAGCGTTTGTCACTAGCTCAGCTAAAAAAGGTTTTATATTTGCCCAATTAGGCGTTCGTGACAAGACACCCGCTTGTTCTGCTTGCTTTAGTTTTACTATTTGCCTACGAAATGTTGTTTCTGGAATACCTAGTCTCAATGCGGCTCTTCTAACCACTCCTCTATCAAAACGATCAGCTTCTAGTACTAAATCTTCTGTTAACCATCGTCCTAAAGGAATAGCAACGATATTGTCTGTCTGCAAAACAAATAGAAGCTTTTCACGTAAAACATGTTTTAACTGCCCCCAAACATCTTTATTAGTTTTGATGGATTCACTTGATTCACCTGTTTGTTGCACAGGCATAACAACGCCACCTAGATGCAATGAATTAAAGGGGGTAATTGAGTCATTCGGTATCGCTTCCTTAGATTGTGAAACTGCTGAAGATTTTAGATTTAACACATCCACATCAATACTGTCTTTTTTTGAAATAACAGCTGCACGCATAATAGTATTCTGCAGTTCACGTATATTTCCAGGCCATTGATACACTAATAATGCTCGTTCTGCTTCTTCACTCAAATACAATATACCCTTTTCATATTGAACCGCAAACTTTTCAAGAAAATGTCGAGCTAAAGGAATGATGTCATCAGGGCGTTCGCGTAAAGACGGAGCTAAAAGTGTAATCACTTGTAACCGATAATATAAATCCCCTCGAAACCGACCCGCTGCCACTTCTTCAGCTAAATTTCGATTTGTTGCAGCAACGATTCTCACATCAACCTTTCGGGTTTCCCCTCCCCCTACAGGCGTGACCTCTTTCTCTTGAACAAAACGTAATAATTTTGCCTGCACATCAAGTGGTAATTCACCAATTTCATCCAAAAATAAAGTTCCACCTTCTGCTTGTAGTATTCTGCCTGGTGAAGCTCCTTGCGCGCCGGTGTACGCTCCTTTTACATGACCGAACAACTCCGATTCCATCAAAGAAACTGCAATAGCTCCACAATCAACCGTAATTAATGGCTTATTTTTTCTTGGACTTTGCTCATGAATAGCACGCGCTAACATTTCTTTACCTGTGCCGCTTTCACCATTAACAAGAATAGTGACGTCTGTTGGAGCAACAGAACTTAACATCTCAAGTAAAGACTGCATCTGGGTTGAACGATAAATTAGTTTAGCACTATGAATTACCTTACGAAGTTCACGAACTTCCTTTTTAAGTAGCTGGCTTTCCCTTTCTTTTTCTTCTTTAACTCTACTTTCTAGAGCAGCCCTGTCAAAGGCGATAGCTAGTTGACACGTCAATGCATTTAGGAAGACTAAATCCGATGAGCCCATAATAAAACTATTTTCCGGCCCATCAATATATAAATAACCAATTGATTGATCACGAACTAACAAAGGAAATCCGTACGCGACAAAACCCATTTCTTGTTTACTACCACTTGCCCTATCTGTAAAGCGAATACGTTCAGTTCTTTTTCCTTGCTGAACAGAATTTAATAGTTTTTTTTGTGTCGTAGAAAGCTGCCATTCTTGATCCTCCATTTTCTGACCATAAAGGGTAACTAATGGATGTATAGAAAAATCATCTTTTTGTTGAAAAAGACCTATCCGAAAAGGCTTAAGCGTTTGTTTAACACGATCAACAAACTCAATTGCAATGTTTTGAGCATCATAAGCATTTGAAATAACTGCAATCGTATCCCAAAGCAAAAGCATATTTCGATAATCTTTTTCACTTTCTGAGGTAACAATATCGCCAACATTATCAAGATTTAATACAGAATAATCTTCATTACCTTTTTCCCATAAGACCGACTTCCCTCCTCCTGATAATCTGGCTACATTAAGTGCCTGATCAGCCTGCTTAACTAGGTTATCCACGCAATCACGTAAATCATTATCTATATTTGGTTGATGAATTGCTGCACCAATACTAAAGGTAAGTTTTGTTGTAATATTAGAATAATTTCCAGCTAAACCCTTACGGATTTTCTCCGTAACAACATTTACTTCTTTTATATTTGTTGTAGGTAGAATTAATGCAAATATTGCACCTCCATATCGAAAAACCAGATCAGTTTCACGCAAGAAAGACTGTAATCTGTCTGATATTTCTGTCAATGTTAAATCACCTTGACTCCAGCCCAGCCTTTGATTAATCGTAACAAATTCATCAGGGTTAATAAAAATAAGCCCTACTTCCAATTCAGCATGAACAGCCTCAACGATCATTTTTTTAAGATAAACCTGAAATGCCATTCTACCGGGTAAACAGCTAGTAGGGTCTTTGAATAAATTAAAAAACTTAAAAGCTTGCCACACCATAACCCCACCCTGGCAAAGTGTTTGCACAAACCAGTCTACAGATGTTTCTGGAAAATCGACTGTTTGATAATTAGAATGAGCAATTAAAGTTTCGATTAATTCAGGTAGAGAAGATGACCCAAAACTCAACCCCAACAACACCATACCATCATCCTTGACCTGTCTTTTTTTATCACGACGATCTTTATTATCAGGTAGTTTTTTACTTTTTGCTAAATGCTGACGAAAGAGACCAGAATTAATCCGTATTAACATCCCTTTTTTATCAATACTTTCTAAAAAGATAATAGGGGACTCATTGTTTGACTGCTTATTGGCCGCCTCTAACGCGGTCTCTACTGTGACAAACTCAGACAACGGCGTAGATCCTTCATGTACTAACATAACATCAGATTGTTGAGCATTGTTGTCATTAATCACAAGAGAAACAGTTTCAGCTCCAGTGATTTGTTTAGTAGATAGTAGAAAATTTAAAAATACTTCTGTGCTCAACATAATTAACAATGAGGATTTATTAAACGATAAGGATTTTACGTATAGCCAAATGAAACCATCTAAATGACTACTTGCCCTTGGATTTCTTTATTCGCATCTATCCACCGATCAAACTGTTCTTCTGAGCAATCAAATGGAATTTTTTTAATCAACTCATCTCTATTGCTATCATTTAGTTGTTCAGAAAACATAAACATCCATTCCGCCACCGCCAATACAGAGATGGGTGAAGAAGGTGCCAGCGTAGATTGGAAATCAACATGATGGTGCTGTTTAACAGCATTGACCACGGTATCAGGCAAACCCCATAAATAAAGTATCATTGCTCCAATTTCAGCATGATCAATTCCGAAGGCTTCTTTTTCATTTTTTATTAATTCAGATTCATTATCTTTAGCTCGGCGGAGTATCAGCTGATACTCCGCCGGCTTGTTACTTATAAAGACTAAACATCCCAAATCATGTAATAATCCAGCAATGCCACTTTCTTCCACCTGCTCCCGACTTCCACCTCGTTCTTTAGCAATATACCTGGCCAGTAAAGCAACACCTATTGCATGCTTCCATAGATTATCTAAATTTAATCCTGGTAGTGGTAGACTATCAAATAAATGAGTTGCCAAAACCATCCCTAATAAAGTCTCTGTTCCTAACAGTGTCACTGCTTGCTGAAGACATGAAATAGTTCTAGGAACAGCATAAAATCCTGAGTTGGCTACACATAGTATTTTAGCGGCTAGAGCCTGATCTCGTGAAATAAGCTCTGTTAATATAAATGCATTACAACTAGGCGATCCCAATTGATCTCTCAAATCAAAATATACAGAAGGTGGACTTGGTAGAGAATCTAGCTTAGATAAAAATAAAGCTACCTTTGGATTACTTTGTACCTCATTAGAGACGTGCACCCCTCGAATGATGGCTTCAATAATTACCTTTTCAGCACAGGAAACAGCTAAGGTTTGGTGGGCATATTTTATTTCATTAGCAGCTGTACCACTTTTCTCATCAATTAATAATATAAATAAAATGAAAAAAGGTATCTCACTCTTGGTTTGAACACAAAAATCATTAAACGCCTTAAGATCTGAACCAAAATTCGCTACAATAACGCCAATTTGGCGCTGTAAAATAACTTCTGCTCCCAATTCTGAGTCATTAAGATAAAATATCTCTACTGCTAAGCTTTGTATTAAATTATGCTGGGTCTTTTTTAAAGCAGTTCCTTCTGACTCAATTAATAATATATTAGTATTCATTAATCCATCATCCCTTAAATTTATTTTACATAATCATATCTGTGAAATATCTTAAAATTTATATTGTGCACATCAACAAACAAACCGCCACCCTCTAAAGTTAGCAAGCGCTCTATTGGCAAAAGACCCCCCTTCAAAGTGATAAAGCTTTGTTGGTGTTATTATCCGGTATAATCAATAAATTATTAACATTAGCTAGGATTAATACACACTCTGACCCTGAACACGAATAGATACTGCTGGTAAAAAAATTGAGACCTTATTAAACTCATACTCAAAAACAACTGAAAGACTTGGAAGAGTCATCTAAGAAATCGTATAAGATCAACTCAAACCAAGACTCTATTTTTTATTAATGTGTAGAATATAAAAAACTAAATAGTCAAGAGTAAGTATAGAAGAAAACTATTATTTTTTTAGTGACTATTTGCTATTGCTAGAAAGCGGAGTGAAATATAGCATTGATTTTAAAGTAATAAATATTAGCAGCTTTATCTTTAGGAGCACCCCCAACTATTGCCATTACTTATATCATAAGTAAATTATCAAGCATATTTAGAGAATAATACTGCACCAGACCATCAATTTGTAGAATAGCTTTACATAGAGCGATGCGAGCATCTGGCACGCCATCCTCGCTACATATCACCTTGGGACATCCATGTCCAAAG
>JAGLDH010000049.1 GCA_023145835.1 Methylococcales bacterium
AAATGACTCATCGATTTTTCTCCTGGATTTTAGGGTAGTGATACAAATATTCTTAATTATAACTAGTTATTTAATGATATTCATTGATGATTATCATTAGATAAGTTTTACGGGTTGTAAAATTCACCATCTTTACGTAAATAAAACCACCAGTTAATCATAATGCATACAACATAAAAGGCTGCAAACCCCATAAGTGCAACTTCTGGAGTGGTCGCCTTAATCTGCTCACCAAATACTTTAGGAATATAAAAAGCACCATAAGCAGCAACCGCAGAAGTCCAGCCTAAAACGGGCCCTACTTGTTCTTTAGGAAAAACCTGGGAAATAGTTCTAAAAGTTGAACCATTACCAATTCCTGTCGCTGTAAATAGAATTAAAAATATAATTAGAAAAGGTACAAAATATTCTTCGGGGGTTGCTGAGTTGTAAGCAGCCTTCATGTAATAGCCCACACCTGCAGCACTAATTACCATAACAAATGAACAAATATGAGTGACCCATGCTCCCCCAAATTTATCAGCAATCATCCCTCCAACCGGACGGATTAAGGCACCAATGAATGCTCCTGTCCAGGCATACATCAATGCGCTAGGGCCATTAGGGTTTGGGATGTCGTGGTTCATAACGCCATCGACCATGACATGTTGATAGCCAAAGATAACTTTAATTGCTAAGGGAAAGCACGCAGCAAATCCGATAAAAGAACCAAAAGTCATGGTGTATATAATGCTCATGACCCAAGTGTGTTTATTATCAAAAATCTTATATTGTCGCCCAAGGCTCTCACCTATCTGACCAGGAATAATTTTTAACAAAGAAACAGTTAATGCAATCACAATAAATAATGCAATTTCTTTTGGGATATTAAAACCTGAACCATGAACAGATTCTGGCAATATTAGCCATAAACCAAAAATAGCACTCATAAAACTGATTAACAGCATGCCAGTAATCATACTAAAACTAAGAATAGAGCCGCGTTGGATTGGCGATACTTGTTCTGTACGAATGTTATTCATACCAAACCAACCTAAGAAGGCAAGGGGAATGAGAAGAATTAACCAGATAAGGCCAGCATTTTGTATATACGTTTCAGTGCCTGCAGGGATTTTACCTACTAGTGTGCCAGAAGTAGATTTAAGGACCATGGAGTCTCCCCCTAATGAACCAAATAGACCAAAAGTCATAGAAAGAGGAATCAGAATTTGCATGGTAGTAACACCAAAATTTCCTAACCCTGCATTTAAACCTAATGCCAACCCTTGTACTTTCTTTGGAAAGAAAAAGCTAATGTTTGACATGGAAGATGCAAAGTTCCCCCCACCAAAACCAGAGAGTAAAGCCAAAACCTGAAATACCCAGAATGGTGTGTTTTGATCTCTTAGAGCAAGACCTGTCCCTAGAGCAGGTATCATTAACAGTGCTGTTGTAAAGAAAATAGTATTGCGACCACCACAAAGACGAATAAAAAAACTACTTGGGATACGTAAGGTAGCCCCTGTTAATCCAGCAATTGCCATTAAGGTGAATAATTCTGATTTTTCGTAAGGGAAACCAAGGTTCAGCATTTGTACTGTGATAATGCCCCAATATAACCAAATTGCAAATCCACAGAGTAAACTTGGAATAGAAATCCATAAATTTCTATTCGCAATTTTCTTGCCCTCAGATTCCCAGAAATCTGGATCTTCTACATCCCATTTTTTTAAATCAGCCACTTATAGCTCCCAATAATTCAGTATAACAATGTTAAATAACTATATACTAATTTTACTATTTTTTAAGGCCAAAAGCTTCTATTTTTTTCTTTATATCTATGCGGTAACGTATTGATAAACAAAGTAATAGCTTAGTGTATTACTGGGTTATTCGAGATAATCCTTATTTCTAGTTTATATCAATCTAATTTATAAGGGCTTTTAGATTTTTACTTAATTTATAATTTATATTATTGTTTAAGGCTGGTAAATTATGTATTAACTATTTGCTTCGCTATGTTCAGATGAAAAAAACTAATTTTTTAAAATACTTTGTTATTGATCCTGTTAATTTAAGTATTAAATTTAAACTTCTTTCTCTGCTTTCATGTTTTTGTTCAATTTTTTTTATTGCGCTAATTACCAAAGTTATTTCACCTTGGCCTGGTTATCCAATGATTGTTGCTTCTATGGGAGCTTCTGCAATCATTCTATTTTTTATTCCTAGTAGTCCATTAGCTCAACCATGGCCATTTGTTGGAGGACAAATAGTTTCAGCTATCGTTGGTGTGGCTTGTGCTTTAAATATTCCAGAAGTTTCTACGGCTGCAGCAACTGCAGTAGGCGGTTCTATTTTCTTGATGTTGCTTTTACGCTGTCTACATCCTCCCGCTGCTGCAACTAGCTTAACCCCCATTATGGCTGGAACGTCGATCACATCTCTTGGGTATTCTTTTGTTTTAGTTCCCGTTGCTGTTAATGTGTTTACGATGCTTTTCTTAGTTATTATCATTAACCGATGGGTCATGAATAGAAATTACCCTAGCCCTTTACCCATTAAAAAAACATCCCACCAACGGCATACAGTATCCAAACCTAGTCATCACGTTGGGTTTGCGGAACAGGACTTGAGTTTAGCTATTGAACAAAGTAATGTCTTTATTGATATGACCCAAACTGAGTTAAGTCAGTTACTCACTCAAGCTGAAATAAATTCTTTTAAAAGACTAAAAGGTAATATTACTTGTGCTGATATTATGATTGAAGAACCTTTTTTCGTTGAATTTGGTACAGAAGTTGAGCAAGCTTGGCAAATTATGCAGAGTAATAAACTTAAAGCAATGCCAGTCATTGATAGAGCCAAACGAGTGATAGGAATGATTACCTGGAATGATTTTTTCAAGTTTATTGATTTGAATACATTTGAAAGTTTTCAGGATAAATTTCGAAAATTTATTCAACGTACTGCTGACGTAAAAGCATCTAAACCAGAGGCTGTTGGTCTTATTATGTCGACAACAGTCGTCACATTACTAGACACTACACATATTGCCGAACTTATTTCATTAATGTCCATGCATGGTTATAGGCAGATACCTATTGTCAATTCTGAGCAGCGCCTTGTTGGAATGGTTTATCAGGCAAATTTAATAGCTGCATTATATAACGAGCAATTAGCTCAAAAACACAAGGTCTAAATTAGATATGGAAAATACCAATGTTCTAGAATATGAGGCGATTCCTCAAGTAGCGATGGATGCAATGAATGAAGTGCATCGAAATGAGTTGGAAATTGTTAATAAGATAAATTCTGCAATCTCAGTAAAAGATGAAATAACAATAGATCAATTATGTCAAGAATGGTTGGAACATACTAAAGCACATTTTGATAGGGAAAACTCTTTGATGGAAAAATATAGCTTTCCTGCTTATCATTGTCATCATGGCGAACATGTTGAAGCTTTGTTAACTTTAGAGTCTCTTATTACTGCCTGGCTAGAGAAACATGATATAGAAGTATTAGCCACGTATGTTCAAAAAACATGGCCTAGCTGGTATGTGAATCATATTTCAACCATGGACACAGTAACCTCTACTTTTATTAAAGGGTGTATGTCAAAAGAATAGGGGGATACAGAAAAAAATTACGATAAATCTTATATTTATTGTTGTATACTTCAATCAGTCGGAGACAGGTGATAGTTAGAATGGGTATCAGTTGCTAGGCTTTTTAAATAATGGTTTTGTCGTTTCTACCTCAGCGCAAAACCTATCGATTATTTTAATGAGGTGAAAATTGGAGAAATTGATATGAATAGTCTTACAGCACTTTCTGTTAGCATTGGGGTTCTAGCAGGACTTGCAACTTTTTTAGCAGTGGGGCCTCTTGCTGGTGTTTTTTTTATATGGGCTCTAACAATTGCATGGGCAGCTTATTTTGCTTTAGGGGGTAATGATGAAGCAGCTAAAAATACTGCAGTCTGTGGTGTTTTTGGTGTGGTTATGGCTTGGTATGCTGCTGTTTTACTAACAAAAATTCCTGCTGATGCAGTTCTTGGTTTTCCTTTGATGGCCGGGATCGTTGTGACTATTTCTGTTATTGTTTCTTGCCTTGCAGCTAATTTAAAAGTTCTTTCTTGTATACCAGCGACAGTACTTGGCTATTCAGCAACATTTGCTTATATGTTACAAACACCTGATATTCTTACACCGGACGTACTTCTTGGTGCCGAATGGAGCAATCCTTTACTGGTGATTTCTTTCTCTTTAATTGCGGGTGTTGGTTTCGGAATTGCCTCTGCGAAATTAGCAGCTAAGTGGACCACTATTGCTGATTGATTTTAATGAATAGTTTTTTGATTAAGTAAGAATGACAACCATGAAGTTTGTCCATTCGTTCTTGATTGTAAAAATTGTAGGTGCTGAAAATATCAGCACCTACAAAGTATTTAGTTAACACCATAGTGTGACTCTATATACCTTTCAACTAACTCCTGAAATTCTTCGGCTATTCTGTCGCCTTTTAAAGTGACTGTTTTTACACCATCTTCATAAACAGGTGCTACAGGGCTTTCTCCCGTACCAGGCAAGCTAATTCCAATATTGGCATTTTTACTTTCACCTGGGCCGTTTACAACACACCCCATCACAGCAACTTCCATTTCTTCTACACCTTTGTATTTTTCTTTCCAAATTGGCATGTGAGAACGTAAATAAGCTTGAATATCTTGTGCTAATTTTTGAAAATAGTCACTGGTTGTTCTTCCGCAACCCGGGCAGGCGATTACCATCGGTGTAAATGAACGAAACCCCATGGTTTGAAGAATTTCTTGAGCAACAACAACTTCGGTTGTTCTAGCTCCTCCAGGCTCAGGCGTTAGTGAAATACGAATAGTATCTCCAATACCTTGTTGCATAAGAATAGATAAAGCCGCTGAGGAGGAAACAATTCCTTTAGATCCCATACCTGCTTCCGTAAGGCCTAAATGTAATGCATAGTCACAACGAGTTGATAAATCTTGGTAGATATTAATCAATTCTTGAACGTTACTGATTTTACAAGATAGAATTATTTTGTCTGACCCTAAACCATACTCCTCTGCTTTAGCAGCACTTTCTAATGCAGAAAGTACAATAGCTTCTCGAGTAATAGCAGGAAGTTCTTGAGGCGTATCTTTAAGTCTATTTTCATCTAATAAACGTGTGAGTACTGATTGGTCAAGACTACCACCATTAACGCCAATTCGAACAGGTTTGTTATATTTGCAAGCAAATTCAATCATCTGTTGAAACTGAGGATCGCGGCTTTTACCACGACCAACATTACCTGGGTTAATTCTATATTTGGCTAATGTTTCTGCACATGCTGGATATTTATCTAATAGTTTATGTCCATTAAAATGAAAATCGCCAACAATGGGAACCGAAAAACCTTTTTGAACTAATTGATTATGTACCTCAGGAACAGCCTTCGCAGCTTCTTCAGTATTAACGGTTACCCTGACCAATTCAGATCCAGCATTAGATAGTTCAATGATTTGTTTAACTGTTCCAGCAATATCGGCTGTGTCTGTATTAGTCATTGATTGCACAACAATAGGTGCACCACCACCCACTTTAATATTGCCAACTAAGACTTGATGAGTTTGTTTTCTTGGTTTAATAGACATGTTGATTTTTTCTAAATTAAATGATTCGTACCTTAAGATGCCGAGTGTAATTAAGTTGGTAATAGGTGCGCTGAATATTATTTTAATAATTAACAATGGTTTTGAAAACACAATTGACTATCATTTGATAAATAAGCAATAAGAGTTAAATATTTATACTGCTTAATTGTACTCTATATGGTATTGACAGAAGAGCTAAATTGCAAAAGTGGATATAAACAAATTGTAAGAGAACTTATTATTTCATTCATTCAGAGTGAGGTAAGTCATCAAAAAGGATTAGGGGAATGTGATTGGAGTATAGTGGAAAAAATTAAACTATGTTATAAAGTGAATTATAATATTATTATATACCAATTATATTTAAAGCTCTATTTATGAGATATTCTTAAGTAACAATAGATACAGACGACATAAATGAAAATCTATACATTGATATTAAATAATAATCATCCTGTTTGAGTTCTATATCACAGAAAAAGCAGGGGCTTAACGTTAGGATTTAGCAAGTGTATTTTGAAGAGAGGTAAATAAAATGGTTTTATCACGACAAGCAAAGCAATCTTTTTTTTCTTGGGTAAAAAAACATTTACTATTGGATAGGGCTGAGTTACGGGGTCATGATGATGTTAGTAAACAAGATGCTCTTAATGCAGTAACCATATTAAAAAAATATAAAACAAATGTTCATGATTTTACAGATGGAATTGTTGATTTTTGGCCATTACCCAAAAGAGTGATGGAGCGTTATCATATTGATGATGTTGATCAGTTAAATGAATGGCTGGATGATATTTATTAAGTCTTAGTTGAGGGGAGGGTGGTAAGGTATTTTTTTTTATATAAAATAGATGATTAACTTGTCGGTAAGTTCTCTCTAAACACTTTTAAATATAAAAACGCTGCTTTACCCCCCCCCCCCAATTAAATGCTTGACCAATACAATAAATTACCTATAATTCCTCTCCTTCTTTCTGGTGTCTACAAATAATTTTGTAGCTTAATAGGGAAGTCGGTGCGTATTTTATCGCTCTTCCGACGCTGCCCCCGCAACGGTAGATAAGTAAGAAGCAGTCGAATTCCATTGTATCAGTTGATATCGGAAGGTCGCTGTTAAGCGTAAGCACTTATAAGTCCGGAGACCTGCCTTAAAAGACTATCGCTACAGCAGAGGGCTGTGAACGAGACAGGCAAACAATTGTGTCGTCTATTCTTTGAGTCTTCCCTGTGATTTTTATACTATTTGCGCAGGATGGCGCAGAGGATTTTATGAATAATTTTTCTAGTTCTATGGTGCTGCTAGGTTTTTCTGGCCTAGTGTTGGCAGTAGAACCGCAATCTTTATCCCCTTTAACAATTACTGCAACACGTACAGACCAGGATACACGTCTGGTTTCATCAACTCTGATCAATCGAGATGATATAGAGCAGTTACAAGCAAAAACTGTAGAAGAAGCTTTGCGTGGAATAGCTGGGGTTAATATTGTTAATAATGGTGGGCTGGGAAAAAATACATCTATTTTTTTACGCGGTACAAATTCAGATCATGTCTTGGTATTAATTGATGGTGTTCGAGCAGGTTCTGCCACTCTTGGTAGCACAGCATTCCATCATTTACCTATGAATGAGATTGATAGTATTGAGGTAATCCGCGGGCCACGATCTAGCTTGTATGGTTCGGAAGCATTAGGTGGTGTTATCCATATTCGCACACGTAAAGGGGCTGATGTTATTGCCAAACCTTTCTTTAGTTTTGGAATGGGAAGTCATGACCACTACCAGGTGAGTGCAGGCGTTTCTGGTAATTATAAGGATACGTGGTACAGCCTGAATCTTGGCCATGAAAAAAGTAATGGTATTGATTCTTGTTCTGGTAGTTCCTCCGAATTTTTTGGTTGCTTTACTGAAGAGCCTGATGCCGACGGTTATCGTAATGAATCAGGGTCTTTGCGCTTGGGGCACAAGTTTGGTGATTGGTTAACATTGGATGGCCATGCTCTTTATTCAACGGGAGATACTCATTTTGATGGCAGTTTTCAAAATCAGTCTGACTTTGTGGAACAAGTCTTTGGTGGGAAAGCTAAGATTCAGGTGACTGATGACTGGGCTTTAACCTTAAATGGAGGTGAAAGTCGTGACCGGTCAATAAGTGGTCTAGATGGGGTAGAAACAGATTCTTTTAATACCCAGAGAATTTCATTTTCTGCACAAAATGATTTTACTTTTTTAAAGGATCATATTCTGTCACTAGGCTATGATTATTTGATTGATAAAGTAGATAGTTCCACTTCTTATGATGAATCCTCACGTGATAATCATGCCTTTTACACTCAGTATCAAGGGCAGTATTTACAACACCAACTTATTCTTGGGTTTCGTCAAGATCATAATGAGCAGTTTGGCCGTCATTCAACATGGAATGCAGCTTGGGGCTATCAATTTAGGAATGGTGTAGCATTTTCTGCGTCTTATGGTACAGCGTATAAAGCACCCACATTTAATCAACTATATTTTTCAGGTTTTGGAAATGCCAATTTAATTCCAGAACGATCTCGAAGCTATGAGATTGGCCTTAGCGGACAACATCCATGGGGTAACTGGTCAATTAATAGTTACTTAACTTATATTAGCAGCCTCATCGCTTTTGATAGCGATGTAAATCTACCCAATAATATTGATAAAGCTCGTATTGTTGGTGTGGAATTGATGGCAGATACACGAATTTATGATTTTGATATTCGAGCTAACCTGACGTTACAGAACCCAGAAAACCTAGGAGGTGGAAGGAATAATGGGAATTTATTGGCTCGCCGAGCTGAAGAAATTTTTCGTCTTGATGTTGATCGTCGTTGGGGTGACTTTGGCTTTGGTACTACTTTAACAGCTGAAGGCAGCCGCTATGATAACCTATCGAATAGTCGTAAAATCGGAGGTTTTGTCATCCTGGGTTTCCGTGCTGAATATGAATTGTTTGACCAAGTGCGTTTGCAAGCCAAAGTAAATAATATACTGAATAAGCACTATCAAACTGCATCAGGTTATAATCAAGATCAATTGAATGTATTCTTTACTATACTTTATAGTCCAGAGTTAGGTATTTAAAATTATTACAGAGGTATTTTTATGACCCACATTATTCCTGCTCAAATAAAACCAGGGACAATTGCTTTAATGGTCTTAATGGCTGCAACACGTTTTCATCACTTTGGTAATACAATTTCGCTACCGGATGCTTCCTTGGCGGTATTTTTTCTAGCTGGCTTATGGTTTGGCGGGATCCTTTTATTTCTGTCTTTATTGTTAGAAGCGGGGTTAATAGATTACATCGCAATTAGCCAATTTAGTGTGAGTGATTTTTGTATTTCACCTGCCTACATTTTTTTAATCCCTGCTTATGCAGCAGTATGGTTTGGTGGTTATTACTGTAGGGTCTTTGGCAGTCAAAAAATTGCTCATATAGCAGCACAATTTGTAGTGTTAATTGTTACAGTATCACTCGCTTATTTGATCTCAAATGGAAGTTTTTATTTACTTTCAGATAAATTTACTGAGACTAGTTGGGGGTATTACACGGCTCATTTTATGAAGTATTATATTTCTTATATTCAATATGCCGTGTTATATACGGTTTCAATATATGCATTCGTACAACTTATTCATCAAATAAAATTTTTGAATTCTAGAGAAGAGTTTCCAGAGCTATAATGATCATTATTTTATTGTTTACGACGTTATTCCGATCAGTTATATCGGAGTAACGTATCTATCAGCTAAAATAAGCGACTGAATATGTTAGTCCAAAATATTACATGCTTCCTCATATTTTTTGGTTATTAGTGGCTGATGTATCAAAAAAGCAATGGACTCTCTTATATTAAGTGATTTCTTCCTCATCAGGAATACCTCTACTAATATTGCAGATGCCTTTATAAGCAGTGATTAAATCAGTCATTTACCCAAGCTTATGACATTGTTGAAGCAGGCTAACTACTATCAGATAATTTGTTGAGAAAATATTGATCCAAAAACTACTTGGTATCCTTTGTCTGGATTTATA
This sequence comes from Methylococcales bacterium, assembly GCA_023145835.1. Classification (GTDB taxonomy): domain Bacteria; phylum Pseudomonadota; class Gammaproteobacteria; order Methylococcales; family Methylomonadaceae; genus QPIN01. The sequence goes on from JAGLDH010000049.1 coordinate 9,708, forward strand.
GTGTGTATTTTTAATTATTAAAATCAATAAGTTAGGTGTTTTCGGGGTGAGTGGGTAGCTCGCTATTCATGACAAAGACATGTTTGATGTTTATTAAAATTTTGGCAAACAACTCGTCAGTTATGAGTCATGGTTGGTGTATGGCAGAGAATCTTGCTCTACGAATGAAGGATGGTCGTATTGTTATTTGTGGACGAGAAAAAACTATGATTAATATCTCTGGAAATAAGGCATTTTCGGAAGAAATTGAAAGTGTACTCAATAAACATAAAGATATTTAGGATTCACGTTTTTTTGGTTAAACACATCCTTTGATGGGAGAAATTGTTTGTGCTGAGGTAATTGGTAAAGAAAATATAATTTTAGATGTTGAAGGTGTATTAAGTTTTTGTCGCAATCAGCTGTCTACTTATAAAATTCCGCAACGATTACAACAAGTCACTCAAATTACTTATACCCAGAGTGATAAATTTAGAAGAACTGAATAAGTAATATTTAACAAAAAAAATTGCAGTTAAATATTTTCTAGAATTTTTACTAGAAAATGGAGGTATAAAGTTAATAAATCAGAAATTAATTCTACACTTAATAGTTACTGGTAGTTTGAATTATAAAACTAATAATACGTACAAAAGGAATTTATACCTGAATGAAATATCTATCACTATTAATCATTTTGTTGATTTCAAATAATAGCATGGCAATAAACAATGTTATTGACTCTATTCTTGTCAATAAAACAGAAAAGAAAATGTATCTACTTTCTGATGGACAGAAGGTTAGAGAATTTGATGTTGTTTTTGGGGGTAACCCTATAGGACATAAGCAACAACAAGGGGATGAGAAAACGCCGGAAGGAAAATATATACTCGATTATAAAAATGCGGATAGCTCTTTCTATAAATCAATTCATATTTCATATCCTAATGAAGACGATATCTTTAATGCCAAAATTAAGGGTGTTAACCCAGGGGGATTAATTATGATTCATGGGCAAAAAAATGGATTGGATAAGTTATCATGGTTATATCAAAGAGTTAATTGGACCAAAGGATGTATTGCCGTTACAAACATAGAAATGGATGAAATTTGGGCGGCTGTTGAGGTAGGAATTCCTATTGAGATATTACCTTAAGGAACCTCTGATTAAGTTCAATTATTTTTAGCTTGCTAAAACGGCCGATATTTTCCACGAAAATCGGTGCAATAGAATGATTATTACGTCTCACTTCGTGGAAAATAGCAACAGTTTTTTCAGCGCTAAATTCTAATCGACATAATCAGAGGCTCCTTAAGTATAATAATAAAATAAATTTGAAAGAGGGGATTTATTAATGATAAAAAGATATATAAGCAAAGGAATCTAATAATGATGGATCAGAATAATGTCATTATTATTGGTGCAGGTCCTGCAGGTAGTGTTGCAGCGGCTTTATTACAAAAAAAAGGACATCAAGTAACGATTATTGAACGAGATATTTTTCCTCGTTTTAGTATAGGTGAAAGTTTATTACCTCAATGCATGGAATTTATTGAGCAAGCGGGAATGCTTGATGCGGTGAATAATGCTGGTTTTCAACTAAAAGAAGGTGCTGCTTTTTTATATCAAGACAAACAATCTGCATTTTGTTTTTCTGATAAATTTACCTCTGGTTTTGATACTACTTTTCAAGTGCAACGAGATAAATTTGATACTTTATTAGCAGGTGAAGCACAGCGAATAGGTGTTGAAATTCGCTGGCAAGAAGAAGTTATTGCTGCTGATTTTTCAACCCAAAAACCATGGTTAACAATTAAAAAATCTGATGGTACTACTTATCGGGAAGAAGCACTGTTTGTACTTGATGCTAGTGGTTTTGGCAGAGTTTTACCTCGGTTACTTGATTTAGAAAAACCATCTGATTTTCCTTGTCGACAATCTTTATTTACTCATATTGAAGATTGTACGACATATTCTGAGTATGACAGATCAAGAGTATTTATTATTGTCCATCCTAAGCATAAGGATGTTTGGTATTGGTTAATTCCATTTAGTAATGGTCGTTGTAGTCTAGGTGTTGTTGCTAAACCAGATTTTTTTCAATCGTTAGGTGATGATCATCAGCAAATTTTTCAACCTTTAATATTTCAAGAACCTGGATTAGCAAAATTATTAAAAAAAGCTGTGTTTGATACGAAGGTAAGTAGTCTTAAAGGATACAGTACAAATGTATCTTCCTTATATGGTGAAGGATTTGCTTTATTGGGTAATGCAGGAGAATTCCTTGATCCTGTTTTTTCATCCGGTGTCACCATTGCGATGAAATCAGCAAGTTTAGCGGCTGATGTGTTAGATAGACAATTAAATCAGCAAGAAGTCGATTGGAAAAAAGATTTTGCTGATCCTTTACAAAAAGGTGTGGAAACATTTAGAGCATTTGTGACTGCTTGGTACGATGGCGATCTACAAGATATAGTTTTTTATCATCAACAAAAACCAAATATTAAACAAATGATATGTTCTATATTGGCTGGATATGTATGGGATGAGAAAAATCCTTATGTTAAAAACTCGAGCCCTAGGTTAAAAACATTAGCTGAATTATGTCGAGAATAATTAGTTAATCATGAACTTATACTTGAATGATTTAGGGATGTTGTCAGCAATGGGTGCCTGCCGTAAAGAAATTTTTCATCGCTTACAAGCCGGCGATAGGTCTGGTTTAATGTTGAATGAGAAATTTGGCTCTCATTCTGTCTATGTGGGTGAGGTACTTGCTAGTTTACCCAGCATAGATAACAAATATAGTGTTTACGATTGTAAAAATAATCAATTATTATTAGCTGCATTAAGTCAAATTAAAAGTACAGTCAATTCAATGATTAAACGCTATGGCTCTGATAGAGTTGGTGTTGTGATAGGAACAAGCACTTCTGGAGTCCGTAATACAGAGTTAGCATTGGCTTCTGTTGCTAAGAATAATATTAAGCCAGAGAAATTTCATTATAAACAGCAGCAATTAGCGGGTGGGGCGGACTTTTTAGCACATGTTTTGGAAGTGAAAGGGCCTGCATATGCTATTTCTACTGCATGTTCTTCCAGTGGAAAGGCGTTTGCTTCAGCACGTAGATTAATTAAACTTGGACTCTGTGATGCTGTTGTCGTTGGTGGGGCTGATTCGTTATGCCGATATACAGTCCATGGTTTTGATGCATTGGCATCCGTTTCAGAGGGCTTATGCAAACCTTTTGGAAAAAATCGAGATGGCATTAATTTATCAGAGGCGGTTGCTTTGTTTGTTATCAGTAAAGAAGAAGGCCCCGTGCAACTTAAAGGTATTGGTGCTACGAGTGATGCTTATCATTTTTCTGCCCCAGATCCAGAAGGTGGTGCTGTGATAACTGCAATGCAAATGGCTTTATCTGAAGCAAACAAAACTGCAGATGAAATAGACTATATTAATATGCATGGTACTGCAACGCAGTTGAATGATGCGATGGAAAGCAAAGCAGTGAACCATGTTTTTGGAGATAGCATTGCAGCTAGTTCCTCTAAGGGAATGACAGGGCATGCGCTTGGTGCAGCTGGAGCATTAGAACTAGGAATATGTTGGATGTTATTATCAGAAAATGATGAGCAAGGGTTATTAGTCCCTAATATTAATGATGATATTCTGGATGAAACATTATCTTCATTGAATTATGTAAAAAAAGGGCAAGCCCTAGGGCGGAGAATTAATAACTGTCAGAGTAATTCTTTTGCTTTTGGAGGTAATAACATTTCTATCGCTGTGTCACGAGTATGATTGATATAAATGTTGCCGATATCTTGCCGCATGCAGGACAAATGATGTTGTTAGATAAAGTTTTAGAATACGATCAACAAAGAATGGTTGTCGAGACAAAGGTTTGTAATGATGGGCTATTTGGTGATGAAAAAACAGTACCTGCCTGGCTAGGTATTGAATATATGGCTCAAGCTGTTGCAGCACATGGAGGGATGATACGTTATCTTGCAGGCAAACCTATCAACATAGGGTTCTTATTAGGCACGCGTCGTTATAATAGTAATACGTCTACTTTTAACGTGGGTGTTGTTTTAACGGTGACTGTAGAACGATTGATTGAAGATCAAGGATTAAGTGCGTTTGATTGTCAAATTATAGGAAAAGGAGTCGATGTTTCAGCTAAACTAAATGTTTATCAGCCTAATGAGATAGATAATCGTATATTTAGTTAATCTGTAACAAAATAACCCTTGTCGCCTAAAGTTAAATAACATTAAGAATTATTATAAGTAAACAATGAATCAAATAGTATTAGTAACAGGCTCTAGTCGAGGGATTGGAAAGGCAATCGCATTGTATTTAGGGGAGAAAGGCTATGATGTTGTTGTTCATTGTAGAAAAAATCTTGATAAGGCCAATGAAGTCGCTTCAGAAATAAAGGAAATGGGACAATATTCCAGAGTTCTACAGTTTGATCTATCAAATCGGCAGCAGTGTTTTGAACAATTAACTCAAGATATAGAACAGAATGGAGCTTATTATGGCGTAGTCTGTAATGCCGGTGTGACAGCAGATAATGCATTTCCCGCATTAACAGGAGAGGAGTGGGATACCGTTATGACGACTAATCTAGATGGTTTTTATAATGTTTTAAATCCACTGATTATGCCAATGATAAGACGACGTAAACCAAGCAGAATTGTTACCTTGTCTTCTGTTTCAGGGATTATGGGAAATCGAGGGCAGGTTAATTATAGTGCTGCAAAAGCTGGTATTATAGGTGCAACCAAGGCATTAGCATTAGAATTAGCAAAGCGTAAAATTACAGTTAATTGTGTGGCTCCAGGGTTAATAGATACTGAAATGCTGGGTGAATTGCCACTAGAAGAAATAAAAAAAATGATTCCACTTCGTCGCGTGGGTGAAGCTAAAGAAGTGGCAGCAACCGTTGCATTTCTATTGTCAGAAGAAGCGGCTTATATTACCCGTCAGGTCATTTCTGTTAATGGAGGGCTGTGTTAATGAAACGTGTGGTCATAACAGGGATGGCAGCATTAACACCTATCGGTAATGACTGGGAAACAGTGGCTAGTCATTTAAAAGCACAGAAAACAGGTATCCAAAGAATGGAAGATTGGGCTGGGTATGCTGGTTTAAATAATCAAATAGCAGCACCTGTTGATTTTAGTCGTCCCGACCACTATTCACGTAAACAAATTCGAGGGATGGGAAGAGTTGCTATGATAGCTACTTATGTTACTGAATTAGCGCTGATAGATGCGGGTTTACTAAATGATCCGTGCTTAAAAAATGGTCAAACAGGCGTAGCATATGGAAGTTCATCGGGTAGTTTTGAAGGTCTAATAGATTTTACGAGTATGTTATTGAGTAAGGATAGAGGAAGCTTAAATGCGACATCTTATATTCGTATGATGGGACATACTTGTCCGGTAAATATAGGTTTGCATTTCGGGATAAATGGGCGAATTATTCCTACCTCTAGTGCATGTACTTCCGGTAGCCAAGGTATTGGTTATGCTTACGAAACTATTAAATATGGCATTCAATCTATCATGGTTGCAGGGGGAAGTGATGAGCTATCTCCATCACAAGCGGCAGTATTTGATACTTTATTTGCTGCAAGTACAAAAAATGACGAACCAGAAAAATCACCACGCCCTTTTGATAGCGATCGAGATGGCTTAGTCATAGGTGAAGGCGGTGGAACTTTCATACTAGAAGAGAGAGAGCATGCTTTAAGTCGTGGTGCTCATATCTATGCAGAAATTATCGGTTTTGGAACAAACTCAGGAGGAGTTCATGTGACACAACCTGATAGTGAAAGTATGCAATTAGCTATGAAATTAGCTCTGCAGGATGCTGGTTTGGAAGCTTCAAAAATAGGCTATATAAGTGCACATGGTACAGCGACAGAAAAAGGTGATGTGGCAGAAAGCCAAGCAACATCAATAGTTTTTGGTAATAATACACCGATTAGTTCTATAAAGAGTTATACAGGTCATACCCTAGGAGCTTGTGGGGCAATAGAGGCATGGGCTTGTATCAATATGATGAATGAAAACTGGTTTCACCCCACAGCTAATCTAGATAATATTGATCGGCAATGTGCTGGTTTGGATCATATCCAAGGTGCTATTCGCAAAATAAACTGTGATTACACAATGAACAATAACTTTGCTTTTGGTGGAATTAATACTTCACTTGTATTTAAAAAATGTAACTAATCATTCAAAAAGAAAGAGTGGTTTCAGTAAACGAAGTTAAATTGTTGAAAAAAACAAGTAAATTAAGGGTTGTTTTGGATAAAAGATTTACCAATATAGGCTTGATGCCTTACAATTCCAATGCAAACTATAAATAATTATAATATTGGAGGTTAGTATGTCTAAAATTCATTCGGTGATTGCCGCAATTGCTCTCGCCGGTACAAGTTCAGCGGTATTATCTCAAGCGTTACCAACAACTGCACCAGCACCAGCTGATAACCCAACAACGCCACAGAAAGTTGCTTTGGGAAAAATGCTTTTTCATGATCCTCGCTTATCTTCTTCTGGAACTGTTTCTTGTGCGTCTTGCCATAACACAATGTTAGGTGGTGAGGATAATCGTGCTGGCTCAGTTGGTGTAGAAGCTCAAGTGGGTGGTCGTAGTGCACCAACTGTCTGGAATGCAGCGTTCAATAAAGTTCAATTTTGGGATGGACGAGCTGCCAGTTTAGAAGAACAAGCTGCGGGCCCCGTTACCAACCCAATAGAAATGGGTATGAAAAGCTGGAATGACGTAGTATCTCGATTAGAAACGATAGAAGGCTATCAAATAGCTTTTAAGAAAGCATTTGGAACAGAAACTATTTCTAAAGACAACGCAACTAAAGCAATTGCAGCTTACGAAAGAACATTAATTACACCAAATAGTCCTTACGACAAATATGTTAAGGGTGATAAAAAAGCACTCACTGAGCAACAAGTTCGTGGAATGAATTTAGCTGTGGAAATTGGTTGCACAGGTTGTCATAGTGGGCCTGCATTTAATGGTCCGGGCACATTTCAAAAATTTCCTATTAATTACAATGGATATTTAGAAGCTCAGTATGACTTTAAGAAAGATACAGGTTTAGCTGAAGTAACAGGTAAAAAAGAAGATGAACATTTATGGAAAGTACCTACTTTACGTAATATTGCTTTAACAGCACCTTACTTTCATAATGGCAAGATAAAAACATTGGATAAAGCAGTTAAATTAATGGCTAAGATGCAATTAGATAAAAATTTATCTAAAGAAGAGATTTCAGATATTGTTGCTTTCTTAGATGCCTTAACTGGCGAATTTCCAAAACAAGAAATGCCTACATTACCTCCTACAACAGGAACTACTTTCAATAAATAAGGATTGTACCTCAGAATCTAATTCAACTTACGGTTCTGAGGTGTTCTATAGGTTTGGCACAATCAAGGTGGTAATCTTTTTTATTCCCTCTGAATAGTTCTTTTCCAAGTTTTTCTCTTAATTTCAGTTGTTTTTGATATTTATTAGATTAGTAAGCTGTTATTTTAAATAACTAAAAAATAAGATTGCAAAAGTGAAATTGAACAATTTCTTTTCCACGTTATACTTTAATTTCCTGGTTTTTAAGTAAAGTGTTAACGATAAATTTATTAACTTAAAAACTTTATCCATCAATAACAAATTTAAATAATTATGCTCATTGAGAAAAAGGGCGATTTATGATGTAATGTAGCAGTTTTAATGTCTTAAAGAGCTTCTTGTTTTCAAGGAGATTTTTTGCCGCAATTCGTCTGGAGAATAGGCTTATTTCACTATGCAATTTACAATAAAAGAGGGTTTGGATCTTCCAATAACGGGGGCTCCAAAACAAGTGATAGAAGATGGTAACAAGGTTAAATCAGTTGCCATTTTGGGGAAGGATTATGTAGGGTTGAAACCTAAAATGATGGTGGCTGTTGGTGATACCGTCAAACTAGGTCAAGTACTTTTTACTGATAAACAGAATCCAGGGGTTAATTTTACTGCACCAGGTGCGGGTGAAGTTATTGAAGTTAACCGTGGAGCAAAACGTGTTTTACAATCTGTTGTTATTAGTTTAAAAGGATCGGCTCAAGAATCTTTTACAAAATACGCAAAAAAAGATTTGGCTACTTTAACAATAGATCAAATTAAAGAAAATCTTTTAAGTTCTGGTTTATGGACTTCATTTATCGTGCGTCCTTATGGAAAAATTCCAACAGTTGATAGTACACCAAGATCAATTTTTGTAACGGCTATCGATACAAGACCTTTAGCAGCAGATCCTGCAATTATTATTAAAGAAAAGGAAACACTTTTTACTAATGGTCTCGCTATTGTCTCTAAATTAACAGAGGGAAAAACATACCTTTGTAAAGCGACTGGAACCGAAGTTGTCTCTTTAGATACCATTCAAACTGCAGAGTTTTCTGGCCCACATCCGGCGGGGTTGCCTAGTACACACATTCACTTTATCGATCCAGTAAATATTGATAAAAATGTTTGGCACATTGATTACCAAGCTGTCATTTCTATTGGTGCACTATTTACTACTGGCAAATTAAATGTGGATAGGGTTGTCTCTTTAGCTGGACCAACTGTAAAAAAACCTCGTTTACTTCGTACTCGAGTCGGTGCAAATACGAATGATTTGGCTTCTGGAGAATTAAAATCTGGCGAAAACCGAGTGATTTCAGGTTCTGTATTATATGGACATGAAGCAACAGAAGGCTTTACTTATCTTGGTTGCTATATTAATCAGGTTTCTGTGCTTAAAGAAGGAAGAGATCGTGAATTGTTTGGATGGATAGTTGCAGGAAAAGATAAATACTCTGCAATGAATGTCTATACATCGAGTAAGGACAAAAAAAATAATCGCTTATTTCCATTAACAACAGATAAAAATGGTAGTAATAGAGCTATTGTCCCAGTCGGTGTCTACGAATCAGTGATGCCTATGGATATTTTAGCAACTCCATTATTAAAAGCTTTGGTGATAGGTGATACTGATCAGGCTCAGCTTTTAGGTGGTCTTGAGTTAATTGAGGAAGATGTTTCCTTATTCACTTTCGTTGATCCAGGTAAGCATGATTTTGCACCTGTATTAAGAGCGAATCTAACTAAAATTGAGAAGGAAGGATAATGTCGGCTAGAGATATTTTAGATAGCATAGAGCCGCATTTTACGAAAGGCGGCAAATTAGAAAGGTATTACGGTCTCTATGAGATGGTAGACACTTTTATTTATACACCCTCTGATGTAACACGCGGCACAACACATGTGCGTGATGGTAATGACTTGAAACGTACAATGACTTTTGTTGTGATTGCAACATTTTTCTGTATTTTGATGGCGATGTATAATACAGGTTACCAAGCGAATTTAGCGATTGAAGCGATGGGTCTAAGCGAAACAACAAGCTGGCGTGCCCTTGTAATGAATTGGTTTGGCTACAACCCAATGAACCCATTTTCTAACATGGTTCATGGTGCATTATTTTTCCTACCTATTTACTTAGTGACTTTAGCCGTTGGTGGTGTTTGGGAAGTATTATTTGCAACTGTTCGTGGGCATGAAGTTAACGAGGGTTTCTTAGTTTCTTCAATGTTATACACATTGATTCTTCCTCCCGATATTCCTTTATGGCAGGTAGCACTTGGTATTTCTTTTGGTATTGTTATTGGTAAAGAAGTATTTGGCGGAACAGGTAAAAACTTTTTAAATCCTGCGCTAACTGGACGTGCATTTTTATTCTTTGCATATCCTGCTGCGATTTCAGGTGATATGGCCTGGGTTGGAGTAGATGGGTATACCATGGCAACACCATTAGGTCTTGCCGCTTCTGGTGGCCTAGATGCAGTTCATGCTGCAGGTTATGGCTGGTTTCAATCATTCTTAGGGTTTATTCCAGGATCAATTGGTGAAACATCAACCTTAGCAATATTCATAGGTGCAGCTTTCCTACTTTATACACGAATTGCTTCATATAGAATTATGGGTGGTGTATTAATGGGGATGATAGCAACATCAGTCATGTTCAATATAATTGGTAGTGATACAAACCCTATGTTTGCATTTCCTTTTTACTGGCATTTAACTGTTGGTGGGTTTGCGTTTGGTATGGTTTATATGGCAACCGATCCTGTCGGTGCTGCAATGACCGATACAGGACGTTGGATTTTTGGTGTATTGATTGGTGTTATGGTTGTCTTAGTTCGTGTGGTAAATCCAGCTTTCCCAGAAGGAATGATGTTGTCGATTTTATTCGCCAATATGTTTGCCCCTGTTATTGATTATTTTGTCGTTCAGGCAAATATTAAGAGAAGGATGAAACGTCATGTCTAATGGAAATTTTAAAGAACGTTTAGAAGAAAACCCAAATTATCAAAAAGCTAATGCATACAAAGAGAAGGTTTTAGCATTAGGTAATGACAGTTTAGAAAAAACCATAGCAGTAGCACTCGCTCTTTGTTTTGTTTGTGCAATTTTGGTTTCATTTGCAGCAGTAGCTTTAAGACCTCTACAGATTGAAAACAAAGCACTAGATATGAAGAAGAATATTCTTGAAGTAGCCGGTTTATTAGATGAAGGCACTGATATTAATCAAGCATTTTCTGATCAAATAGAAGAAAAGTTAGTTGATATTGAAACTGGCGACTATATCGATGATATGGATGTTGTTACTTACGATCAACGTAAAGCTGCTAAAGATCCATCTCAAAACATTAATATCTCAACAGAAGATGATATCGCAAGCATCAAACGAAAAGCTAAAATAGCTAAAGTATATTTAGTTAAGAGTGGTGATGTGATTGAATCTATTATCTTACCCATGCATGGCTATGGATTATGGTCAACAATGTATGGGTTTTTAGCTTTAGAATCTGATGGCCAAACAGTAAAAAGTATTAATTTTTATGATCAAGCCGAAACACCAGGACTTGGTGGTGAGGTTGTTAATCCAAACTGGCGAGCTTTGTGGAAAGGCAAAAAAGTCTATTCTGAGTCAGGAGACGTTAAACTTGGGCTGATTAAAGGTGTTGTTGATACGTCTAAACCAGGTTCTGAATATGATGTTGATGGACTGGCAGGAGCAACATTAACTAGTTTAGGTGTTTCTAATCTAGTTAAATATTGGATGAGTAATCAAGGTTTTTCTGCTTATCTTGATAAAGTTAGAATCGAAGGGGAGGGCTGATCATGAGTGCAGATATAGATACTAAAAAAATATTGACTGAACCATTAGTTAATAATAATCCGATTACCTTACAGGTATTGGGAATATGTTCAGCACTAGCGGTAACATCGCAAATGTCAACATCGTTAATTATGGCAGTTGCTTTGACAGCGGTTACAGCTTGTTCAAGTGCTGCCATTAGTTCGATTAGAAATCATATTCCTGGCAGTATACGTATTATTGTTCAAATGACCATTATTGCGTCTTTAGTCATTGTAGTTGATCAAATTCTGAAAGCTTTTGCTTATGAAATTAGTAAGCAATTGTCAGTATTCGTTGGCTTGATTATTACTAACTGTATTGTGATGGGACGTGCAGAAGCGTATGCGATGAAAAACCCACCAATGGCTAGCTTTATCGATGGTATTGGCAATGGTGCGGGTTACAGCTTGATCTTGATTATTGTTGCATTCTTTAGAGAATTGTTTGGTTCGGGTAAACTATTGGGAATAGAAATCTTCCCATTAACAAAAGATGGCGGTTGGTATGATCCTAATGGTTTGATGTTATTACCACCCAGTGCATTCTTTATTATTGGCTTACTCATTTGGACATTTCGTCAATGGAAACCTGGACAAAATGAAAAAGCTGATTTTAAAATTATGGATATTTCTCATGGTGAAGGAGGACATCACTAATGAATGAATACGTAAGTTTATTTATTAAAGCGGTTTTCGTAGAAAACTTAGCCTTAGCGTTCTTCCTAGGGATGTGTACATTCCTAGCGGTATCTAAAAAAATCTCTACAGCAATTGGCTTAGGGGTTGCGGTTATGGTTGTGCAAGTGATAACTGTTCCAGTAAACAACTTGGTTTATCACACACTGTTAAAAGAAGATGCTTTATCATGGTTAGGTATTACTGGCGTTGATTTAAGCTTTTTAGTACTACTAAGCTGTATTGGTATGATTGCAGCATTGGTACAGATTTTGGAAATGATTTTAGATAAATTCTTTCCAACCCTGTTTCATGCATTAGGTGTTTTCTTACCATTGATTACAGTAAACTGTGCGATTTTGGGGGGTAGTTTATTCATGATTGAACGTGATTACGACTTTACTCAAAGTGTTGTTTATGGTGTTGGTAGTGGTTTTGGTTGGGCATTAGCTATTACAGTAATGGCTGGTGTACGTGAAAAACTAAAATACAGTGATATTCCTAAAGGTCTTGAAGGCCTTGGAATTACATTTATTAGTGCAGGTCTGATGTCTCTTGGCTTCATGGCTTTTTCTGGAATCCAATTGTAGGAAGGAAGAGTAATGCTAGAAATTTTATTGGGCGTAATTTTATTTACGGCGATCGTGATTGCGCTTGTATTTATTATTATTGGCGCAAAGAGTAAGTTGGTTGCTTCCGGAGACATCGAAATTGTTGTCAACGGTGAAAAAACTATTCATGTGCCAGCTGGTTCTAAGTTATTAACTGCACTGGCTGATAACGAGCTGTTTATCCCCTCCGCCTGTGGTGGCGGTGGTACATGTGGTCAGTGTACTGTGAAGGTACATTCAGGTGGTGGTGAAATTCTACCAACTGAGTTATCTCATATCACTAAACGTGAAGCAGCAGAAGGTGAACGTCTTTCATGTCAAGTAGCGGTTAAGCACGACATGAAAATTGATGTTGAAGACAGTGTATTTGGTGTTAAAAAATGGGAATGTACGGTTAAGTCGAATAACAATGTTGCCACTTTCATTAAAGAATTGGTATTAGAGTTACCTAAAGGTGAGGAAATCAATTATCAAGCGGGGGGTTATATTCAGATTGAATGTCCTGCACATATCTCTAAGTATGAAGATATGGATATTGAAGACGAATATCGTGAAGATTGGGATAAATTCAATCTTTGGCGTTATGTGTCTAATGTAAAAGCACCCACTTTACGTGCATATTCAATGGCTTCTTTTCCAGAAGAAAAAGAAATAATGCTAAACGTTCGTGTTGCGTCACCACCTCCTGGTTCACCTGATAGTGTACCTCCTGGTATTATGTCATCGTACATTTTTAATCTTAAGCCTGGGGATAAAGCACTTATCTCAGGGCCGTATGGTGAATTCTTTGCTAGAGATACAGATGCAGAAATGGTCTTTGTTGGTGGTGGTGCAGGCATGGCACCTATGAGATCACATATCTTTGATCAATTACGTAGATTAAAATCAACACGTAAAATGACTTTCTGGTATGGCGCACGAAGTAAACGCGAAATGTTTTATATAGAAGATTTTGATATGCTTGCCAAAGAAAATGATAACTTTGAATGGCATACTGCTTTATCTGATGCTTTACCAGAAGATAATTGGGAAGGATATACTGGGTTTATTCATAATGTATTATTTGAAGAATACATTAAAAACCATCCTTCACCAGAAGATTGTGAGTACTACTTATGTGGACCTCCAATTATGAACTCATCAGTAATTAGTATGCTGATAGAAAATGGTGTTGAACCTGAAAACATCATGTTAGATGACTTTGGTGGTTAAATAAATTAAGCCATATTTACTTATAATAAATATGGTTTTTTTATGTTTTTTGATTGGGAAGAGAAGCTACTGCTCGATTAATTAGATGAAATAAAAGTTTTTCTTGTTTAATACAGTATAAGTTGATTATGTTTTTAGAAAACCTAAAACGAGGCTCAGTTTTACTGCTCCTCGTTTTTTTATTGCTTGCTTGTCAGCAACAAATTGAAAAATCTCAATATCCCTTACATTATTCTGATGCAATTTTTGGGACTAGCTTCACAATAAAAGCATCTTTAATACCTGAATCAGTCAATAGTAATTCAGTAAAAAAACAAATTAAACAACTTCTTGATGGATTAAATGGACAAATGTCTACTTATCAACAAGATTCTGCATTGTCACTGATTAACCAAAATATATCATCGGAATGGATCACTGTTTCAGAATCATTGTATGAGGTATTAAAACAGGCTAATAATATTTCAGAATTATCCAATGGTGCATTTGATATAACAGTCGGTCCATTAGTTAACTTATGGGGGTTTGGTCCAGATGGACTCTCTTATACTGCGCCAACAGATGAAAAAATCAAAAAGACATTAGTAAATACTGGCTTTAAGTATTTATTGTTTAATGATGAAAAAAAACAAATCAAAAAAGAAGTCATCTCGTTATATTTGGATTTATCTGCTATTGCTAAAGGCTATGCAGTTGATCGAGTAGGCTTATTATTAGAAGCCAATGGTATTGAAAATTATATGGTTGAAATAGGTGGGGAGCTGAGGTTAAAAGGACTCAATATCAACAAAAAACCTTGGCGTATTGCAGTAGAAAAACCAACTACTGATAAACGAATGATACAAAAAGTTTTGCCCTTAACTGATATATCACTTGCTACTTCAGGAGATTATAGAAATTTTTTTGAAGTAGAGGACATCCGTTTTTCACATACAATTGACCCTCGTTCAGGTAAACCAATTACACATAAACTAGCATCAATCACTATATTGAGCGATACTACAATGAAAGCAGATGCTCTTGCGACAGCTTTAATGGTATTAGGAGCAGAACAAGGGTATCAATTAGCCGAAAAAGAAAATATAGCGGCTTTATTTATTATAAAAACAGAGGATGGCTTTGTAGAAAAGGTATCATCATCTTTTGTAGAAAAACTAAGGTAAGTTAAATGATGTATTTTTTAGCAACATTTGGATTTATGCTAATTGTTGTCGTAATAATGGCTATTGGTGTTATCTTTGGCCGGAGAGCTATTAAAGGATCTTGTGGTGGCACCGGTAATGGAGAGTGTGTCTGTGTTGAAAAATGTGACAAAAAGAAAAAACGAGATGCGGAAGCAGCAGAGTCTCAAAAAATTGATTTTAATCCTGATCTTTTAAAAAAATCATAGATTAAAACTTAAAGGTAACTTTATTTCATAAATCTACGTTACTCTGTTTGCTTATTTTATTGATCTTAATGAGGATATGATTATGTTAGCAAAAATTACTATTGCAAATTATATGACAAAAAACTTAATGACTGTAAAAGAAGATGCTGATGTTCTGGCATCTATTAAACAGCTGTTAAGTCACAAAGTTACCTGTGCTCCAGTATTAGATCAGTCGGGGAAATTAGTGGGTATGTTTTCTGAAAAAGATAGTATGAAAGTTGTTCTTGATGCTTCTTATAATCAAGGAATGAGTGGGAAAGTAGCAGATTTTATGAATAGAAAAATTATTTCTGTTAATGCGGACTCTAGCATTGTTGATCTTGCAGATAAATTTCAGGACTCATCAGTGAGAAGCTTTCCTGTTTTTGATGATAATAAGTTAGTTGGTATTGTAAGTAGAACTGATGTTTTACGTGCTTTAGTTTCAATGAAATAATTTATAAAGAAATTAGAATTATTTTTTATGAGCTTTATAGAAAACAAATGTTTTTTTGTGTTTTGATTTTATTTTAACACTATGCGATTAGAACAAACTTTTTACTGGCATGATTATGAAACTTGGGGATTAAGTCCATCTCTTGATCGACCTTCTCAATTTGCGGGCATACGTACTGATATGGATTTTAATATCATTGGTGAGCCTAATATGTTTTATTGTCGTCTGAGTGATGATTATTTTCCTAACGTTGAATCAGCAATTATTACAGGTATCACACCTCAAATTACTCAGGCTGAAGGTGTTTCTGAAGCAGATTTTGCAGCTAAAATAAACAAACAATTTATACAAGTTAATACCTGTGTTGTTGGATATAACACAATACGTTTCGATGAAGAATTTTCCAGAAATATTTTTTATCGAAATTTTTTTGACCCTTATGAATATAGTTGGAAAAATGGCAATTCACGTTGGGATATTATTGATTTAGTTCGTGCTACCTATGCATTAAGGCCAGAAGGGATTGTTTGGCCTAAAAATGAACTCGGTTTACCTAGTTTTCGTTTGGAACTATTAACTCAAGCGAATGGCATAAGCCATGAGAACGCACATGATGCGATATCAGATGTTTATGCAACAATTGCCATCGCTAAATTAATAAAAAAGAAAGCCCCAAAGCTATTTGATTATTATTTTAATCTTCGAAATAAAAATAAAGTTAAAGCTTTAATTGATACAAAGCAATTCACACCACTAGTTCATGTTTCAGGTATGTTTGGAGCAGCTAGGGGAAATACATCCTTAGTGGCTCCCATTGTATGGCATCCAAAAAATACTAATGCAGTTGCTGTCATTGATTTATCCCAAGATGTATCGCCTTTATTAGAGTTGCCAGTAGATGAAATTAGGCAACGTTTATATACAAAAAAAGATGAATTAGGGGATAAATTACCCATTCCGTTAAAATTGGTACATATCAATAAGTGTCCTTTTTTAGCAATTGAAAAAACATTATTACCAGAAAATTTAACCCGATTAGGTCTTGATCAGCAGGCTTGTTCTAATAACTTAACTAAATTAAAAGCGAATAAAAAAATAGCAAAGATAATTTTAGAAGTGTTTCAACAAGAAAGAGTATTTGATAATAAAGGTAATGTTGATGCTATGTTATACGATGGTTTTTTTTCTGATAGTGACAAAAGAGGCTTTGAAAAAATCCGTCATTCATCATCACCAGAAAAATTAGCTAATATAAAATTACCGATTAAAGATAAGCGTTTTTCAACTCTTTTTTTTAATTACCGAGCCAGAAATCACCCTGAATACTTGTCAAAAGCAGAGTTAGTAAAATGGACTAAGTACCGACAATCTATTTTACTACCAGAATTACCCAGCTATTTATCTAACCTAAATTTTCTTGCTGAACAATACAAAGATGAGGTTAATAAGGTTGAAATTATTAAAAACCTCTATCAATATGCTGAGTCAATCACTGCTGAGCTAGCTTAAGGAACCTCTGATCAAGTCCAATTATTTTTCTGTGCTAAATTCTAATCGACTTAATCAGAGGCTCCTTAAAAGAAATTAAAACTAAAAAAGCCAAATAACTTAAAAAAAATTTATCAATTATCTGAAAAATAATTAGCGGCTCCAATAAGTGGTATATTCGGATTAAGAGATAATTTAATCGAGATTTTGTTGAGAAGTTGTTGAAAGCGACCTTTATCTGAGAAATGATACATAAATTCCCCTGCTTCTAAAGCAGAGCGGATTTTAGAGCCGATACCCCCACCAATAAAAACACCGCCTGTTGATAAGCATTTAAGCGCTAAATTTCCTGCCTCTGCCGCATAAAGTTCCACAAACAAGCGAACAACTTCAGCACACACGGGGTCTTTATTATTAATACCTAATTGGGAAATAAGCGCATTTCTATCGACTGTAGGTGAGATATTTTCTATAGCTGAGCATGGCTGGGAAAAGTTACTTGTTACAAGAAAATCATAAAGATATCCAAAACCATCACCTGAAAGAACTCGCTCCCAACTCACATGTCCATTAATTTGGTTGCGTAAAAATAGCAAAAACTGGTCTTGTTGCTCAGTCTGTGGTGCAAAGTCTGTATGCCCCCCCTCGGTTGCAATAGGGTGATGATGTTTTCCATCCCAATAAAGGATTGCTTCACCTAACCCTGTTCCAGCAGCAATAACAGCAATATTTCCATCTTGATGTTGAGCATTTGGGTTGAGTTCAACCAAATCATCAGCTGAGGTGTGTAGCATACCTACAGCCATTGCTTCTAAGTCATTTAGCAGTTTTACTTGATGAGTACCTAGTATTTTAGATAGTTCTTGAGAATCAATTACCCAAGGTAAATTGGTTGTTTGACAACGTTGATTAACAATCGGCCCGGCAATACCAATACAAACCGAATCGATGACCATATCGGGTTGTATAAATTTTGATAAAATATCGTTAAATTGAGGATAGTTAGCACTGATATAAGTTTGATTAAATTTATTTTGCAAAATACCTTGGCTATTTTTTGTATATAGCGCTAGGGTGGTCTTAGTGCCTCCTATATCACCTGCCAATATCATTGGAAACTCCTTTAATTTAATTGTTTGAATAGCACCGATATTTACTCTGTCTATTATGTCATTAGTAACTAATAAATTTATTAATTAATGTTGATTATTTTAGGAATTATTGAAATCTAGCTAGATTAATGCAAACTCAAATTACCGATATTTATCTGAAAAGGATAGAATATAGAAATATTTTCTATTTTGAATGGTTAAATTAAGCATTGAATAATCAAGTACAGTACTTAGTTGG
Organism: Methylococcales bacterium; assembly: GCA_023145835.1. Classification (GTDB taxonomy): domain Bacteria; phylum Pseudomonadota; class Gammaproteobacteria; order Methylococcales; family Methylomonadaceae; genus QPIN01. Next base: position 28,161 of record JAGLDH010000049.1, read on the forward strand.
TATTGATTTAGGCACAACACATACCGTTGTTGCTTACACTAAAGCAGGTAAATCAATTTCAAATCCTGAGATAAATATTTTTGAAATTGAGCAACTTATTGCACCAGGTGAAGTCGCCTCTCGATCTTTATTACCTTCTGTCCGTTACCATCCTGCAGAGGGTGAATTATCAGAGGCTGATATTAGTTTTTCTCCAGCAGGTGATAAAGCTATTATTGGAGAAGCGGCTAGATTGCTTGGAGCTAAAACCCAAGGACGGTTTGTTACCAGTGCTAAAAGTTGGCTTTCTCATCCTTCTGTTGACCATGCTGCTGATATTCTTCCATGGAGTAGCTCTGATGAAATCCAAAAGGTTTCACCTATTGATGCCAGTGCGAGTTATTTAGCTCATGTACGAACAGTTTGGGGGCATAAATTTCCTGATGCACCACTAGAAAAACAAACCGTCGTGATTACTGTGCCTGCTTCATTTGATGAGATTGCACGCTCATTAACCTTGGAAGCTGCTAAAATTGCTGGTTTAACTGATATTCGTTTGCTAGAAGAACCTCAAGCTGTTTGTTATGACTGGTTGCGTAGAAACACAGGGGAAATTAAGAAAAAATTAGAAAATGTTCGTTTATTGCTAATTTGTGATGTGGGTGGGGGGACAACTGATTTAACATTGATAAAAGTTGAGCCAGGAAATGATGAACCAAAGTTGACGCGTATTGGGGTGGGTGATCATCTGATGCTAGGTGGCGACAATATTGATTTAGCATTAGCTCATTTAGCAGAAAGCCGGATAACTCAAAATGAAACAAAATTATCCGCAGCTGATTTATCGCAATTATTAGAACAATGTCGTTTTGCAAAAGAACGATTATTAGCAGATGATGCGCCAGAGTATATTCATGTTACGCTACTAGGGGGTGGTTCAAAATTAATCGGTGGTTCAAGAACGGCACAATTAGATAAAAAAGAAGTTAGACATGTTGCTTTGGATGGTTTTTTTCCACTATCAGGCATCAATGACCTACCTGATAAAAAACGTAGTGGGGTGGTTGAGTTTGGATTACCTTACGCTGCAGAACCAGCAATCAGCAAGCATATCGCAGCATTTTTAAAATTACACAGTCAAGCAGCGGCAGAAGCATTGGGGCAAAAAAGTACTGCGCCGGATGCTGTTTTACTAAATGGTGGTGTTTTTCGTAGCAAACCGATTACACAAAGAACTTTAGATCTGATTGCTTCATGGAGTAACCAGAAGCCCGTTTTGTTAGAAAATAAGCACCCTGAATTATCTGTAGCTTATGGTGCTGTCAGTTATGCTATCGCAAGACGTGATAAAAAATTAAAGATTGGTGGTGGATCTGCACGAAGTTATTTTTTATTAGTAGACACTGATAAAAAGAAAGAGATTCGACAAGGGATTTGTTTATTGCCTAGAGGAAGTGAGGAAGGGATAGAAGTTATTTTAAAGGAACAACAATTTTCCTTGCGGATAGGCCAACCTGTTCGATTTCTTTTAGCATCTACAACAGGTGATATAAAATATCAACCTGGAGAGTTAGTTGATATTACTGAAGACAGGTTTAACTTTTTACCCCCCTTAGCTGTTGCATTTGAAGGTGAAGATAAAGGTGATATAACAGTGCAGCTTGCTGTCACTCAAACTGAAGTGGGTACACTTAAAATTCAATGTATTGCTATTGCAGATCATTCGCAACGATTTGATGTTGAGTTTCAAATTAGGAAAAAAGGAAGGGGCGTGGCTCAAACCAAAGCTGAATTACCCGCAAACTTCAATGATTCGATAGATAAAATTCAAGCTATTTTTGGCTCTAAATCAAAAAAAATAGACCCAAAAGCAGTAAAAAGTTTACGATCTGGTTTAGAAAAAACCTTAGGTTTGTCACGAGCTGAATGGGAAACTCCTTTACTGAGAGAACTTTTTTCTGGGTTATTAGAAGGGATGAAATTTCGCCGCCGATCAGAAAATCACGAAAGGGTTTGGTTAAGTTTGGTTGGTTTTTGTTTACGTCCAGGATTTGGTTATCCTATAGATGATTGGCGTGTAGAACAATTATGGAGAATGTACCCTCAGGTAATTCAGTTTGTTAATGAAAAACAAAACTGGACTGAATGGTGGACATTGTGGAGGCGGATTGCAGGTGGGTTAAATGCAGAAGCACAAGAAACTATTTTTAAGGATATTTCAAAGTTTTTAAATCCTGCGGCAGCCCGGCAACCAGGATTGGCAAAACAAGTTAAGATACGTGGGTATGATGATATGGTTCGTCTAGTCGGTGTGCTAGAACGATTATCTATTGATAACAAAAAATTAATTTGTGAGTGGTTATTAAAACGGTTACAAAAATCGAATGAACCCAATCAGACATGGTGGGCTGTAGGAAGAATTGCCTCTAGAGTTCCTTTTCATGGTAGTCACCATAATGTTATTCCCGCAAACATTGTTTCAGTCTGGTTACAACAGGTTATGGAAGTTGATTGGAAGAAAATACCTCAGGCAGGTTTTTCAGCGACATTAATTGCAAGAATGAGTGGAGATAGAGCAAGAGATTTAGATGAGTCTATTCGATTGAAAATTGTTGAAAAATTGAAAAACAGTAAATTACCTGAATCGTGGATAGAAATGGTAGAGGAGTATAAAGAATTGGATGAGAAGGAAGAAAAACAAGTATTTGGTGAAGCATTACCCCCTGGATTGAAGCTATTATCTTAAAAAATTAAACTAAAAGTTGGCTCTATCTAAAAATATCATTATAAACATAATACTACCTAAAATATGCTAGAAGTTAAATCCAGTTGGAAGAATTGGCAATTATTGATCAAAAATGGCCGGCAAATTTGGGCTTATAAACCAAGTTCTAAAAACCCAGAGGATCACTTGACTAATGCTACATCATTATCTGATGAGGAAATTCAGCAATTTACCAAAGATTTTTCTTTTGATAATCAAAAAAATCCAAATTCTGGCGATGAGGTATTCAGGCATCAAATTTATAATCAAAATTATAAAAAATTCACTAACTCTCCACCTTTTACAAATGACTCAGAACAACAAAAAGTAGTCGATTCTTTAATTAATGGAATTAACTATTTTTCCAGCCTTCAGAATGAGGAAGGTTTTTGGTCAGGAGATTATGGTGGACCATTGTTTTTATTACCCGGGCTACTATTCGCCTCTTACATAACAGACTCTGCATTTCCAAGACCACATCAGGAATTAATGAAAATCTATTTGTTCAATCATCAAAATCTAGATGGTGGGTGGGGTATGCATATAGAGGATGATTCCACGATGTTTGGAACAGTGATGCAGTATGTTTCATTAAGAATTTTGGGGTTAGAAAAAGAGGATCCCCGTTTAACTCAAGCCAGAAATTGGATAACAGAAAATGGTGGCGCAACAGGTATACCATCTTGGGGTAAATTTTATCTGGCAACGTTAAATTTATTTCATTGGGATGGATTTAATAGTTTATTCCCTGAAATGTGGTTGTTCCCAAAGTGGTTGCCAGTACATCCTTCACGTTATTGGTGTCATTCTCGAATGGTGTATTTACCGATGGCATATTGTTATTCACATAGAATTCAAGTGCCTGAGAATGAACTAATTATATCTTTGCGAGAAGAAATTTTTGTTGATGACTTTTCTTCTATTGATTGGCCGAAACAAAGAGATAAAGTATGTGAAAAGGATAGCTATACCATTCAATCTCCGGTTCTTAAATGGATGAACTTATTTACTAATACCTATGAAAAATTTCATTCTTCATGGATAAGAAAAAAAGCAGTCTCTTATATTCTTGACTATATTCACGCTGAAGATTGTCAAACAAAATATATTAATATTGGACCTGTCAGTCAAGCTATTAATTCAATATGTGTATGGCATGCACATGGCAAAGATTCAGAGCAATTTCAAAACCATGTTAACCGATGGTACGACTATTTATGGGTCTCAGAAGATGGTATGAAAATGTCTGGATATAATGGATCTCAGTTATGGGATGTTGCTTTTACAACCCGTGCAATATTAGAAAGTGATATAGGTCAATTATTCAAACCAACGATTGAAAAAAGTTATCAATTTGTTGAGAAAATGCAAATTTTAGAACAACATGAAACCCATGAGCAGTTTTTTAGGCATCCTTCAACAGGAGGCTGGCCTTTTTCAACTGTAGACCACAGTTGGCCAATAGCTGACTGTACAGGACAGGGCGTTAGTACTGTATTAAGTATTCATCATTCTGGACTGGTAAAGCCCATTATTACTGAAGAACGTCTAAAAAAAGCAGTGGATGTTATCCTTGGTTTTCAAAATAAAGAGGGTGGTTGGGCTACTTATGAACTGACTCGTGCACCAAAATGGTTGGAAAAATTAAACCCTTCAGAAATTTTTGCTGACATCATGATTGATTATTCCTGGACAGAATGCACTTCAACTTGTATTCATACCTTAATTGAAGCGCACGAAGAATATCCAGATTACAAAACTGAGCAGCTCTATTCAGCCATTGTTCAAGGGCTTGACTTTATCATTAAAAAACAAAGAACTGATGGTTCTTGGTATGCAGGATGGGGCGTTTGTTTTACTTATGCTACATGGTTTGCTATTGAGGCATTAACTAAAGTTCGTAAAATGAAGATTTATGATGTGACTACCTTAGATCAAGCTATCACTAAAGCTAATGAATTTTTAATTAGCAAGCAAAAACCAGATGGTGGTTGGGGTGAAACTTATAAATCTTGTGCAAATCTGGTTTATACGGAAGCAAATGAGTCGCAAGTAGTTAATACAGCATGGGCATTACTTTCATTAATGGCTGCAGATGACAATAATAAAGAGTATATTGACCAAGGAATCCAATTGCTGATAGAAAAGCAAACTGAGCATGGTGATTGGTTGCAAGAAGGAATATCGGGTGTTTTTAATTATAACTGCATGATAACTTATAGTGCTTATAGAAACACCTTTCCAATTTGGGCTCTAAATAGATATTACAAGTTATTTTTAAATTAATGAAAAAACATTTATTCCCCCTGTTTTTTTAAAGAAATTTTTTATTATTGTATTAGATTTGCTTGGCCACTTTTTTTAACAAAGTCCTAAACCTATGAATGAAGAATTTGATATCTGTATTATTGGAGCTGGAATGGCGGGTGCAACTATTGCCGCATACCTTGCACCTAAAGATATTAAAATTGCTCTAATTGACAGAAGTTTTTCTGAAAAAAGTAGAATTGTAGGAGAGCTTCTTCAACCAGGTGCAGTTGAAACACTCTCTCAAATGGGGCTTGGACATTTATTGGATGGTATTGATGGCCAAAATGTATTTGGTTATGCCTTACTACATGAAAAAGAAAGTATTGCTATTCCTTACAATAGAGATACAAGTACAAACTATCTCGGAATGGGATTGCATAATGGCCGATTTCTCCAAAAAATAAGGGAATCTGCACTAGAAAATGCTTCTGTTATACAATTTGAAGGAACAGCCACTGAATTAATTGAAAATCAGAAAGGTGTTATTACAGGGGTTAAATATAAGGAAAAGACAACTAGAATATCGAGGGAAATTAATGCAAAGCTAACCATCACGAGTGACGGTTTTTTTTCCCACTTTAGGAAAGCATTAAGTAATAATAAAAAAAGTGTTACTTCATTTTTTGTTGGTTTAGTATTAACCGACTGTGCTTTGCCTTTCTCAAATTTTGGTCATGTATTTTTGTCTGGATCAACCCCTTTTTTATGTTATCCCATTTCAAGTAACGAAGTTAGGTTACTGATTGACTTTCCTGGTGATACAGCTCCGAAAAGACCTTTTATTATAAAGTATTTAAAAAATAACGTTGAACCTTATATTCCTGACGGTATGAAAGATAATTTTATTCAAGCTGTCAGTGAAGGAAATTTTAAGGTAATGCCCAATCATTACATGGCAGCAAAACCTTTATTCAAACCGGGTGCAGTATTGTTAGGGGATGCTCTAAATATGCGTCATCCTTTAACTGGTGGCGGGATCACAGCTGTATTTTCTGATGTAAAAATCCTAGGCACGCATCTATTGAATATGCCGAATTTTAATGATAGTAAATTGATTGAACAGAAAGTTCAGATGTACTACCGAGATAGAAAAAATGCTAATACCAATGTAAATATTCTAGCCAATGCTTTATATGAAGTCATGTCGAATGATTCTTTAAAAGATTCTGTCTTTCACTATATTAATCAAGGTGGGAAGTGTGCATTTGAACCAATATCAATTTTAGCTGGTTTAAATAGAAATCCAAATACTTTAATAAAGCACTTTATTGCTGTTGTTTTGTGTGGCGTTAAAAAATTATTGAAGGGTAAAATAACCAATTTTCCTAAGGCTTTACGAATGCTGTGGGATGCTTTTAAAATTATTAAACCATTAGCAAAAAATGAATTAAGTCTTGCAACAGTTTTAGGTTTAAACAAGCATAAACATTAAGCTTTTTCTACTTGATTAAAGCAGTACTAAACCTTCAAACTATTTCAGGTGCGAAGTATAGATTAAATGTTATTTAATAATATCCATAGACTTATCAAATAAAGCTGTTTCTACTTCAACAAAACTCAGAATGGTATGGAAAAGATTATCGTGTGAGTATTTTTTATCACGATTTTTAGAAAGTGCATTCATATCAATTTCATCAAAATTAACACTAGTCCATAAAATGGCAGGAACGTGGCGTTGTGAATCAGGGGCTACAAAGTTTGGAAGTCCATGCAGGTACAACCCATTCTCACCTAATGATTCACCATGATCACTGACATAAAACATAGCAGCTTCAAAATTATTTTGGTTTTGTTTAAGCAATGCGATGACTTTAGATAGAAAGTAATCTGTATATAAAATAGCATTGTCATAGGCATTATTAATTTCTTCTATGCTGCAATCTTCAAGTTGATTAGTTTTACAAACAGGTGTGAATTTTTCAAATTCAGCTGGATAACGTTTATAGTAAGAGGGGCCGTGATTTCCCATTTGGTGTAAAACAATAAATAAATCTCCTTGAGGGTGGTCATCTATATAACTTTGAAGATTTTGTAACATGCCAACATCCCTACATTCATCATCACAGATAGTGTTTATTTCTGAGCTTTTATAACTTTGATATGGAATTCTATCTGCTACCCCTTTAGAGTCTGAATTATTATCTAACCACAAAACATTAACTCCAGCATGTTGGAGTATATCTAAAGCATTTTCAGTTGAATGGATGATTTCCTTGTTATATTCAGAGGTGTTGTAAAGAGAAAACATACAAGGTACTGATTTTGCAGTTGATGTACCACAACTCCAAAAATTGGTAAAACTAAGAACGTCTTCTTTTTTTAATAATGGGTTTGTTTCTTTTGAATAACCATTTAAAGAGAATCTGTCTGCTCTGGCAGTTTCACCCACGACAAAAATGATTAATTCTCTGTCTTTATCTAGTGTAGAAATCGTTGCATCTAATCCTTTTTTTTGTAGGGTAAGGGTGTTAGATTTAAAAAAACTACCAATATACTTCCCAGTTGAAAATATATAATAACTTGGGTTTGCATAGTATCTAAGAGGTTTGTGTTCTCTAAAAAAGGAACTATAAAAATCGCTAAAAGCAAAAACCAGTGCAAATATACCCATTAATGTTAAGCCAAATAGTTTTATTTTTGAAAAAACTTCTTGCCATCCTGAACTAAAAATTATATTAGCTTTATAAATAAAATAAGAAGGAATAACGCCTAAGAATAGGACATATAAAATTAGGTTAGTGCTTAGTAAATCTAAAGATTCAGCTATATCGGTGCTGACTATATTCTGGATCATTTCATCATTAATAATCGTGTTATAGCTATCCATAAAATAGCTAGCCATAGACGATAATAATAATATAAGGATCATAATAGGCTTTATCGTATGTCTATAACAAAGCAACGATAAAATAAGGACTATGGCTCCCGTAAATCCTATAATAAGTGATGCCAGAAATCCAATGTTTTTCAGGTTGACGGCATATACTTTTTCTATATTTGAAAAGAAAGCTATATTCCCAAAAGAGATTAAAAAAATAGCAACTACAATAATAAGATGAGTGCTTGAAATGTTTTTATTAAAAGGGAAATAGTTTTTCAAATCAGGCCAACATGTATAGGAAAGAGGTGTTTTGTGAGGGGCATAAATAACTAATCTATAATAGACAAGTGGAAAACAAAAGTCTAATTATTTCCTATTTTAAAAAAGGATTTCTACGATTTTTTTGTTTTTAAGATAAATGGGTACCTCTATTAATGGTGGATGAGAAAATTGAGAACCAAAATATTTAAGATCAAGGCGATATTCGCACGTAATAGCAGGCTATTGCGAAGATTTTCAACGCAGAGATTGGATGTTTTGGACTCAATTTTCCATTAATTAATAGAGGTGCCCAAATGTTTTACTTCACGATTTTATAGCAAGGGATGTAAGCAGAATTACTTGGTAATTTCATTCGCTGTTGTTTTACAAAAGAGGTCAATAAGTGGTCAACTGGCTCCATAATATCTATGTCTCCAGTGATTTCAAAAAGGCCATGTTGCTCAATCGTCCTAATACCTTCATCTTTTACATTACCTGCGACAATCCCAGAAAAAACGCGACGCAAGTTAGCTGCTAATTGATGGGGAGCCTGTTTTTTTTGTAATTTTAAAGCAGCCATATTTTTATGTGTAGGTATGAATGGTTGCTGAAATTCAGAGCTTATTTTTAGAGACCAGTTAAAGTAATAGGCATCATTTATACTTTTTCTAAACTCTTGAACTTGCTTAATACCTGCTTTCATTTCTCTAGCAACCCGAGCGGTATCGTCAATGATTATTTTGTAACGCTGTTGAGCTTCAAATCCTAGGGTATCACCAATAAATTGATTAATTTGTTTGAAGTAATTTTCGGCAAATTTCGGTCCCGTAAAAATTAATGGAAAAGGGATTTCTGAGTTATCAGGATGTAAGAGAATACCAAGTAGATAGAGAATTTCTTCTGCTGTACCCGCCCCACCTGGAAAAACAATAATACCATGACCTACACGTACAAAGGCTTCTAGTCGTTTTTCTATGTCGGGCATAATAACTAGGTCATTAACAATAGGGTTAGGGGATTCAGCTGCAATAATTCCAGGTTCAGTTATTCCAATGTAGTGACCATTAGATATTCGTTGCTTTGAATGTCCAATAGTCGCTCCTTTCATTGGCCCTTTCATTGCTCCTGGTCCACAACCAGTACAAATATTCATATCTCTTAGACCAATTTGATACCCCACATCTTTCGTATAAGTATATTCTTCACGAGAAATGGAATGGCCTCCCCAACAAACAACAAGTTTTGGTTCTATTTGTTGACTGATAATATTAGCATTTCGAAGAATATGAAAGACGGCATTAGTTATGCCATCTGATTGTTCTAAATCAAACTTTGGATTGTCATTAATTTCATCATTAAGATAAATAATATCCCTTAATACAGAGAATAAATGCTCTTTAATACCTTTAATCATTTTGCCATCAACAAAGGCATTAGCAGGTGCGCCTTTAACCGCAATTTGAATACCACGCTCTTCTTGTATTACCTTGATAGAAAAATCACTGTATCTTTCTAACAGTTCTTTGCCATCATCAGAACTATTACCGCAATTAAGAACGGCTAATGAACAATTATGGAGTAATTGATACAAGCCCCCTTGACTAGTGTCGAGAAGTTTGTTGACTTCCGCTCTGGATAAAATGGCTAGATGCCCATCAGGGGAGATAGTTGCGTTTACGGTGGATTCTGTCATGTTGATTGAGATTTATATTTTAGTCATGTTTTAAGTCAAGAAGCTTTTTTTTGTTGTAATACTTATGGCTGCAAAGGAATCTTTTAGTCTCATATTAGTAAATCTAAAGAAATTTTACTTTGATATTGCTAAGATTAGTATATGAATCATAAATAAATTTCATTCAATTCACTGTTTATGATAGATGATAAATTACGATTAATACAGGCGCACTATTGAAGATTCTATCTCATAATGATAATCAAACAGCTTATGATGAAAATAAAACGAGAGAAAAGCATTGCTTAGAATGGTTAAAATCAAAAAAGAAAAGGGTAGGTTCATTAATTAATACGGTTGCTTTAATTGGGGTTTTTGATGGGCTATTGATTATTATTCAATCAGCATTATTAGCCTTTATTGTTCATCATTTAATTATAGAAAAACAACCTTGGAACCTGTTACTTGATTATTTTATACTATTGAGTATTGTTTTTATTTTTCGTAGTATTTTTAGTTATTTTATACAAACACTGGGTTTTAAAGTTGCAGTTGTTATCAAACGTTCTGTACGTGAGGAATGTTTAAATAAACTTTCAATACTTGGTCCAGCCTATGTTAAACAACATCAGAGTGGGGCATTGTCATCATCAACATTGGAACATACTGAGGCATTAGAAGGCTATTTTTCTAGATATCTACCTCAGCAAATTATAGTCAGTATTCTACCTTTATTTATGATAGCTGCTGTTATGCCTGTCAATTGGGTAGTGGGATTGATTTTTTTGGTGACAGGCCCATTAATTCCATTTTTTATGGCTCTAATCGGAATGGGGGCTGCATCAGCACAGCGCAATCAATTTTTAGCTATGTCTAGAATGAGTGGATATTTTCTTGACCGACTACAAGGTCTAACAACTCTAAAATTATTTGGACAAGCAGATGCAGAGCTTAATCGAATCAAGATTATTTCATCGGGTTTTTGTGAAAAAACCATGGATGTTTTACGAATAGCTTTTTTATCATCAGCAGCGTTGGAGTTTTTTAGTGCAGTTGCAGTTGCATTAGTCGCTGTTTATGTTGGGCTAGGGTTGCTAGGCTTGGTTCGATTTGGCCCTGCTCTTGATATTACTTTGCAGGAAGCTTTATTTGTATTACTACTTGCACCTGAGTATTTTAATCCATTAAAACAATTAGCCGTTCATTATCATGATAAAGCCGCTGCAGTAGGGGCTGCAGACCATATTCTAACTTTATTAGAAAAACAGGCTGTTTTTTATAAACCCAACAGACAAACTGAAGATTCAGCATTTAGTATTGAGTTAAAAAATGTATCTAAATCTTATCAACAAAAACCTGTTATTAAATCGTTAAATCTACAAATTAAACCGGGAGAAAAAATAGCCATCATTGGTGAATCGGGTGTAGGTAAAACGACGCTATGTAATTTGTTGTTGGGGTTTGAGCAGGTGACAGATGGAACAGTATTCATTAATGGTGAATTAGTTAATCAGCAACATGCGATCAACAATATAGCTTGGGTTGGCCAACAACCTACCATTTTTTATGCAACGATTAGCGATAATATTAGCTTATTGAATATGGAGATTACTAAACAACAAATTATTGATGCGGCTGATTCAGCAGGCGTTACAGAATATAGTCAACATTTAGAGAATGGTTTGCACACTTTAATAGGAGAAAATGGCTATGGCCTGTCTGGAGGGCAAGTACAACGAATTGCCTTAGCTAGAGCATTTGTTAAAAACGCACCAATTGTCTTATTAGATGAGCCCACCTCTCATTTAGATCAAGAAAATAAAATAATGCTGATAGAGAAAATTGAACGTTTATTTAAAGATAAAACGCTTATTATCGTTAGCCATGATTCTGAAATAATCAAAAGAATGGATAGAGTGGTTTCCTTATAATAATGGTATTTATAGAATGAAAGATCTATTGTTTTTTCTAAAATTATTTATACCTTACAAAAAATGGTTAATAGTAGGTATTTTTTTAGCTTTTTTAACGTCAGTTGCTTCAATTTCTTTGCTCACACTTTCCGGGTGGTTTATTACATCCTCTGCTATTGCAGGCATTATGGCTCCAGATGGCGTTGCAATTACATTTAATTTTATGCAACCTGCTGCTGAAATCCGTGCTTTAGCTATCGTGCGTACTTTGGGTCGTTATGCTGAACGAGTGGTCACACATGAAGCTACTTTCCAAGTATTGGCAGAAATTCGTTGCTGGTTTTTTAGACAATTAATTCCTCTTTCTCCAGGGCGACTAGCAATGCAACGAAGTGCTGATTTATTGAATGGAATTACTCAAGATATAAACCTCCTTGATTCGTTATATTTAAGGTTGTGTTCACCTGCTTTAGTTGCTTTATTCGGTAATGGAGCTGTTGTAATTTTTATCGGCTATTATTCTGTACAAATTAGCTTAATTGTTTCTATTATGTTGTTCATGACTGCCGTTTTTATTCCTTGGCTATTTAATCGATTAAGTCAACACAGCGCAAAAAAGAGTGTTGAGCATTCGGCAAGCTTTAAAGTAAAACAAATTGAAATTTTGCAAGGTATTGCAGAGCTGAGTGCATTTAATGCATATGAGCGATATAAAACAGAATTACTCATTGTTTCTGAACAAATGTTGGAAATGCAGATAAAAAACAACCAACTAACATCATTATCATCAGCCATTACAATATTTTTATCTTTAATAACATTACTCATTACACTTGTTTTAGGAAGTAATCTATTTCAACAAGGTGAAATTTCTGGTGCTGATTTAGCGATGATAAGTTTTTGTGTGCTCGCTGTTTTTGAATTAGTGACACCTTTATCGGCAGCAATACAGCTATTACCTAAAACACAAACAGCAGCAAAGAGAATTAGAGCAATTACCAACCTAACACCTGTTATAGCAGATCCACCAAAAGCAACCCTTGCTCCAAAAACAGGGGGAATAAACATTTATAATCTTAGCTTTCGTTATTTAGATAATACTGACTGGGTATTAAATGATATTAATTTGACGATTCCACAAGGCAGAAAAATTGCTATTGTAGGAAAAAGTGGAGAAGGTAAAACGACTTTGTTACAGTTAATGATGCATTTTTATGATCCACAAAAGGGGAGCATCACCTTTGGTGGAAAAAACTATAAAGAGTTTTCATTTGATCAATTTATGCATCAGTTTTCAGTCCTCTCTCAACGAACCCATTTGTTTTCTGCAACGATAAAAGAAAATTTATTGATTGCTAAACCAACAGCATCAGAAATGGAAATTAAACAAGCTATAAAAATGGCTGGACTTGACAATTATATTAGCAATTTACCTGAAGGAATTAATTCTTGGATAGGTGAAAATGGTGCTCAAGTCTCAGGAGGGGAGGGGAGAAGAATCGCCTTGGCTAGAGTGTATTTAAAAAATACGTCTATCATATTGTTGGATGAACCAACAGAGGGGCTGGATAAGGAAACAGAACAAGATGTATTAAATACATTAGAAAAAATAGCTCAGAAAAAAACCTTAATTATGGTAACTCATAAGAAGGCTGGATTAAGATTGGTAGATGAAACGTATGAAATTTGTAAAGGTAAATTAGTTCCTTCAGGTTAAGTTGGAACTAATACATCTGGGCTACAACAAATCATGTCACATTCTTCTTCCATTTTTGTTTACGCGCTTGTTTTTTTTCTGCTTTCTGTTCTTTTATAAGTGTTAGTTCAATCAATTCTGTTTCGATCATCTCAGGCGTTTCTAAAGTGATTTGGCCTATTGCTCCTGATCGAAGTTCGGAAATGAGTATTTTACTGGTTTTTTCAATATCAATTTGGTTTCCAGCTCGTAAACAACCTCGTTTTTTACCAATAAACTCCATTAAGTCAGCTTCATTATCGGGGAGAATATCAAGTTGAAAACGTTTTTGTATCTCTTCAGGATAGTACTGTAATAAATATTCTGCGGTGAAATAAGCGACATCATTGTAGACCATTGCGGTATCTTTTATAGCTCCTGTTGCAGCTAGCCGGTAACCACTATTTTGGTTTTCTACATTAGGCCATAAAACACCTGGTGTATCAGATAAGATAATGTTATCTTTTAGTTTGATACGTTGTTGACGCTTGGTAACAGCTGGTTCATTACCTGTTTTGGCAATAATACGATCTGCAAGAATATTAATGATGGTTGATTTCCCAACATTAGGAATACCCATAATCATTGTTTTAATGGTTTTGTCATTGCTTCCTTTTTCAGGAATCATCTTCTGACAGAGTTGAGTAATTAATTTTATTTTTTCTGGCTGCTGAGTTGTAATAGCTAGTGTTTTAACACCTTGCTCTTGCTCTAAATAGGTTTGCCATTGCTGTGTGAGCATTGGGTCAGCTAAGTCTGTTTTACTTAACACTCTAATACAAGGTTTTTTACCTCTTAATGTAGAAAGCAAAGGGTTTTGACTACTAAATGGAATGCGTGCATCAAGTACTTCAATAATTAAATCAATTTTTGGAAGTACTTCTTTAATTTCTTTGTTGGCCTTGTGCATATGGCCGGGATACCACTGGATGTGCATGATTTTATTTAGTCATTCAAAAATAAATATTTTACCTTATTTATTTATTGTTTTTTGAAAGATGTTGTAGATATTGTTTTGGTCTTGACCTTATTCAGTTTTTTACTATCATTAAGATTGTAAGCTAATGATAATTAAAAATAAATAATTATAAGTTTGTAAAATATGGCAGAGTTGGAATCCCCTTGTGTAAGAAAATGTTGTTTAAATGAAAATGATATTTGCCTTGGATGTTTTAGATCATTAACTGAGATTACTCAATGGACTTCAGTGAATGAGGGTGCAAGGAAAGAGTTTTTGAAAAATTCAGCTAAACGAAGGTTGCAGAATAATTCCAATAAATGGTAAATAATGTATTATGAGTTGTATTGTAATAACTAATAATAGGCTATAATGCTTGCCATTTTTCACCCAGTTATTCGCTCTAAAAAAATAGAGCTAACTGGAATTTTTTAAAATATATGACGAAAAAGCTATTTATACAGACTAACGGTTGCCAAATGAATGAGTATGATTCTGATAAGATGCGGGATGTACTCCAGGCTTCTCACGGAATGGAATTGACAGAAACGCCTGAAGAAGCGGATGTTTTACTTCTAAATACATGTTCAATTAGAGAAAAAGCACAGGAGAAAGTATTTTCTGCTGTTGGGCGCTGGCGTAAGATTAAAAATAAACGCCCCGATGTTATTATTGGTGTGGGTGGTTGTGTTGCTAGCCAAGAAGGAGCGGCAATTCAAAAGCGTGCGCCTTATGTCGATATTGTGTTTGGTCCACAAACATTGCATAGATTACCCACATTACTAGATCAAGCTAGAGAAACTAAACGGCTTGTTGTCGATATTTCATTTCCAGAAATAGAAAAGTTTGACTCTTTACCAGAGCCAAGAGCAGAAGGACCAAAAGCTTTTGTTTCAATTATGGAAGGATGTAGTAAATACTGTACTTTTTGTGTTGTTCCTTACACACGTGGAGAAGAAATAAGCCGCCCATTAAATGATGTGATTTCTGAAATTTCTTCATTAGCAAAACAGGGCGTAAGAGAAATTAATTTATTAGGACAAAATGTTAATGCATATCGAGGCGATATTGACGAGGGTGAAGTCGCTGATTTTTCATTATTGTTACATTATGTTGCCGCTGTTGATGGTATAGATCGAATTCGTTTTACGACATCTCATCCGGCTGAGTATACGGATGATATTATTGAGGCTTTTGCTGAGATACCTAAGTTAGTTAATCATTTACATTTACCTGTGCAAAGCGGCAGTAATAATATATTATCCAAAATGAAACGAGGATACACTCGTGCTGAATATATTGATATTATGAATAAGATGAAAGCAGTGCGCCCGGGTATCAGCTTATCATCCGATTTTATTATCGGTTTTCCTGGTGAAACAGAAGAAGAGTTTGAAGATACTTTAGCGTTAATTGAAGAAGTTGGTTTTGATTTTTCTTATAGTTTTATTTATAGCGCGCGCCCAGGAACACCTGCTGCAGAACTTGAAGATTGTATCTCTGAAGAAACGAAAAAACAACGTCTTGATAAATTAAAAAAACGACTTAATGAAATGACGATGGTTATTTCAAAAAATATGGTTGATACGGTTCAAACTGTTCTTGTAGAAGGCATTTCAAAAAAGAATCCTTTGCAAATGACGGGCAGAACAGAGAATAATCGTGTGGTTAATTTTACGGCTCATCCTCGATTGGCAGGGCAGTTTGTTGATGTTATGATTACTGAAGCATTACCTAATTCCTTAAGAGCTCGCTTAGTCGAGTCGTCAGTGGATAAAATATTAAAATATTAAAAAAATAAACCTACAAAATTGACAGATTCAATTTTTTCTCAAGAAATCACCTTATTACCTGCTGATAACAGCCGTTTGTCTAATTTTTGTGGCCAGTTTGATGCGCATTTGCACCAAATCGAAAGCCGCTTAAAAGTGGAAATAGCAAATCGAGGTAATCAATTTAAAATCACCGGTTTTTCTAATGCAGTTAAATCTGCTTGTGTTGTTATGCAAAAACTTTTTGACGCTACAAATGAAGAAACAATCACTCCTGAACATGTCCATTTATCCCTGCAAGAATCTAGTGTAGATCAGTTATTAGAAAATAATGCTAATCAGCAGACGTCTGGAATAGATACGGTATTTATTAAAACTAAACGGGGCGTTATAAAAGGTCGGGGTGAAAACCAACAAAACTACTTAAAAAAAATATTATCACATGATATTAATTTTGGAGTTGGGCCAGCAGGGACAGGGAAAACTTATTTAGCGGTTGCCTGCGCAGTTGAAGCACTTCAGACTGAAAAGGTTAGGCGAATTATTTTAGTCCGTCCTGCAGTTGAAGCAGGTGAAAAACTAGGTTTTTTGCCGGGAGATATGGCACAAAAAGTAGATCCTTATTTACGTCCTTTGTACGATGCCCTTTATGACATGCTAGGCATTGAGAAAGTAGATAAACTAATAGAGCGTAATGTCATAGAAGTGGCTCCTTTAGCATTTATGAGAGGACGAACTTTAAATGATTCATTTATTATTTTAGATGAAGCTCAGAATACAACGACTGAGCAAATAAAAATGTTTCTGACTCGTGTTGGCTTTGGTTCAACAGCTGTAGTAACAGGAGATGTGACACAAATTGATTTACCTACTGAAAAAATGTCTGGGTTAAAACATGTTTTAGAAGTTTTAAAAGACACTGATGGCATTAGTTTTACTTTTTTTGGAGCGAAGGATGTCGTTAGGCACCCACTTGTTCAACGTATTGTTGTGGCTTATGAACGTTACGAGAAAAAAAATAGATAAAAATGAATGTAATTGATGTTCAGATTGTATCTCAGTCTGAAGAAATTCCTACTCAAGAACAATTTCAATATTGGGTTGATGCAATTCTCACAAATAGTTCAGAAAACTCAGAAATTGTCATTCGTATTGTTGATGAACCAGAAATGATTCAATTTAATCATAAATATCGGAATAAAGAAGAGGCCACAAATATATTAAGTTTTCCCTTTGAAATACCTGATGGAGTAAAAAGTAACTTTTTAGGTGATTTATTAATTTGTACCCCCATTATTGAGAAAGAAGCACTATTACAGAATAAAGAATTGGATCATCATTGGTCTCATATGATTGTTCATGGAGTACTTCATTTATTAGGTTATGATCATATTGATAATCATGAAGCTGAAGAAATGGAAGCATTAGAAATTAAGATTTTAAAAAAAATAAACATAGAAAACCCATATCAGGAGACAAACTAACTATGTCTGACGAGAAACCCCCAAGTAGTCAGCCCCAACAAAAAGGTTTAATAGACCGTATCGGACAGTTCTTGACTGGAGAGCCACAAGATCAAAATGATCTGATGGAGATATTACAAGAAGCAGAGGAAAAACATCTTATAGATGCGGATGCCTTATCTATGATTGAAGGTGTTTTGCAATTTTCTGAAATGCGTGTCAGAGATATTATGGTGCCACGTGTTCAAATGAATGTTATTCATAAAGATGATGAATTAAAAGCCATTTTTCCTTTAGTTGTAGAGCTTGGTCATTCACGATTTCCTGTGATAGAGGATGATCGTAGTAAAATTGTTGGGGTTTTGCTCGCAAAAGATTTATTGGTTCATGCGTTAAAAAATAAAAAAATACTGGTCTCAGATATTATGCGACCCGTTAGTATTGTGCCTGAAAGTAAGCGACTCAATGTTTTGTTAAAAGAATTTAGGACAGACCGAGATCATATGGCGATTGTTATTGATGAATACGGCATGTCTGCTGGTTTAATTACTATTGAAGATGTTCTTGAGCAAATTGTAGGTGAAATTGAGGATGAGCATGATGCTGAAGCGCCAATTGAAGAAGAATATATTAAGAAACAAAGTGATAATAAATACATAATTAAAGCAATAACAACAATTGATGATTTTAATGAATATTTTTCATCAGTGATAAAGGATGATGAGCATGAAACGATTGGTGGTTTTGTTATTCATCAGCTAGGCCATATGCCTAAAAAAGGGGATAAGTTAGAATACGATAGTTTTCGCTTTGAAGTACTGCATGCAGATAACCGAAGACTTAATTTATTGAAATTAAGGATACTAGATGATTAGTGATTAAAAAAATATGAGCTTATACTCGTTTTGTATATGTTGTTAATTGCGTTATTAATCAGCACTGTTTCTATTAACTGTGACAGAGAAACAGTGATGAAAAATTGATTAAATAAAAGTTTATCCTGTTATATTTCCTCGTATAGAGCTAAATATTGTTTTGCACTATTTTCCCACGAAAAATCTTTATTCATAGCGGCAACTTGAATCTTTTTCCATGTTTTTTTGTCGTGATATAAAAGCATCGCTCTTTTTATGGCCTCTAATAAAGCACCATAGTTAGCTTCTTTAAAACAAATGCCAGTAGCCGTGTTATTAGATAGACTTTTGGGTAGCGCATCTTCTATGGTATCCGCTAACCCCCCCGTTTCTCTTACGATAGGGATAGTACCGTAACGCTGACTATACATTTGATTTAAACCACAAGGTTCAAAGCGAGAGGGCATAAGGAATATGTCAACACCGGCTTCTATTTGATGAGCAAGGGCTTCATCATAGCCAATAGTAACTGAAATTTTCTTTGGATACAGTCTTGAATAATTAAATAGTTTTTGCTCAACACTTTTATCACCACTACCGAGTAAAACGAGTTGCAATGGCATATTGACCATTTCATCTAAACAGTCAAGAAGAAGGTCAACCCCTTTTTGTTCAACTAGTCGGCTAATTAATCCAAATAATGGAACAGATTTATTAACAGGAAGTGACGATCTAGCTTGTAACGATGTTTTATTGATTATTTTTTTATCAAGGGAATCAATATCATAAGGCTCACTAATAGAATCATCTTCGGCTGGGTTCCATTGCTCAAGATCCATCCCATTGATAATGCCTGTTAAAATTTCATGCTTATGACTTAATAAACCTTCTAAACCATAGCCAAACTCTGGTGTTTGTATTTCAAGCGCATAAGTAGGACTGACAGTAGTAATCCTATTCGCATAAGCAAGCCCACCTTTGATAAAAGAAAGCATGTCATGAAACTCAACACCGTTAGGGTGCCATAATTGTTGAGGTAAATTAAGATCAAAAAATGTAGTTTCGGGAAACATGCCCTGATAAGCCATATTATGAATAGTAAAAACTGTTGATGGCGTATTGCTTTCAACTGATAATAACGCAGGTACTAATCCAGTTTGCCAGTCATTGCAATGTACAACATCAGGTTGCCAGTTCAAATGGGCTCTATTCATTGAAATTTCTACGACTATTCTACAGAACAATGTGAAACGATCGGCAATATCATCCCACGGGTTACCCACCTCATCTACATACGGATTTCCAGGGGTATCAAACAATGTAGGGCAATCAACTAGCCATACGGTTACATTACTATTAGGTAAAATAGTTTCCAAAATATTTGCATCTTGATTATTAACTCTAACTGTACTTATAAAATGAATATCTTCTGTTTTTTTTAATGACTGATAGTTAGGTAATACAATTTTTATATCTTGAGAAAGTTCTGATAAAGCACGAGGTAAACTGCCGGCTACATCTGCAAGTCCACCCGTTTTAATTAATGGATGGACTTCACTGCATGCAAAAAGTATTTTTTTCATAATTTTAATATGATGCCAGCTAATGGAGGAAGAGTAAGGCTAACTGAATGAGGTAGGTTCATCCAAGGAGTTGGTTCAGAATGGACATTTGCATTTCCTCTGTTGCTGCCATTGTAATAGCTGGAGTCAGAGTTAAAAATTTCAGTGTAATATCCTTCTGACGGCACACCGATGCGGTAGTTTTCTCGAACAACAGGTGTGAAATTTAGGATGATAATAAGTTCTTCATTGTCTGTTTTGCGTCTAAAGCTAATGATTGAATGATTAATATCATGGCAATCTATCCATTCAAAGCCTTTATGATCAAAGTCATGTTGAAACAATGCGGGGTGATCTATGTAAACGTTATTCAAATCCTTAACTAATGTTTGAAGACCCTTATGGTGAGGGTAGTCAAGAGTATACCAGTCTAATGGTTGATTAAAATTCCATTCTGTTCCTTGTCCAAACTCACACCCCATAAAGAGTAACTTTTTGCCCGGATAAGTAAACATAAAAGTATACAGTAGACGTAAGTTCGCAAAGCTTTGCCATTCATCTCCTGGCATTTTATTTATCATGGAGCCTTTGCCATGGACAACTTCGTCGTGAGAAAAGGGAAGAACAAAGTTTTCAGAAAAAGCGTACAGCATACCAAAAGTTAGATTGTCATGGTGATGCATTCTATGTACTGGATCTTGTTGCATATATGAAAGCATATCGTGCATCCAACCCATATTCCATTTCATTGAAAAGCCAAGTCCTCCTGTCCAGGTAGGACGAGTAACTTGTGGCCAAGACGTAGACTCTTCTGCTATAACAACCGTTCCAGGGTGTTGTTCATGCGTTATTGTATTCATGTGCTTCATGAAATCGATAGCTTCAAGATTTTCATTGCCACCATACATATTAGTAACCCAGTCGCCTTCTTCACGAGAATAATCTAGGTAGAGCATAGAAGCAACAGCATCTACTCTTAATCCATCAAGATGGTATTCTTCTAACCAAAAATTAGCACTCGCTAAAAGGAAGTTTTTAACTTCATTTCTGCTGTAATTATAAATTAATGTACCCCAATCTCGATGTTCACCTTTACGTGGGTCTTCATGTTCATAAAGTGCTGTACCATCAAATTGAGCAAGGGCAAAACTATCTTTTGGAAAATGAGCAGGTACCCAATCGAGAATAATGCCAATGTTGTTTTGGTGACAAATATCGACAAAATAGCGAAAATCATCAGGTGTTCCATGACGACTGGTTGGGGCAAAATAGCCAGTGGCCTGGTATCCCCAAGAAGCATCTAATGGATGTTCAGTGATGGGTAACAATTCTATATGGGTAAACCCCATATATTTAACATAATCAATTAAATCAACAGCAAGGTCTTTATAATTAAGGAAATTACCTTGATCATCTCGTTTCCATGAGCCAAAATGCACTTCATAAATAGACATGGCTTCATTAATCCAGTTATGATTTTTACGCTGATCCATCCATTTGGCATCTAACCATTTATAACTGGTTTCATCAGCAACAATAGACGCTGTTTGTGGACGGAATTCAAATTCTTGACCATAAGGATCCGTTTTGACCTGAATTTCATTGCTTTTACTGCTTAAAATTTCAAATTTATAAGTACACCCGACAGCAATGCCCGGGATAAATATTTCCCAAATGCCACTGCTACTTAAATTACGCATTGGATTGCAACGGCCGTCCCAACGATTAAAATCACTAACAACACTGACTCTTTGAGCATTTGGAGCCCAAACAGCAAAATAGACACCTTCAATTCCATCTATTGTGTGTATATGAGCGCCTAATTTTTTATAGATATGCCAATGATTACCAGAGGAAAATAGTTGCTGATCAAATTCTGGTAGTACGGAATCAAAAGTATAAGGGTCATAACTCAGATGTTCATTTTGATCTTTATCTGTCCAAACAAGTTGATAGTGTTCTGCTAGGTCATCTTTTATTGATTGATAATAAAAAAAATCAGAATTAGGAATTCTTTCGAGTTTAGGTCCATTAGATCCAAAACTGATTGTTTCTGCGTAAGGCGAATAGACAGTAATGGTGATAACATCATTATGGGTATGGCGGCCTAAAACTGAAAAAACATCATGGTGCCTCGCTTCCGCAATACTGATCAAATCAGCATTGCGCTGCCTTTCTTCGAAAACATTTTCCTTGGTCGTAATCGTTTCTTTTTTAACTGTAGGTACTTTATTACCCGTAATTGATTTTTTTATTATTTTTTTGTTCACTTTGCAATACCCCAATATGAGTAGACTGTAGTAGAATAGACATCAACGAATGTTAACAAATTTTCAAGGTTATGATTGAATAAATTAGACTTTACGGGAATTACGTTACAATTTTTTTCGTTTTTAATCCAAATAATAATAAAAAGACATGTTTTCAAGATAAGGGGTCGAATATGCCAGATTCAAAAAAACCACATCACGAACGTTTTGTTAGCCAGTTGACACGGAACACAGTAGCTTTGATCTTAGCGGGTGGACGAGGGACGCGATTAAATAAAATGACGGACTGGCGTGCAAAGCCAGCTGTTCCATTTGGTGGCAAATATAGAATCATTGATTTTCCTTTATCAAATTGTATTAATTCAGGTATTCGAAGAATTGGAATTCTTACTCAATATAAAGCAGATCCTTTGATTAAACATATTCAGCAAGGCTGGGGATATTTAAGAGGAGAGTTTGGTGAGTTTATTAATTTAATGCCTGCCCAACAAACAGCTCAAGGAGGAGGGTGGTATGAAGGTACTGCCGATGCAGTTTATCAAAGTATTGATATGTTACGCAGCCAAAATTGTGAACATGTATTAATTCTTGCAGGTGACCATATCTACAAAATGGATTATGGCGCAATGCTTGCCGACCATGTTCAACAGGATGCGGATTTAACAATAGGTTGTCTCGAAGTTTCTCTTGAAGAAGCGAAAGACTTTGGAGTTATGCATGTTGATGAAAACAGGATTGTTCATGCTTTTGTTGAAAAACCAGAAAATCCACCCTGTATCCCAGGACGGACTGATGTTGCTTTAGCATCGATGGGTATTTATATTTTTAATACAGAATATCTTATTGAACAGCTAATTAGAGATGCTGAAACCACTGGATCAACTAGAGATTTTGGGCATGATATTATTCCTGCCGTTATTGATGATCATACTGTTAATGCTTATCCATTTTTAAACTTACAAGGAGAGCAAAGTTACTGGCGTGATGTAGGTACAATTGATGCATATTGGTCGGCTAATATGGAGTTAATTGGTGTTAACCCTGATCTGAATTTGTATGATAAAACTTGGCCTATTTGGACATATCAAGAACAAAACCCTCCTGCAAAATTTATTTTTGATGATGAAGATGATAGACGAGGCCAGGCAATTGATTCTATGGTAGCGGGTGGTTGTATTATTTCAGGCGCTTCTATTAAACATTCCTTGATCTTTTCAAATGTTAGAGTTAACTCTTATTCTGTCGTTCAGGATTCGGTTATATTGCCAGAGTCTATTATTGGGAGACATTGTCGTATTACGAAGGCAATTATTGAAAAAGGTTGTCATTTACCTGAAGGTACGATTATCGGAGAAGATAAAAAAGAAGATGAGAAAAGGTTTTTTGTCAGTCCAGATGGAATTGTTTTAGTCACACCTGACATGTTAGGACAAGAAAGACATCTCGTTAAAAAATAATAATACAGTGTAAGTTAATGACACTTTGATTTTGTAACCTATTTTAATGTCTACTGAATTAACAGAAGTTTTTATAATAGGTTATATAGACTAAATTTATGAGAAAAAATGACTGGGCAGTTAAATAAGCGTAGAGCAGGAGTATTACTTCATATTTCATCTTTACCAAATAGTGGAGAAAATGGCGACTTCGGGCAAGAAGCTTATAATTTTATAAATTTTCTTTCTGATTCAGGGGTTACTGTGTGGCAAACACTTCCTTTAGGAATGCCCCATGGAGATGGTTCTCCCTATCAATGTTTATCAGCTCATGCTGGCAACCCTGCATTTATAAGTACTCAATGGGTAGAAGATAAGGGGTGGTTACAAACGACGGAACTGGGAACAGAGGAGTGCCATAAATGTCATGCTGGTAATGCTTTTGGAAAAAGTTGCTTAATAGCTAAAGCTTATTCTGGGTTTCAATCTCTTGCAAATAAAGAAGATAAAGATGGTTTTGAGCAATTTTGCAAAGATAAAGCGAGTTGGTTAGATGATTTTGCTTTGTTTTTTTCACTTAAACAAGAGTTCGGTGGAAAATGTTGGAATCAGTGGCCAACTTCTCTGAAAAATAGAAATACCAACGCTGTTAAGGAAGCAACTCAACGATTAAAATCATTAATTGAAAGTGTAAAGTTTGAACAATTCATTTTTTTCAAACAATGGAATGAACTTAAGTCCTATGCTAAGGAAAGAGGCGTTCTTTTATTTGGTGATATTCCCATTTTTGTCGCATATGACAGCTCTGATGTTTGGGCAAATAGAGATGTATTTAAACTCGATAAAAACGGTGATATGTCAGTTGTTGCAGGAGTACCACCTGACTATTTTTCAGAAACAGGGCAGCGATGGGGTAATCCGCATTATGATTGGAATTATTTAAAGAAAACCGGTTTTAAATGGTGGATTGATAGAATTAAAACTCAAAATGAATTGTTTGATGTTTTACGAATTGACCATTTTAGAGGGTTAGAGTCAGCTTGGGAAATACCTGAAAATGAAGATACTGCTATAAATGGACGGTGGGTTGTCGCTCCAGGTAAAGCATTATTGAAAGCTGTTTTAAAAAAATGTACTTCTATTTCTTTAGTTGCTGAAGATCTTGGAATTATTACCGATGAAGTTGATGCATTAAGGAATGAATTTAATTTACCCGGTATGAAAATAATGCAATTTGCATTCGATGGTAATCCAGATAATTTTTATTTACCTCATAATCATGTGAAAAATAGCGTTGTATATACAGGAACGCATGATAATGATACAACTTTAGGCTGGTTTAATTCGATTAATGATGATGAGAAACGTCGAATTTATGAGTATTTAGGTTTTTCTAGTCTTTCTATGCCATCAGTATTAGTTGGCGCAACATTAGCATCTGTAGCAAATTTGGCAATTATCCCAATGCAAGATATTTTAGAGCTAGACTCAGAGCATAGAATGAATATTCCGGGCACTAGTGAAGGTAATTGGCATTGGCGCTTTGAATGGAGTCAACTTTCAGAAGATAAAGCAAAGCGTCTACATCACTTGATTAAACTATTTGGACGGTAACAGGTTATAGATTATATATTGTAGAACAGGTTCAAATTTGTTCTACAATATCCATCAACTTTGAACTAATCATCATCCTTACGAATAGTTTGTTTAGGAATGGGGAGTAAAGGGATTTTGTATTTAGCCATAAGGCTCTGTATTTGACTGAAGTTATCATCAATTAATTTTTCTAATATTTCTTTTCGTTTATTATCACCATATCTGACCCCCATAGCCATAGAATAATCAAACTTCATTCCTGGAGTAGATTCCATAGAAATTACCTTATAAGTATCTTTGGGACTTTTAGAAATAACAAATCCTGCCATTGGCCCCCATAGAATAACCATATCAATTTTTCCAGCTTTTAGGTCATGATCTATTTTCATTGCAACATTGTTTTCATCATCCCCTGTCATAGTTTGATAAGGAATACCCTGTTCGAGAAGACCACTTTTTTGTAACCAGGTTGTACCAGGGCCGCGGTCAAACATAGCAATTTTTAATGATTCCTCTCTTTGTAAAGAGAGGTTTTCTAGTTGGGATGGTTGCGTAATATCATCCCATCCTCGTCCTTTTGCGATAATAAGCACATAGGTTGAATGATAGTAAGGTTTCGTCGTTTTAGCAAAATCAAAACCTACAGGAAGCCCCATGACCACATCACATTTATATTGCTCAGTATTATCAATTTGTGATTTTAAAGTATTTCGAATAAAACCTATACGCTGTGGAAACCAATAATATTCCAATTCTTGATTTAATTTCTTAGCAAATAATGCAGCAATTTTATTTTCAAAACCATCTTTAGCTTTTGTGGAGTAAGGAGGGTGTAATGGATCTGCACAGACTCTAAATTTTTCTTCAGCAAACACTGAAAATGAAAGAGAAGCTATGTATAACGCTAATGCTGGTTTTACAAAAGATAAAAATAATTTCATTGGTAATGATTAATAAAAAATTGATTTATTTAGGATAGTTGCATTATATACTTTTTATTAAAAAACATTATCTAAAGGTATCGGTTTACTGTAATGATACCCTTGAGCATAGTCCACACCAATATTGATTAATATTTCAACAATATCCTGATTTTCAACAAACTCGGCAATCGTTTCTTTACCCATAATTTGACCAATTTCATTAATTGATTTAACCATAGCTCTATCAACAGGGTCTGCCACAATATCTTTAACAAACATACCATCTATTTTAAGAAATTCAACAGATAGGTTTTTTAAATACGCAAATGAGGATAAACCACTTCCAAAGTCATCAAGTGAAAACCTGATACCTATTTCTTGAAGGTTATTTATCAGCGATTGAGCTTGGACAAGATTATTAATAGCTGCAGTTTCTGTAATTTCAAAAATGAGTTTTTGAGTTGGAAACTGTAACTTTTTAATCAAATTAATGATAAATGAGTGGATTTTATTATCCGCTAAAGTTTGTCCAGAAAGGTTAATACTAAAACAATCTAAGGACTCTAAATGCTCTGGGTTGTTAGAAAACCAAGTTAATGTATGCTCAATAACCCAACAGTCAATTTTTGTGGCTAAACTGAAACGTTCAGCAGCTGGGAAAAATACGCCTGGAGGAATAACGGCTCCAGATTTATCGATTAATCGTAATAATATTTCACATTTCCCTTTAACATCAGATTTTTTTAGAGATTCAATTTGTTGAGCATAAAGACAAAATTGGTTATTTTTAAGTGCATACTCAATTTTAGACACCCATTGAATTTCACCTGATTGTTGATTTAAATATTTATCATCTTTCTGAAAAATATAAATTTTATTACGCCCTGTATTTTTAGCAGCATAACATGCAGTATCTGCAAATTTTAAAACTTTATTTGCATCATCACCTTTTTTAAAGCTTACCAACCCTATACTTGCACCTACTTTAAAGGTATATTCATGCCATAAAAGCTGATAATTATTAATAATATCTTGAAGTTTTTCTGCTATTTTCTCTGCTTGTTTCTGTTCACAATGTGACAGAATAAGTGCGAATTCATCACCTCCTAGTCGTGCCAAGATATCTTGTTTACGACCTACAAGTTTCATTTGTTTGCCTAATTGGCGTAATAATTCATCACCGGCTAAATGTCCAGCTGTATCATTAACAATTTTAAATCGATCCAAATCTATAAAACACAGAGCATGTTGATCTGTTTCTATTGATTCACGTAGGAGAGAACTAAGGTGTGTTTCAAACTCATGTCGGTTAATTAATCCTGTTAATGGATCATGGCTAGCACGATAAGAAATTTCTTCAGATAACGCTTTTGCTTCAGTTATATCTTCTTGAATAGAAATGTAATGAGAGATAAACCCTGACTCGGAAAAAATAGGCGAGATAGACCCTTTTGCCCAATATAAACGACCTTTTTTCTTTTTATTTTGAAGTATGCCGGTCCATGTTCGACCTGATTTTATAGTCTTCAAAATATCTTTATAGACTAAAGGGTCTGTTGTTCCTGAGCATAAAATATTTATATTACTCCCAACGATTTCTTTGTATGTAAAGCCTGTAATGCTTTGTATTTGGGGGTTAACATAATCAATAACACCTTCAAGGTCAGTCATAATAACGAGGTGAGGGCTTTGTTTAACAACGGTCGATAGTTTATTTAGTTCTTCCTGTTTTTTGAGTCGTTTAGAAATATCTCTAATAGTATAAGAATAAAATCGCTGATTATTAACTATCCATGCTGAAAGTGTGATTTCTAATGGAAAAATAACCCCATCTTTTTTTATTCCATTAAATTGACGTATTCCTTTGTTTATTGAGCCAATATCAGCTTTATTAATATCTTTAAATTCTTGATTATGTTTAGCCGCATACTCTTCAGGAATTAAATTAACAAAGGGTTTGTTGACTATTTCTTTTTTGGTATAACCAAAAATACGACACGCTGCTTGATTCCAAAAAGTAATATTACCTTGGTCATTAATTGAAATAATGGCATCATTTGCAGAGTCTGCAATAGCATGAAAACGTTCTTCATTTTCTCTTAATGATTTTTCAGCATGAATTTTTTTAATTAAGACATTGAGTCGGTGCTCTAATAAATGCCAATTAACTGGCTTATGAATGTAGTCTTCAGCACCTGATTTAAATGCTTTATCAATCGCTGCATTATCATCTAAAGCTGTCACTAATATGATGGGAATATTTTTTATATTTTCATTGCTAGCCTGTTTTAGTTTTTGACAGGCCTCAAATCCATCAACCTCCGGCATAGAACCATCCATCAAAATAATTTGAGGTTGTTCTTTTTCTTTATAACAAATATCAACGGCTTGTTGGCCGTTTGTTGCGGTGATAACGTTGTAACCAATGTTTTCAAGAGTTTTAGTTGTAATAGCACGCACTATACTGTCATCTTCAGCAACTAAGATTAGTGGTTTTGATGAATTTTTAGTCATTGTTAAATTTTTTCTATTAATCAATTGAGCTATTAAAATTGAATTTTACTTTTTTGACAATATTTTAACGGTCTGCTTAGAAATATTTTCAAGTCTTTTAATTAAGTCATCATCAGGTTTTTTATTTTTATTTGATTGCTTTTCTATTGACCCTAATATGTCATACAAAGCTTCTGCTCCTATTGTGCCAGAAGCCCCCTTTATTTTATGTGCAATATTAGTAAGTTGTTGCAAATTATTTTCTAGACAGGCTTTTTTTATCGTATCGACGGCTTCATTGACTGCTTTAGTATATTCTTTAATAATAGTGCTAAAGCTTTCTCCCACTGCTTTTTCTTGATCTAGAAAATGATTCTGATTGATAATCGTTATTTGATTGTCTTTTTCTTCTATTTCACCCTCAGGTTTTGATGTTTTTTTATAATTAACCCATTTTAAAATAGTCTCTTTTAAATCGTTGCTTTTAAAGGGTTTAGCTATATAGTCGTTCATTCCTGACCTTAAACATTTTCTTTGATCTTCTTTCATAGCATCTGCTGTAACTGCTATGATAGGCGTTTTGGCATCATTTGTTTGACGAGATCTAATCGCCATTGTTGTTTCAAAACCATCCATAACAGGCATATGACAGTCCATTAAGATAATGTCATATTCTTTCTTATCTAATGCTTCTAAAACCAATCGTCCATTTTCAACACATTTTACCTCAGCACCTAGCATTTCAAGCATATTAACAATAACTTCCTGATTAATATCAAAATCTTCAGCGACAAGTATTTTTATTTCTGATAAATGACATTCGTTAATCTTTTGTATTTTAGGGGGAGGGGGGCTTATAGGTAATGTCTGTGAAAAAATACGTTGGCATAAACCAAATAATACAGATTGTTTAACGGGTTTAGAAATTACTTGTACAACATTAGGTAATCCGGCTCGTTGAATTTCTGCACTGTCATACCAAGAAGAAAGAATAATAATCGGAATATTTTTTAGTTCCTCATTTTTGGCCATTGTTCTAGCAACTTCTAAACCATCCATTTCTGGCATCATGTAGTCTAATAAAACTAATTCGATAGGAGATCCTGATTGTTGAGCTTTTTTTAATCTTATTAAGCCTTCTTTTCCGCTACTGACTGCATCAGAAACTATATATATTTTTTCTAATTGCGCAATAATAATTTGTCGATTAATTTCATTATCATCAATGATGAGAATGTGGTGATCAGAATTAAACTCTAGATCTTTTGTATCATAACTGCATAAGTTTTGCTCTTCTTGTTTTCCAAGTGATAGTTCAACCCAAAAAGTTGAACCAACTCCAAACTCACTTGTTACTCCAGTTTTCCCCTTCATTAATTTTACAAGCCGCTCTACAATAGATAAGCCTAATCCACTCCCTCCATATTTACGAGTGGTTGTTCCATCAGCTTGAACAAATGGCTGAAATAAATCATCTATAGAGTCTGGTTTAAGTCCTATTCCTGTATCGTTAACTTCTATCCGTAATTTTACAGAGTTAGTTTCTTCATGCAAGCAAGTAATCTTAATTTCAATATATCCCTGTTCTGTAAACTTTACTGCATTTCCTATTAAATTAACTAGAATTTGCCTTAGTCTAATTGGGTCGCCAATTAAAAATAAGGGTTGCGTAGTCGGTTGAAAATGAGCCATCATTTCTAGCCCTTTTTGTTGAGCTAAAGGAGCAAAGGCATCAATAGTTTCAAATAAAATTTCTTCTATATTCAAATCAATAGATTCTAACGTTACTTTACCGGCTTCTATTTTTGATAAATCAAGAATATCATTTAAAATATTAAGTAAAGATTCTCCCGAACGATAAATAATATTGGCATAATTTTGCTGTTGTTCAGAAAGTCCAGTTTGTAATAGTAGTTCTGTCATACCCAATACACCATTCATTGGTGTTCTGATTTCATGACTCATCGTGGCTAAAAATTCTGATTTATAACGACTTGCTTGCTCTAATTGGTGAGCTTTATATTCTATTTGTTTTTTTGTTGATTCTAGGATAATATTTTTTTCTTCAATTTCTTTTTTTTGCTTTTCCATATCAAAAGCACTGTTTGCAATTTCATCATTCCTACGTTGCAACTCTGTTTTCTGAGCTTCAAGTTCACTTGTCTGCTGCTGTGTCTGTTGTAATAAAGCTTTAGTATGCGTCCTATTTTCTGCTGTCAAAATACTAATTGCTATTGTTGAAGAAATAGCTTTTAAATAGTTTTGTTGGATTTCTGAAAAACCGCCCAATGAACCTACTTCAATAACAGCAATGACTCTGTTGTTATTAATTAATGGGAAAACAATAATGGTTTGCGGTTTTTGTTTACCAAGACCTGACGTTATTTGAATGTAGTCCTCGGGTACATTCGTAAACCGAATCATCTTTTTTTCTAAAGCAGCTTGTCCAACAATACCTTGACCTACTTTAATTCTTTTGTTGATATGACTCGTATCTTCAAAAGCATAACTTGCGCATAAATGTAAAATTCCTTTTCGATCCAAAATATAGGCAGCACCAATTTGAGCTTCAATGTATTTGCAGATAAAAAACAGACTGTTTTTAGCAATTTTATCGACTGTTAGCTCACCTTGAATACAATCGCTTAATTCGGCTTGTCCTTTCTGAAACCAATTTTGTAAATTTGCCTCTTCAGTTGCAATACGGAGTGACAAGGTCATTTTTTCTAAGGCTTCACCTAATCCTGTTTTTCTAAGTGATGGAGGAAGTGTTGCTTCAGATAACGCTCCTTTGGCAATTGATTCTGCATGAGCGATAGTCAATCGCATCGCACTTTGTAATTCTTCTTCAGAGTTTACAATTTCAGTCACTTCATCATATGCATTATAATTGATTTTTCCTTCGGACATTTTTCCTAAAGAAAGTTGTTTTAAACGTTCTGAAACATCTGATAAAGTTAACGTAATATTATTAACAAATTGCCGGGCAATTAACCAAGAAATGATGACTACCAGAAAAATAGATAATAAAAAAATGGTAGTAAATCGAGATAAAGGAGCTAGTGTTGCATCCTTATCACTAAAGATAAATAGTTTCCAGCGCCTCTGTTCATTTTCGGGTAAAACAGTTATTTCTTTAAAGGTAACAATGTCTTGAGTATTTTTATAAACACCTTTTAAGGAGTGGGTTGCTTGTAAAAAAAGTTCATTTTCATCTATATCTAATGAAAAGTTATGGTTTAATAACCAACCAAAGGTTTTCTCTTTATTAGGGTGAAATAAATATTGCCCTTCTTCATTTGTTAAAACGATTTTATCTAACGTACTTTCTGTTTCTGAGGTAAGAAGAACATTTAGCAGAGAGTCTCCAAACATACTCACTATTAAAACACCGCGGGTTATGTCATCTTGATCAACAACAGGTGTGGCAATTCGAAGAATAGGGGTTAGGGGTTTAATCACACGTCCTTTTTCTTGATTTAAATCCATTATAGAGAAGTTAACTTGCGACTTTTTAAGAAGCATCGTTTGTTTAAAATATTCTTTATTGGACTTATCTTGTAATTCCATCTCTGTTTTTATGGTCGTTATTCCAGCCCCTTTATCATAATTGACACAAATTTCTTCCATACCATTTTGGCCAATAAAGCAGACTTGTAAATAGCTTTGTTTAGATTCTAGAAGTGAAACAAAAGCATCAGAAACTCGGTTTTGCCACAAGTTTTTTTTCTTAGCTTCATTGAGTTTACTCCATTGTAAATATCGCTCCATTGTATAAAAATCAGATAAAAACTGTAAATCTTTAGGGACTTCTTGTAGCTTAATTAAAATGCTATCTGATAATCTATCTAGTTCATCATTTTGTTTTTGTAAGGCGTTATCATAAAGACTTTGAGCTGTTGTGGTGTAACCAAAATAACCAACAACAACTAAGGGTATAGCCATAGAAATAAGTAAAATCAAACTAAATTTAAACTTTAGCGTATATTTATTGCCGGTGAGTATTTTCTTCATTTGATTTTTATATCTATTTTTAGAGCTATTTGTATTTGATGATTAATTTTTTTCTTTAATAATCTAAATTTTTAATTTTCTTAAATTTCCTTAAAATCCAACCCAAAATTTGTAAGGTATCTGCTGGCTGTTTATCACTATAAATATTGGCCGGGGGAGTTATTTGATTATTTAGGTTTAAATACGCTTTAATAGGTTGAACTCCTGAAATGATAATACCTGTCATATTAAATACATCGTTAGATGTAATCTCTTTCTTTTTGAGTGTAGATATATCGATAAAATCAACACCCGCTATTGCCTGTAAACGTTGGATTTCTTTAATGATTTCTATTGCTGAATTAAAGGCATCAGATGCAGTTACATTATTCTTTCTCTCGGGGGGGGTCGTACGATCATGTATATTTAACTTTGCTAGTATTGTGTTCAAATCTTCTAAAACTCGCATACTTTGTGCAAAAGCAAAAGAAGGAGTAAACGGTTTACCATTAATACTATCCATTTGAATAGAGATAGTGTTCATTAAGTGATAAACATCAGCAGGGGTTTTGTCCTTTTGGGGGGGTATTTGAGAGGCTTTTTTAGTAATACCTTGTCTATCTTTAAAAATAGCTAATTCTGCCAAAATACGCTGTGTTTGCTCATAAACTAACCCAGGGTCTAACTCTTTTACAGGTTCTAAATCAGACACTGTTATTCTAGGTAATTGGTGGTTCTGACGTAATATATTTATTTTTATAAAAATTTCATAGCTTTTTTGCCATACATGACGAGGCTTGAAATGAAGATTAAATTGCTGGGGTATTTTAGTTTTAGG
Organism: Methylococcales bacterium; assembly: GCA_023145835.1. GTDB lineage: Bacteria > Pseudomonadota > Gammaproteobacteria > Methylococcales > Methylomonadaceae > QPIN01. Next base: position 61,774 of record JAGLDH010000049.1, read on the forward strand.
GGCATTAAGATGAGCTCTAATAACCTCAACTTCCTGCTTTATTTTTAAAGCTTGGGTATAAACATCGGAAGGTGTGTACTCATAAAAGGCCTGACACACAGAACTAAAGGAGAGTAATAAGTGGAAAATAATCGCAGGAACGTGATTTTTTAATTGGAGCATTATCTTAAGCAATATCTTATATGTATCTATTAAATATAGCTTATATTATTATTTTGGTTTTTTTATTTGCCTAAACTATTGATTGTTATAAATAGCTTATTTAAGAAGATGTTGAGCAGGGGGGGGAAGTGAGTTATCGGGGTGGTTGTTTGAATAAAATTAATAAATTATTCCAAAAATTGGAGGGGAATAATTTTATATAAAAAAACCCCAGTTAGATAAAATAACTAACTGGGGTTTTTTGGGTTAAATCAATATAACAGGTAGATTGACTTATTTACCAGGTAAAGCAAATACAGTAAATGTACCACCTAGTTTAGTAAAAGAGCTTAAGCTTCTGTACGCGCCAACAGCACCCAAACCTTCAGAGTTTGAATCATCTTCACCAGAATCAAGTCCTGCAGCGATACCGATACCAGCCCAGCCACCAATACCTGATAATACGCCAACATACTGCTTACCTTTGTAAGACCATGTGTTTACGTTACCGATAATGCCAGAAGGTGTTTTGAATCTATACAATTCTTTACCTGTTTCAGCATCAACCGCTTTCAAGTAACCTTCTAATGTACCATAGAATACGATATTACCAGCTGTTGCAACAGAACCAGACCATACAGAGAATTGCTCTTTGTTAGACCATTTGATTTTACCTGTTGTCGCATCCCATGCAGTGAATTGACCTAGATTAGTTGAACCATCAGGTTTACCTGTCATTACATCTCCACCTGCAGGCATCATAGTCAATGTAGCACCAACATAGGGTTGACCCGCAGTGTATGAAACTTCAAAAGGTTCATAATCCATGCATAAGTGGTTACCAGAGATGTAGAACAAACCAGTTTTTGGAGAGAAAGAAACTGGCTGTTGGTTTTTAGACCCTAGCGCAGCAGGACATACACCCTCTGTATTCTCATCTTCACCATTTTGCTCAGTACTCATCGCAGGAACAACTTGAGGACGACCCGTCTTCATATCAACATGTGATGCCCAGTTTACTGTTTTATCAAATTTTTCAGCAACTAATAGCTCACCTGTTACACGATCAAGCGTGTAACCAAAACCATTACGGTCAAAATGCACAAGAACTTTACGCATTTTACCGTCGATTTTTTGGTCAACTAAAACAGTTTCGTTGATACCGTCAAAATCCCACTCATCATGTGGCGTCATTTGGTAAACCCATTTAACTTCACCTGTGTCAGCATCACGAGCCCATAAAGACATAGACCACTTGTTGTCACCAGGACGTTGAGTTGGGTTCCAAGTGGAAGGGTTACCAGAGCCGTAGTAGACAAGGTTTAATTCAGAGTCATAAGAATACCAACCCCATGTTGTTCCACCACCAATTTTCCATTGGTCGCCTTTCCAAGTGCTAGTACTTGAATCTTTTCCAACTAACTGAACTTTACCGTCTTTCCAAGAAGTTGTTTTTTTCTCGTTGATTAAAGTATCGCCATCAGGCCCCATACTGTAACCTTTCCATGCCAATTGACCTGTTTTCATGTCATAAGCAGCTAAGAAACCACGAACACCAAACTCGCCACCCGCAATACCTGTTATTATTTTATCTTTTACAACTAAAGGTGCTTGAGTGTTGGTCATTCCTAATTTAGGGTCACCATTTTGTACGCTCCAGATACGTTGACCTGTTTTAGCATCTAATGCAGTTAATACCGTATCAGATTGTTGAAGAAATATTTTTCCATCACCATAAGCTAAACCACGGTTAACAGTGTCACAACACATAACAGGGATTGTGACATCTGCATCCATTGTTGGAGTGTATTCCCAAATAACTGATTGTGTTTCTTGGTTAAGTGCGTAAACAGTGTTAGGGAAAGGTGTGTGGATATAGATAACATCACCAATAACCAATGGGCCACCTTCGTGCCCACGAAGTACACCAGTAGAAAAAGACCAGGCTGGTTGTAGGTTTTTAACGTTTTTTTCGTTAATTTGATCTAATTCACTGTAACGAGTCCCCTTGTAGTTACCAAGAGCAGTCGCCCAGTTAGCAGGGTTTTTCGTTAAGTTTTCAACAGCGCTGTTTGCAGTTGACACTGCTGGGACAGCAAGCAATGCCGCGACAGTTGAAGCAAGCAGCAAGCTTTTTAAAGGCTTCTTCATATGTTTCCTCCGTTGTAGTCTGTACAAAACAGATTACGTTTTTATGTTATTTAAGACTAATATTAGTTTTTTGGATAGCTTTCTTTTTTAGTATTTTATGGTTAGTAAGAATCTAACTTGAAAGCGATTCCAGATGGGTAAATTGAATGATTTTGCACTAAATGTCAACTGTTAAAGTATATTGATTTTGAACAAGTAATCTTTGGGATGAATCAATGTAATGTTGTTATTTATATAAGTTATTGAAATATAAGTAGTATATTGTTTTGTAGTAGATTGCTACTCCCTTGATTAATTGATATGATAAACGATACTAAAAAAGTGAAATACGTTTCAACTCTAAAACTAGTTATCATCGAATTATTGTCTTTCTTTTACACGGGCAATTTAGATAGTCCTTTTTACATAAATCGTTTTTTAAAAAATAACTGAAATTGTGATGAGATGAGGGGGCGGTATAACCAATCTGGTCGTGGGAATAATTCAGATGAGATTATAAATTTTATTATATATAATTCACTGATAGACTATAAATTTCCACCATTTTTAAAAAATTGCAAAGAGTTCTTTTAGATCATTTTAATGATGGGTACCTCTATTATTTGTGGATGAGAAAATTGAGAACCAAAATATTCAAGATCAAGGCAATATTTGCACATAATAGCAGGCTATTGTGAAGGGTTTCAACGCAGAGATTGGATGTTTTGGACTCAATTTTCCATTTATCAATTTATAGAGATGCCCATCATATATTTTCAATTTTATACCCCTTGGCGTTCCAACGTAATATTTCCACTGAATCCTTTTTCCACTCTGCTAATACAAAGCGGAGAGCTGGCTTTCCTTTAATCTCTAAATTATGAATAAATGGACGGTGAGTATGACCATGAATCAGCCGGTAGCAATCATGTTTTTTCATTTCATCAATAACAGTTTGTTGATTAACATCCATGATATCCTGAGATTTTTTTCGTTTATGAAAAAAGCTCCGAAATCGATACCAACGGGCTGCCAGAAGCCGAATAAGAAGTGGTTTTGATAATACATTCTGTTTCCATTCTTCTGTACGAGATTTTTCTCTAAAGGCTTGATAAGGAAGATCGTCAGTACACAATAGATCCCCATGGGTTAATAATGTATTAACGCCATTCAACTTAATAACGGCATAATCATCAAGTAACGTAATACCCGTTTCAGTACAAAACTGGTCGCCAATTAGAAAATCTCTATTTCCTTGTTGAAGAAATACTGACACGCCTGAATCAGTCAACAATTTAAGTTGTGTTTTTATTTGTTTATTAGGAGGCGTATTATCATCATCGCCTATCCATGCATCGAACAAATCACCTAAAATATAAATGGCATTTGCTTGACGAGCCTGGTTTTCTAAAAATAGAAGAAACTTTTTGGTTATTTCTTTTTTATTCAGAGAAATATGTAGATCAGAGATAAAGATTGTTTCTTTTTCCAATTTGAAACCGGTAGTTTAAAAGTTAAGGAGGGGCTACTAGCTTTGTTACAAGCTATTTTAATGTAAAAATAACGCCGAACTCTGCGTACACAAAATCGTGCAGAACAGAGCTTATTCTATTTACCCCAATTGTCGCGCAATGTGACCGTTCTGTTAATAACTAATGCCTCAGGCTTGCTTTCTACAGAATCAATACAGAAATAACCTGTACGTTCAAACTGAAACCGATCACTTGGTTTTGCTTCAGAAAGACTGACTTCAACTCTACACTTGGTTAAAATTTCAAGTGAATTAGGGTTGAGAGCATCGAGAAAACTATCTTCTGAGTCAGGGTTGGGCAATCTAAATAAACGATCATATAAGCGTATTTCTGCCGATAACGAGTGTGGTTCTGATACCCAATGAATCACACCTTTGACTTTTCTTCCTTCCGGTTTCTTACCTAAAGTATCCGGGTCATAACTGCATCGTAATTCAATAATATTGCCCTCGTCATTTTTAATGACTTTATTGCATTTGATAACGTAAGAACTGCGCAGACGAACTTCCCCCCCTTCAATTAATCTTTTAAATTTAGGTGGTGGGGTTTCTGAAAAATCATCTTGCTCAATTAAGATGGTTTTGGAAAAAGGTATTTTTCGACGACCTAACTCAGGTTTTTGTGGATGATTACTCACTTCTAGAATTTCGGTTTCATCGTCTGGATAGTTTTCAATGACAATACGTAATGGATCTAATACAGCCATTGCACGAGGTGCATTATCATTCAAGTCTTCACGAATACAATTTTCAAGAACAGCCATTTCTATCCAAGAATCTTTTTTTGTAACACCAATGCGTTCACAAAAATCTCTTATAGATTCAGGTGTGTAGCCTGCACGACGCATGCCTGCAAGAGTCGGCATACGAGGGTCATCCCAGCCATTGACATGGTTTTCATTAACTAATTGTGCCAGCTTACGCTTACTAACAATTGTGTATTCAAGTTGTAATCTAGAAAATTCAATTTGCTGTGGATGAGAAGGCGTTTTTAATGTTTTTAGAATCCAATCATATAAAGGTCTGTGATCTTCAAATTCAAGCGTACAAAGAGAATGAGTAATACCTTCAATAGCATCAGAAATACAATGGGTAAAGTCATACATTGGATACAAACACCAAGCGTCGCCTGTACGAAAGTGATGTGCTCGTTTTATCCTATAAATCGCAGGATCGCGTAAGTTGATATTGGGAGATGCCATATCAATTTTTGCACGTAATATATACTCTCCATCTTTATATTCGCCTTGTCGCATAGCCGAAAATAAAGTCAAATTCTCTTCAATTGATCTATTTCTATCAGGACTTTCTTTACCTGGTTCTGTTAAAGAGCCCCTGTATTCTCGAATTTGTTCGGCATTTAGGCTATCTACGTAGGCATCCCCACTTTTTATTAATTGAACTGCAAAATCATAGAGTTGTTCAAAATAATCTGAAGCATGGCATTTTTCAGCCCAGGTAAAGCCTAACCATTGAACGTCTTTTTCAATAGACTCTAAAAATTCAATACTTTCTTTTTCAGGATTAGTATCATCAAAACGTAGATTACAGCGACCATCAAATTCTTCTGCCATGCTGAAATTTAGACAAATAGATTTTGCGTGACCAACATGTAAATAACCATTGGGTTCAGGTGGAAATCGTGTAATGACTTTTCCATCATTTCTATTATTGCTTAAGTCTGAAGTAATAATATGTCGAATAAAGTTAGATGGTGTTAGGTTTTCTGTTGAGCTCATGGGTATTAGTGGGTAATACAAGAAAAATTAGGTGGATTAGCGTTTAACGCATTCTGACAATTAAAGAATGATTAAAATCAGATATTCTATCTGTAATTTAATAAATCAGCAAAGAAGTCAAACCTTTAATGGCTCTAGCTAATAAAAAGCCATTAAGGAACTTCTGATTAAGTCGATTAGAATTTAGAGGCAGTTTTAAGCAAGCAAAAAATAATTGGACTTAATCAAAGGTTCCTTAAAGAGAGGAGAGAAGTTATTTGTTTTCAAAAGCTACAATAGTTTTCTCTGTTACATTAACTGTTTTCGTTTTTATAGGCCTTTGATTTGGGTGACGAATGATATCATCTGGTGATTCTTTAGATGTATCTAATGCTAAGCACCATTTTTTACCTTTGATTTGAGGTAGCTCAATCGTTGCTTTTGTCTCGGACATATTAATAACAACATGAATATCAGGTTCATTCTGGGTGATTCCAGCTAAAGTGAATGCCAATAACTGGCTTTCAGAGTCATCCCATAAAGGAGTACTTAGCTTAGCACCATGCCACTCAATATCTTTAATACCTCTTTCTTCAACTATATTGCCTGTTAAAAAGCGTCGACGCATAATAGATGAATGACGTTGACGAAAAGCGATCATTTGTTGGACAAATCGCAACATATCTGCATTTTTATGCGCAAGTTCCCAGTCTATCCATGTTATTTCATTATCTTGACAGTAGCCATTATTATTACCATTTTGGGTGGTAAGCATTTCATCGCCTGCCAAGAGCATTGGAACCCCTTGACTGAGTAATAGAATAGCAATTGCATTTTTAGCTTGTTTTTTTCTAAAATTGATAATATCAATATTGTCTGTAGAACCTTCTATACCAGAATTAGAACTTATATTATTGTTACAGCCATCTCGACTATTTTCTCCATTGGCTTCATTGTGTTTTTCGTTATAACTGAATAAATCATTTAAGGTAAACCCATCATGACAGGTAATAAAATTTATACTGTTAATAGGCAGGCCATCTTGATGCTCATATAAATCACTACTACCAGAAATTCGAGTTGCAAGCTCTTTTAGCTTACCTTTATCGCCACGTAAAGTTTCACGCATGATATCTCTATATTTTCCATTCCATTCAGCCCAACGATGACCTGGGAAACTACCCACTTGATAAAGGCCCGCAGCATCCCATGCTTCAGCAATGAGTTTTGTTTGTGCTAGTTGTTCAGAAAGTTCAATACTCCATAACACAGGAGGGTCTTCAAGTACAACGCCTCCTTCTCCTCGTGCTAAAGCACTCGCTAAATCAAACCGAAAGCCATCCACATGCATTTCTCTCACCCAATATTCAAGGCAACTGGTGATAAATGCAGAAACTAAAGGATGATTTGCGTTTACTGTATTACCACAACCGGTATAGTCATGAAGAATACTATGATCATGTTTCTCATGGTGATAAAAAATATTTTCTCCAATTCCACGAAAGTTAATAGTCGGCCCATCTATTCCAGCTTCGGAAGTGTGGTTGAAAACGACATCCATAATAATACCTATACCAGCTGCATGAAGTGCTTTAACCAGATCTCTGAACTCTTGAATATGCGTACCTTTCTCTGGCGTGATACAAAACCCTGGATGAGGACTAAAAAAACTGTGAGTACTATATCCCCAGTAATTACTTAGACCAAGATCAGCAGTCCCACGGGGTACATCCTGTTCATCAAATGCCATAATAGGTAATAATTCAACATGAGTAATACCTAGATTTTTTAAATAGGGTATTTTTTCAATGATTCCTGAAAATGTACCCGGTTGTTTAACTTGAGCAGAAGAATGACGTGTAAAGCCTCCGACATGCATTTCATAGACAATTGATTTTTCACTGCTGATTCGTAGAGGTTTATCACCTTGCCAGTCATAATTCTCTTCATCATCTACCATACAGCGCATAGCAGTTAAGTTATTGTCGCCAGATAAACAAGCAGCTTGTCTATCCCAATTTATATCGCTGACAACACGAGCCCAAGGATCAATAAGTTGTTTTTCTTTATCAAAAAGAAGACCGGCTTCTTTGGGTTCATTTGGCCCATCAATGCGCCATGTGTACCAAGTTCCTGCAGGCAGATCAATTACAAAAACATGCCAAGAAAAAAATGTTTTGTGTGGAATTTTATCTAAATGGATTATTTGAAAAGGAGTTTTGCTGTCTGACTTTGTAAATAGAAGCAGTTCAACACTCGTTGCATGTCGACTAAAAATTGAGAAATTAACACCTTCTGAGCTTTTTTTGGCTCCTGAAGGGTAAGTGTGTCCACGTTTATAGTTATATTCTTTATTTTTCATGATTTGTATTTGAAAAAACCATTTATATTGAGCTTAATTATAGTGCAATAGTATTAATTACTATTGGGAATAATAGAGAAAAGTGTTTACGATGTATTTGGTTGACTGGTAAGGGTCGTGCCTTTTAAATAAGGTTAATGTTCGATTTTATTATTTTAACGCAACTTATTGAAATAAAAATTAAAAAATGAGAAAAAGAAATTATAACGATGGAAAAGCGCTTTCACCCTGGAGAGAATCACTTAATACTATCATATATGGTTCAGAGACTCGACTTGGTAAGGCATTTGATGTGGTATTAATCATTAGTATTATTATTAGTGTTATTGCTGTTATTTTGGGGAGTGTTAATCAAATCCAAATAAAATATCAAGAGATACTATTTAGAATTGAATGGTTTTTTACAGTTCTATTCTCTTTGGAATATGCGTTACGATTAATTTCTGTTCGCCGTCCTTTGCTTTATGCTCGAAGTTTTTTTGGAATTGTTGATTTTTTATCGATTATTCCGACTTATCTTAGCTTTCTTTTCCCCAGTATAAAATATATGTTAATTATACGTATGTTACGTTTATTAAGGGTTTTCCGTATTTTAAAATTAGCTGAATATATGGATGAAGCACAGGTTTTAATGACTGCTTTAAATAGAAGTTGGCGTAAAATTTTAGTCTTTCTTCATGCAATTCTTGCTCTGGTCGTTATTTTTGGATCTTTAATGTATGTTGTTGAAGGAAAAGATGCTGGATTTACGAGCATACCTAAATCAGTATATTGGACTATTGTAACATTAACAACTGTTGGGTATGGAGATATTGCACCACAAACCCCATTAGGACAAATGATTGCAGCATTTATTATGATAATGGGATATGGAATTATAGCGGTTCCAACAGGTATTTATAGCGCTGAATTAGTTAAAACCTTTAAACCTGACGGAATAAACAATGATGCATGTCCTGGCTGTGGAAAAACGGGACATGATTATAATGCTGAATATTGTAAATATTGCGGACATATATTGGATGATTAAATATGAACGTGCCATGAATATTTCGCTTGTTTTGAGTGAAGTTAAAAAGGTGCTGCGGCTCCCCCTTGACATATAAGCTCAAGAAGTTGATTATGATAACTTTATATAGTTCAATTGAGGTTAAAAATGACTACACGAGTGAATGAACTGCGAGATATAAAGGATGAAATAGCTATTAAACTTAAGGAACCTCTGATTAAGTTGATTAGAATTTAGCGCAGAAAAAACGGTCGCTATTTTCTACGAAGTGAGACGTAATAGTTATTCTATTGTGTCGATCTTCGTAGAAAATATCGGCAGTTTTAGCAAGCTAAAAATAACTGAACTTGATCAGAGGTTCCTTAAGCAAGCTCCTTCAGAAAAATAAGTTGAAACATGGATGGTAGAAGCTAAATCACTTCTTAGAAGTCTTGAAGACTAAAGTCTGTTTTATTTTAAAAAAACTATAAAGAAAAGAGGATTAGTTATGTTAAAGAAATTTTTAATTTTTATTGCGATATTCATCATTCTATTATTTATTATTTCACGATGCAGCTCAGATGCACCAACACCATCACTTACTAATGTAACTGATGGTGTCGGAGATGTTGCAGGAAATGCGCTTGACTCAGCTGGAAATGCAGTGGGTGATATTGCTGGTTCTGCTAAAGATGCTGCCGGAAATGCCGTAGACTCAGCAGGTAATGCAATAGGAAACGTAGGGTCTGCTGTAGGTGATGTTGCTGGCTCTGCTAAAGATGCTGCCGGAAACG
>JAGLDH010000005.1 GCA_023145835.1 Methylococcales bacterium
TTTAGCTTCCCTCGCGTGCTATTTTAACTTGGCTTCAGCTTGTTCCCTTTCCCTGTCACCTACCGCGGACTAAAAATCACCACTTCGCTGTCGCTCCGTTTCTATGATTTTCAGCGATTGAACTTGATTTACAGTACTCAATTTCCGCTCTTTCAACACCTAATTTCTTTTCCACTGAAGCCTTTACAGTAGACAAATAAAGAAAAAATAACTCGTTCGTCTGGTTAACTTTTTGAATTTATTTTTATCCCTAAAATTATAATATCCTCTTTTTATGAGTACGATTGATATTACTGTTGTAGGTGTATAGGCTTCAGTACTCAAATCGAGTTGGCCGACCGCTTGAAATACGGTCATCTTCAAATAGGTAATTTTTCACAAACTCTCTATTATTCACGATTCGTTACACTCTTTAAGTAGAATTCTATTTGACGGTTAAAAATAATTAATTAAAAAGAAGTAAAGGCCTGTCAAAAATCCACCGTAGAATTCTATTAAATAATTTCTTGTTTTGCATACAAGGAAAATAGATTGCTTTTCTTTTCTAAATTTTAGATGCAAAGGCAACCAAACTTGTTTAATGAGAGCATAACTTTAGGCGACAACTATCTTGAAAAACACAAAGACTAAACCAAAAAACTATTATTTGAGCTTAACAGGCTTTAAATTTTGGAGACAGAAATGCGGATACTAATAGCTCAAAGTGATTCTAATGTTACGGAAAAAATTAAAGCTAATCTGATTGCTGAAGATTTTGATGTAGATATTGCCACAGAGGGTGAAGAAGCCTTATCTTATGTGAAAGAAGGTGATTATGGCGCAATTATTCTAGATATTTTATTAGAAAAAATGAATGGCTATGATGTATGTGAAAGTATTCGCGATAACGATGATAATACGCCAATAATAATGCTTACTAATAAGTCTACTTATGATGATGAGATTGATTCATTAGAGTCAGGAGCTAATGATTTTTTACGTATTCCTTTTTCGGTACAGGTGTTGATAGCTAGATTAAAAGTATTGCTCCGAACCCATTATAAAGTGAAGAGAGGGGATATGACTTTTGGTTCATTCTTTTATAACCGGGAAAATAAAAAATGTTTTTTCGACAATCAAGAAGTTTTTCTTACCGGTCAAGAAAACAAAATTTTTGAAATGCTCATGTTGGCAAAAGGGAATGTTGTGCATAAGCAAACATTAATAAATCATGTCTGGGGGATTAGCTTTGATGGTGACCCTAACATTGTCCATGTATACATTGGTAATTTGCGACGTAAAATTAGTGATAATCTGGATAAGAAAATATTACAGACAGTACAAGGTATTGGTTTTCGTTTAGTTAATAATCTGGATCATTAAACGTTTAGCATTATATAAAAATCATATAAATAATTTTGTGTAACTTCCTATAATTAACCTCTACTACTGACAAGGATAAGTAGTAATGAAAAGAATTAGAAGTGGTTGCTCGTGAATCAGCCAAAAGCAGGGTAATAAATGACCAAAATAAATATACTAAAACCTAAAATAACCTTATTAATGAAAAAACCGAATGTCATTGCAATAAAACCAAAAAAGCGACACAACGATCCACTTGGAGGAGCTCATAAGAAAGTTGAATGTTTACTAAAACAACAATTTAATCCAAGTTCTATTCATACTCATTGGGTAGGTGACAATACTTATATTAAAACCTATATAGGCTGGAGCTATTTAGCTTGTGTGCTTGATCTTGGGTCAAGAGAAATTATGGGTTGGGCATTATCAGAAGAACCCAATACAGAGCTTGCAAAGTTAGCATTAGAACATGCTATTAATAAACACAAGCCAGATACACAGCAATTAACGCTTCATTCAGATCAAGGCGCTCAATATTCAGCTAAATTGTTTGTTGATTATCTTAATGACAGACATATCACTCAGAATATGAGCAGTAGAACTAACTACTCGGATAATGCTATCACTGAGAGTTTTTTTAGAGATTTAAAAACAGAACGACTCGATAGTGTGAGTTTTATTAATCATTCTTCTGTAGTAAGTGCTGTGACAAGCTACATTAGCTTTTATAATTATAAAAGATTACATTCTGCTAATGATTATAAAACCCCTCATCAAAAAACAAAAGAAATGAAAGAAATGAAAAAAGCGGCTTATAATCTTTCCAAGAAAACATAACGATTATAGTTAAAATAATAACATGAAATTTTTAAACAATTTTCTAACAAGTGGACATCAATTCTCCGAAACAGATAATTTACTAAAATTTCGTTTTGCATTTTTAAATTCTTTATTATTTGTTACCTCATTTTTTACATCACTATTTTATTTTGCCTGTATTTTAGACTTTATTCCAGATCCTGACGCTGAAAATATGACATTGTTTTTTAATGTTGCCAGTTTATTCTCTATTTACCTTTTAAGACAAAAGAAAAGTTATTGTCTTTTTGTGATAAACATTTTAGGGATAAGTTCTTTAACTCTTTTTTACACTCTTTTATTTGTTGGTTTATATGACGAATTCAGGTTGATTTGGTTCTTTATTTCTGGTTTTGCCGGTTTTATATTAGTGGGTAAAAAATATGGCATCGTGTACATACTTTTTATACTAATTAGCATAGTTTTAATCAATATGAATTTTGATTTAGGATTTTCTAAATATGCCCAATTTACCTTTTTTGCTTCTTTTCTTATTTTTATATTATTCTCCTATTTCTTTTTAGAAAAAATCGAAAAAGATGCTTTGGAATTTAAACTATTAAATAATAAGCTGAAAGATAACGTAATCCAAGAAACACTGCAACGAGAACAACAAGAGAAAATGCTGTTACAACAATGTAGAATGGCAAGTATGGGAGAAATGCTTGATTCTATCGCTCATCAATGGCGACAGCCGCTGATGCATATTAATGCGATTTTATTGAATATGGATAATGCTTTGGAGACAAAAAAAAAAGATGAAAACTATCTTGAAAATAAAATCGAAGAGATCGCTTCTTTAACAACGCACATGTCTCAAACAATAGAAGACTTTAGAGGGTTGTTTAAAGAAGAAGAAGAACGAACACACTTTAAACTGGATTATGCGATTAATGATGTTTTAGCTCTTTTGAAAAACAATTTGAATAATATTGAGCTTCATCACGAGTTTATCGATGAACCATCCATGCTTGGTCACAGAAGCGAGTTTATGCAGGTTATTATTATTGTTGTGAGTAATGCTATTGAAGTACTGAATAACCGAAAAATTGAACATAAAAAAATATTTTTAGAAACTAAAATATCTAAAGAAAGCGTTTACATTAACATAGAGGATAATGCAGGAGGTATTATTCCTGAAAATATAAAAACAATATTTGATCCTTATTTCACCACAAAAAAACAATCGGGTGGAACCGGATTAGGACTTTATATTGCCAAAATTATTGCCGAACATAAAATGAAGGGAGATATTCTTGCCTGCAATACTCCTATAGGTGCTAAATTTACACTCACTATGAGGAACTCAGATGCTCTCCATACTTAAAAAAAAATCCATCCTTTATGTTGAAGATGATCCAGAAATACAAGCTAATATAGCTGAGTATTTAGACAATTTTTTTGCCAAGATATACTTAGCATCTAACGGTCTAGAAGCTCTGGAACAATATAAAAAATATCGACCAGACGTATTAATACTTGATATTAATTTACCGAATATTGATGGACTTAGTGTTGCCAAAGAAATACGCCAACACGACCAAGCTATTAAAATAATTATGCTCACAGCATACACAGAAAAAGACAAACTGCTTAAGGCTACAGAACTAAAACTCACTAAATATCTCACTAAACCAGTTCCACCCAAAGTTTTTAAAGAAACTTTGCATGTACTTGCTGAAGAACTAAAATGCAATCCTTCTCAGTTTTTAAGCTTGCGTGACAACTACATCTGGGACAAAGAGCAGGAAACATTAAGCTATCATGATCATCAAGTTGATCTTACTGAAAAAGAATTCCGATTATTAAAGCTTTTTATTACCCACAAAAGTAGTGTTATTAATTATGAAAAAATAACCATGGCATTATGGGAAGACTCATTTAATCGAGATATTTCTATAGATTCTATTAAAAACCAAGTTAGCCATTTGCGTAAAAAACTACCTGAAGGCTGTATTGACAGTGTCTATGGTGAGGGATATATTTTAAAATAATCCTTTCACTTCGTAGAAAATAGTAACAGTTTTTTTTGCGCTAAATTTTAATTGACTTAATCAGAGATTCCTTAATAACCCCTAAGGATATTAGGTGTATCGGTAGAGGAGGGTATTTTAAAATTGAACTGAGCTATACAATTTACCCCGCCAATTAATTGTTCACCTGGATTAGGTAAAGCCATTCTAACAGTAAAACTTCCACTTGCTGGATCAATCAATTGGTCAACTATTGTTACTTTTGCTTTAATTTTTTTATTCGCTGGACGTTCAGGACTTATTTCTACTTCCATTCCTTCTTTAATTAAACCAAAATATTCTGTAGGTGCAATGAGTTCTACGCGTAATGGGTTAATTTGAGCTAGTTTCATAACTGCTCTATCTAGGACTGATTCGCCAACCATGACATATTGCTCAACGACAATGCCATCAATAGGACTTTTTATGGTTTTTAGTTCTAATCGAGTTTGCGCCAGTTCAAGATTAAGTTTTGCTGTTACTCTCTTTTCAGTCGCTTTTCTTAGCTCTACTTTAGCTAATGCAACTTCCGTTTCTGCTTTATCTTTTTCAATTTGGGAAACAGAATTTTTTTTATGTAAACCAGCAACTCTTTGTTCATTTCGTTTGGCAAATTGTAATTGAATTTCTCTATTTTTGATTTCATTGTAGGACTCCGCTTCTAGTGTAGCTAATTTAACTTTAGCAATTTCAACCGAAGCTTCAATTTGAGCAAGTGCTTGTCCTTTTTTTATACGACTCCCTTTTTCTACAATTAATTTTTCCAAAATGCCATTAACTGGGCTGCTTAGCTCCACATACATCTCTGGTTTTACTATACAATCCAGTTCTGCAAGTTCAGCCGCTTGAATCAGAGAAGGAAAAGACAAAATAGTCATAAAAAACAGTCTGTTACTTTTCTTATGCTTAAAGACCTTTTTCAACAGTTTATCTTTTACTGTATTAATCATTAATTCAATTATATTGATGACGGCCTATTCAAACTTACCTGAAAAAGCCAAAATTCGACGTAAATGGCGATCTTGTTTTAACAATAATTGCCTAATTTGACTTTGTTTTTTTTCATTTTTTAGTTGTGGAAACCGTAAAATAAATTTTCCAATGAAGTTAGGGATTGGTTTATTATCAAGACATAATTTAGCCATTAACTTAAGCATAGCAGAAGAGTAGAAATGTTCTAGAATAGGGTCTTGCAAAGATAAAATGGCTTCAGCACTCCCCAGGTCACCTTGCCGTGCACATCGACCATATAATTGACGATCTATACGTTGAGATTCATTTCGATTCAAAGCTATAACGTGAAGCCCTCCTAGTTTTACAACAGAAGAAGGTAATGTAATATCCGTACCACGACCCGCCATATTTGTTGCTACTGTAATAGCGTTAAGCTGTCCAGCTTGTGCAATAATTTCTGCTTCTTGTTGATTTTGATTTGCATTTAACACTCGATGAGGAATATTGACTGCTTCTAACCAGTAACTGACTTGTTCAGATTCTTCTACTGAACAAGTTCCAATTAAAATAGGTCGATGTTGCTGACCAATTTTTTTTATTCTATCGAGAAAAATTTGTTTTTTAATCGTTTCGTTAAGATAGATTTGTTCCATTTGCATAGTACGTTTACATGTTTTGTGTGTTGCAACTTTAATAACTTGTAAACCATATACGTGCAATAATTCATCAGAAACTTCACTTAGCGTACCTGAAGTTCCACCTAAGCGAAGATATCGACTAAAAAATCGTTGATAACTGATGCGTGCCATTGGTTCTCTTGGTTTACTCAATAAACAGCCTTCTTTTGCTTCTACCATTTGCTGTAATCCATGTTCCCAACTTCTGTCAGACATAATTCGCCCCGTGTATTCATCAACAATTTGAATTTTCTCTTCGCTTATAACGTAGTGCTTATTTCTTTTATAGAAATATTCAGCTGTTAACGCTTGTTTAACCAACATTTCTCGTTTACGTTTGTTACCCCAGAGTTTAGGTAAATTATTGATTAATTTGATTAATGTTTCTTCACCTTCTGAGGTTAATTCAATATGCTTACTTTGACTATTAACTGTAAAGTCTTTATTAACAAAAAGAGCTGATGCTAAGAATAGAGCATCATTATAGGTTTCTGGTAATTCTTCACTAGGAATGGTTTTAGTAATGATTAAAGGCGTTTTTGCTTCATCAATTAATACACTATCAGCTTCATCGATCAATGCAAAACATAATCCTCTTAAAAATAAGGGATCCTTTTTCTCATTTTGTCGCTGTATTTCTTGGAATTGAGAACGTAATGTCCCTGTGTTGTCTCCCATAATGATGCGATCTCGCAAATAATCAAAAGCAATTTGTTTGTTTGTTGTATGGACAATGTCAGTTTGATAAGCGGACTGCCTTTGTTCTGTTTCCATTCCATCAATAACAGAGCTACTTGTAAGCCCAAGCCTATGGTACAGGGGAGACATAAAATCTACATCACGACTTGCTAAATAATCATTTGCCGTAATAACATGTACTGGGATACCTGCTAATGCAGCTGTACAGGAGGGGAGGGTAGTTGCCAACGTTTTACCTTCACCTGTTTCCATTTCTGCTAATGAGCCATTTATCATTAGCCAGCCCCCGAATAATTGTTCATCATAATGACGTTGACCTAACGATCTATCTGCTACTTCACGGATAACTGCAAAAGCCTTTACAATGACAGGTTGTACTAATCCTTGCTTACGTAATTGGTAACGTAATTTTTTAATAATTTTTGTTAATTCTATTTCAGAACACTTCTTTAAGACTTTTTCGTGTCGATTGATTTGTTTAGTAATATAATTTTGGCTATGGATTTTAGGGTCTAATTTATAACGTAGACTATTAAAAACACGTAAAAAACTTTGTTCTAAATTATTTAATTGAGACTCTTGTTTTTGCGGATAACTACCTAAACGAAGTCCAGGTTTTAGTAATTGTGCATTAGACATTGATATGCCTCAAAAATACTTGGCGAATGCGACGATACCATTGTGTTGCCAACGCTTCACCTCCATGATTAATACGGACATAAGCTCTAGTCCCTAAAGGAATTTCTTGCTCCTGAGGATCAAAAAGTAAATCAACAAGAAATATTTTTTCTTGGGTTATTAAATTGTCTTTACTGCCTGGAATTGTTACTATTTTTCCGCCTCCTTGAGTCGATAATGCTGCACTAGGTAGTCGGTTGGTTGCTTCTGGAGTTTGTCTGATAATTTTAGCAGGATATTCTTTACTAGAATTTATCGCTAATCGTAAATTAATATCTACAATATTCTGTCTTAACTGCCCCATATTATCTTGGCGTATTGCCATACGGATTGTGGGTGGTTGATCATCATTAATAATATATCCTAACAAGTCCCCATGACGAACAAATCGCCCCTGTAAATCATCCTCTTGAATTAAAAGTACTTTTCCTGTTTTGTTGGCGATGACTGACATGGAGTTAATTTTACTAAGGTTATAGCTTAGCTCTGACTTAGCCACACGAAGAGCTTCTTTGGCTTTTTCAGTTTCAATAACATTATGGGCTCCGCGTTTAGCTCTATAGTGACTTTTTAATTCTCGAACTTTTGCTTTGGCAATTTTAACTTTTGACTCTAGAAAAGGATCACTCAGATAAACAATAGATGTTCCCGATTGAACCTTTTGATTATTTGAGACTTGTGGCGAACCAGCAAAACCATCCTGTTCTGCTTTTAATTGTGCTTCATCTGGAAGCCAGACCACTCCTTCTGCCATAGTATATGAGGGGAGGGGGATAAAACTAAAAGCAGAGATAAACACAAGAAGTAGAGTAAGACTGGTCATAATACCTTGATTACGTTTGTTAGCTAAGTTTGAACTACTAATAACAAAACGAAATGCTTTATATAAAGGATATATAATTTGTACACTAATTAACCATAAAGCTAACAGGGCTCCTAAGAAAAAGAATTTATCTGTTACATAGATACAAATAAACCATAAAATATAAAGTCGATAGAGTAGGGATGATAAGCTATAAATAATAAACCAGGGTGCTTCACCCGGAGCACTAGCTGGAGAACTTGTATGCTTTAACCCAAATAGATAACGTTGAAAAAAATAACTCCAATATTGGAATGATCGTTTATAAAGGTTGGGGATACTTAAAAAGTCTGCAAGGATATAATAACCATCAAATTTTAATAGTGGATTACCATTAAAAAAGAGTGAAGAAATACCTCCAATAATAAAAATATTAAAGCCTACATTTTGAATAAACCCTGGTTCTGCAGCAAGAAAAAGTAGCATCCCTAATGCAGCCAAAAAAGACTCAACTAATATACCAGCAACGCTGACAAACATACGTTTATACTTACTTCTAAAGTGTGTGGCAGTAGAAACATCAATATATGGGACAGGCATAAACATTAAAAAATTAATTCCCATTTCATGTACTTCACCTCCTTCTAGTTTGGCTGTAAAAGCATGTCCCAGTTCATGTAAAAACTTGATTGGGGGATACAGTAAAAATATAAAGAGAAGGTTATAAGGTGACAAAGCATTAATGCTAAAGTGTTGACTAATTTGTGGCCAATTTAAAGCAGACTGAATCACTGTAAAAAAAATTAAAAGTAGCCAGGTTATTGCAGCCCATTTATTAAATATCCAGTTAACTTTGTTATAGTGTTTGTTAAGAAAATTTTCTGGATTCCAGAGTGGAATCTTTTGTGCCAGAGGATTGATAAATCGCTGTTGAAGCTGAGCACGTTTTTGTTGAGCTTGTCGCTCAAAAAGTTCTTCTGTATTACTGAGTGTTTGATTGGACTTAATTAAGTCAGTTGTATGTAATTGTCCAAGTAACTGCAGTATTTCTTCTTGATTAGGCGCATGATTCACTTGTTCTTGAAGTTGAGTAAAAATGTCGTCTACAGTACGTTGACCATCTAAAAGCCCTATAAACTGGTATGCAGCTGGATTAAAACGATGACTCCGTCCATTGATCGTATTTTCTAATAAATACCATAATAATCCCCGATAATTATGTCTATGAATATTGATATAACCATGTAAAATAGGTTTTAACTTAGCTACCTTATACCAATGAGAGCTAAATAAATCATTACTCATAAACCACTTCCATTTTAAATCACCAAGACCAGTACCAGAGTTTTATCCAATCAATCATGTCATGAGTCCAAACCCATAATAGATTAGCTTGACCTGCATTTATTTTTCCTACACCCTCCATACCTGGGCGTAATATTTTTGGAGCATCATGTAAAGCTGCTTCAACACGAAAGATAGTTGTTCCTTCTTCTGAACTTGCCACAGCTGTTATTTTTTCTATCGTTAATGGAAGTCTTTTATTGGGTACACTGGCTAGTGAAAGTCGTCCTTGTTGGCCTTGTTTGATATAGGATATTGAGCGTTCATCAACTTTTAAAATAACCCTATAATCCGCTAAAGGAGCTATTTTAAAGAGCATTTCACCTCGTTCTACCGGCGAACCCAATATTTTATTTAAATCACCTTCAATAACGACACCATCAAAGGGGGCAAGAAGTCGAATTTTCTCTAACTGTTCAATAGTAAGATCTCTTTCAGCAGCAATTTGGTTGATTTGAGAACTCACAACTCTTACTTTAACTAAATCTTGTGAAGAAAGAGCTTCTCGGTATTCTCGTCTTGCTTGTTGAATTTGACCATTTAATTTAGTGAGTTCTAATTTTAATTCAGCATCTTCAAGCGTAGCCATAACATCACCTTTAGAAACGGTATCACCAGCTTGTACATAAGATGAAATAAGATAACCCTCTATAGGAGCAGCAATAACACGTTGAACTCTGCCTTCTAAAACAGCATTTGACTTAATGAGAAACTCTGTTTGTATGAGTGTCGCTATAAATAAAATGGATATAACTCCCAGAGCAGCAAACTTTAGTTTAAGATGCTTAAGTCCAAATACCTCACCCATATTTTTGTGGAAAGATTGGCTTACTTTATGAAATAAACTCTGCTCATCCTCTTTTTTTAAAGAAAGGAAGGGGGTAATTAAAGCCAACGTTTGTTGACACATATTGATGGTTTCATTATTAAAGGGTTTATCTATGCTACGTGTTAATGTAATAGCGCCAAATACTTGTTGCTTATGAATTAAAGGAATAGTACATAAAGATGCCGTTGTCAAGCCATCAAATAAAACTTGATGAGATTGTAAAATAAGTACAGAGTCAGGATTAGGAAAAATTATATTGCTATCTTGCTCAACAGCTTCATCCATAGCATCTGCATATTTTTGTATAAGGTTAGCATTTGGATTAAACTCAGCACTGTTAGAAAGCGCAACAACATGACTGTGATCATCTTTAAATTCAGAAAATGAAACTCGATCACAATCAAATTTTTTGGTTAATTCTGTGACCAATTGAATGAGAACTTCTTGGTAATTTTCTTGCTCAAAACTTGCAGCAAGTAATCCAACAATGTTGTTATAAAAACCATCCTCATGATATTGATTTGAATGAGCTAACTTTAACCAATGAGAACCATCCTGTAACGATTTAGAAATTTTAGTACGAGCTTCAGAATGAAGATGCTCAACTTTAAGGACAATAACACCTAATAGCTCAGTATCAGCATAGATTGGTAAAGCATGAAAATCATAATACTTTTTATTTTTACTGGGTATATTTGGAATACACACTAGTTTTTGTTTTTTTAAAGCATATTTAACAACGGGCATAAAATCAGCATATTGATTAAGGTCTGAGGGCAATTTAGCCAAAGAGATGATTTTTTTATTATCACTACTTGGCATCAAAAACATTGCTGAATTGGTTTCCGGAATGATAAGACAAAGGATTTCTAACCATTGTTGGGAAAAATTTTTCTTCATATCCTTGTTTTTTAACGAGCTCATAATTTAATATCGTAAAAAGTATAGTTCATATTTATAAACAGGCTTGACTCTCAAATTAGCCACTTAAAGGTATTATTACATATAATATAAGCTACAGTACTTCGCATAATGTATATTATGTTAAATTGCATTTATTAATAAATGCTACTCCTATTTCTTTAAGGAACCTCTGCTTAAGTTGATTAGAATTTAGTGCAGAAAAAAAACGGTCACTATTTTTCACGAAGTGAATGGAAAATATCAACTGTTTTAGTATGATTTTGTCTTAGAAAGTTAACCCCAGAGCAACTTAAATTTTCCTGCCCTGGGTGAATAACTATTTAAAATCAATATTTATATTTACTTTAAATCTGAAATTTCTGAGGATAATACTGTATTATTATGAATATAATGAATTGTATTATTTTGAATGACAGCTCTATCATTATGAGTATATTGCCCTGTGAATGAACAATAGTTTCCAGATTCAGAGCATTCTTTTGGTGGTATATCAGAAATTAATTTACCTTGTAATTTAATATTTGGGGTTTCGCCTGTTAAAATATTAAATGTATATAAGCCTGTATGAGTCCACCCATAGTATGCACTAGGATCGTTGTAATCAGTCAATTGATTATTTAGCTTTGATTCATTTAATTGTATGGGAATTGCCAATGTTGCTGACTCGTTATTGTTAGATGGTAACCAAGCTAAAGCATGGTGGTCAAATAATACGCCTGACTGTGTTCCTCTCTTTCCTATGATTACACTGCTTATTTCCTTTAAGTTTTTAGCACTGGAAACATCGAATAATGATAATTTTACACCTTGATAGAAAGCTCCTTGCTCAGGGTTAGCTGCACTGGGTATTGCATCTTTACCAATACCTAACAGGTAATTATCTCCGATGGGATGTAAATAATCAGAATAACCGTTAATTTCTAATGCTCCTAGAATTGAAGGTTGTTCTGGTTGAGAAAAATCTAACACATATAGTGGGTCAGTTTGCTTAAAGGTAACCAAATATCCTTTATCTTTAATAAACCGAGCTGCAAATAATTGTTCATCCGGCTTACCTAAGTTATCAAGAAACCCAATTTCTTCTAGCTTTTTATCATTAGTTGCCTCACGTAATACACTTACCCGTGTTGTCGAAGTTGATTCCCCCCAAGAGTTTCCTTTTGAAGTTGCAATTTTTAATATACCATTGTATTCACCCATCCGAAATGGACGTTTATCAACCGACCAGCCTAAATGACCTTCTACCGAACCAGAACCACGATAATCTAATGCTCCTTCAGCGAGTGCAAACTTATGTATTTCTGTTTTCATTTCAGATAGTTCTGGTACAAATTTAATATCATTTCCTGTAACAACATAATCGTGACGACTTGTTGCTAAATATAAAGCGCTAGTGGACATATAAAAAGTATCCACAGTCCCTGCTATACAACTCGAATAATGTGCTTTTGGATTATCTAAAGGAATGGCTGTTATTGTTATTATTGTATTATCTATTTGTTTATTACTGTGTTTATTAGGAATATAACAATCTGTTGCTTGTACAACTGGTGCAGCATCTGCTCCATCATTAAATGAAATGGTCGGTAATAAATCCTTTATAGTTTGATCTTTTGGTATTGTTGGGTTAAAGATTAAAGTATCTCCTTCTGGGTTATCTTGAGGCTTAGCAATATCTTCAGGGTGAGTAAAAAAAGAATCTTTTCGAGTGATTAAATAAAGTGTTCCATTAATTAAACGACTAGATATAGTATGGCTATCCATCGTTATATGCATATTAACACTCATATTTTTGGGTTGACTCACGTCCACTATTTTAATATCTGTCTGATTATCTAGCCAATAATTAGAAAAACACCAGTTATAAGCTTGATCAATATTCGATGAGTTACCAAGATGAATTAAATGTTTTTTATTATTAATTGGAGATAAATATATATTACCTAACCCAGATTTATTATTACCTATATTAAATTGCTGTAGTTGGGTATTATTGGCTGGAGAGGCTTGTATAGAATAAGAAGTAATACATTGTTTATTAATGTTATTTTTACACTTTTCTAGTGCATATAAATATTCTCCATCAGTTTTGATTAGATCAGCCTCATCAACTCCAGCCTCCTGAATATTAGTTTGTGAAACTGAATTTTCCCCGGCTGAAGATGTATTTGTTGGAGAAAAATCAGCTTCAATAGCAGTAAACATCTTCCCAAGATTGTTTTTACGCCCATGCGCGAAATAACTAGCAAGAAGTGAACTACTTTCAACCTGATGTAACGCAGCTTTATTCTTATCAAAAATAAGAAGTGAGGCAGGAATTTTATTATAATAAAGATGTTCTTCTTTGTTCGTTTTGTATGCACCATAAACCAAGAACTCACCTGAAGATAATATTTCATCATTTAAAACGATAATTTTCTCTTCTTTTCTTAAACGTTTATTTTTAAACGGTAACAATGAATTTTCTTTTTTATCCCACAACTGCCAACCCTGCTCTATCGTTTTTTGATACCACTTATTTCTATAGTGTGCGACTAGGTATAGACTCCCCTCCTCCCCTATATCATTTTTTTTCACTTTAACACTAAAGTGTAATTTGATGGGTTCGGTAGTCATAAAAGTATTACTTCTGCGATCACTTAAGTTTTTAATGTTATATGTAATATTGGGATTAATTGATTCTGTATCATTAAGTATGGGGACTAATGATATAGAGTTTGCCTGAGTTGTAACGCTAAAACAACCTAACAGTAATAGTGTATTTTTTTTCATGGAAAATGTCCTTTAAATATAGTTTTCAGAAAAAACATGCGTGGTTAAATCATTGGACATTTGAATATCCATTACTTTAAAACTGACAATGATATTACTTTTATCCAATAAATAGTCTGCGATAGATGTAGGATCACAACTAGTAGAAAAAACTGTAGTAGGTAATAAAAGTAAGCAATAAATAAAGTATTTTTTATAAATAATCATCACTCAAAAGTATTGTAATAATTCTATTATTAGACCCAAATATCCAATGGGATAAGATGAATAAGCTAACTCAACTATAGCAATAGAATGTATAGTAGTCTGTACTATTTTGTTAAAAAAACTTTATGAATAATATAATAAAGTTTAATTTATATTAAAATAAGTATTTGTATTTAATAGTATTTTATTAATTATTTAGGTAAAATAATTATGATCTATTATTGTTGTGATTACATTTTTTAACAATTTCCCTACAAAGTATTGATGTTTTTAATGCATTTATCTGCCTTAATATGTTTGTTTCTAGACAAATAATAAATATAGAATGGCTCGAAAACTGATAATCATTTTTCTGTTTAGTTTTAGTTACTGCACAATACTATTCGCCACACCCAATTTATCTGATAATGATGATGAAGCAATCCAACAAGCAATAGAAGATTATGTTGAAAGGCCATGGGAGCTGGGATTGGCTGCTGGTTATGGAGTCCGTACTAACCCTTTAATTAATTCAGATGATATTCCAATGTATGTGGTACTTAATATTGCATGGTTTGGTGATTATTTTTTTTTTGACAATGGCGATTTGGGACTTGCTATTCATGAAACAGAAAAACTTTCTATCAGTCTTATTGCTCATATCAACAATGAGCGAGAAGCGTTTGAATGGCTCAATAATTCACAATTAGGGATTCAGTTTGCTCATGGAATAGCTGAGACTTCCCCCCCCTCTTCCTCTTTAAGTGACATAGGATCTTTTGATTTAGAAGAACTTAACTCAATTGAAGTACCAAAAAGAAGCCTAGCTGTAGATGGTGGACTAGAATTAATTATTGCTGATGATTGGGGGGATTTTCAATTACAAGTGTTAACAGATATATCTAATACTCATAATGGAGTTGAAGTATGGGCCTCTTATGCTTATCCATGGAAATACCAAAACTTGAAAATCATACCTTCCATAGGTATAAATTGGAAAAGTAGTCATCTTCTGGATTATTACTATGGAATTCGTGATTCAGAAGCTGATTTGTTTCGTCCTGCTTACAAAGCTTCTAGTGGATTTAATAGCTTTGCGCGATTATCAATTTCTTACCATATTAATGATAACTGGGGTATAACAGGCGTTGCAGAATATGAAGCACTAAGCCGAAGTATTAGACGCAGCCCTATTGTTGATCAAGAGGGTATCACAACTCTTTTTATTGGACTCATGTATAACTTCTGATGAACAAAAATACATCATTAATCAAACATTATAATTTATTGCAGAGTCTACTTTGGGGAGGTGCTTTTCTATTTCTTCAAATTCAAACTGCTCTAGCAGAACCTGTTGATACTACAGATTCTAATTCATGGACAATATGGAGCAAACCTCGTATTTGCGTTTTACCCTCAGAACGGCTTTTATGTAAAATGCAAACTGATATTTTCTGGTCGGGTGAAAAAGAAGATGATATTTGCTTATTATCTTCTCCGAACGATACTATTTTACAGTGTTGGTCTGGTGCTATCAAAGGACAAATAACACAAACAATTAACAGTGATAAACAGATTGCTTATTGGTTAACTCATGAGGGTGAGAATAAAGTATTAGTTAAAACAATGATTCGTATCATCCGTTTTCCACAAAAAAAAATAAGACGACGTAGGAGGCACGTTTGGAGTTTGCTATGACAGATAAAAAAATCAAACTTTTATTGATTGAAGATGATGTGCGCTTAGCTGAATTAATCCGCGATTATATTGAGCAACAAGGTTTTCAAGTAAAAATACAATATAGAGGAGACCGCGCTGTCGCTGAGTTTAATCCCCAACTCACAGACATTGTTATTCTTGACCTAATGTTACCTGGTCTTGATGGGTTACAAGTTTGCCAACAAATAAGACAAACTTTTGATGGACCTATTTTGATTCTAACAGCCAAAAATAGCGATATAGATCATGTTATGGGACTGGAATTAGGTGCGGATGATTTTGTGACAAAACCGATTGAACCACCTGTACTTTTAGCTCGCCTTCGTGCCTTAATACGACGTGATAGAAAAAATACAAAGCTTATTGAAACAACTAAAAAAACCACAGAATTACATTTTGGCACTCTATTTTTAAATCAGAAGGCTCAGCAGGTTTCCCTGCAAAAAATTAATATCGAACTAACAACGCAGGAATTTTATTTACTTTGGTTGTTAGCTGAAAATGCAGGGAAAATTCTTAGTCGTGATCAAATTTTTACTCATATTAGAGGTATTGAATATGATGGTTTGGATAGATCTGTAGATGTTCGTATATCCCATTTACGAAAAAAATTACAAGATCATTCAGAGCAGCCTAAAAGATTAAAAACTGTTTGGGGAAAAGGATATTTATTTGTTGCCGATGCTTGGGAGTAGCTATGTCAAAACTCTTATTTATTCGTAGCTATTTAATGATTGTTAGTTTAATTCTATTGGTTGGCTTAGGTCTAGATAAAATTATGTCTTATTATGCCTTGCAAGAAAATACTATGACTGAAAAAAATCTATTACAAGGCAGTTTCCAATATATAGAATTACGGTTAAAAGAAAAAAAGGAAAATATTCCTGATTTTTGGGCTAAAAACTATAAGTCTTTTCAAGAAGAATTAGGTTGCCCGTTAGCGCTCTATCAATATAGTGACTTCTCTAGTCAAGAGCATATGATATCTTCGTTAAAAACAAGACAAATCATTGTAATGGCCACTGAAAATAATAATTTAATGTACTACAGGGAATTACAGCACACTAATTACATACTTGCTCTAGGGCCTATACATAATAAAAATAAATCACTTGATTCTGAGTTGATGATTATTGCTATGTACTATTTACTAGTTGCTGGAGCATTATTCTTATGGCTTTGGCCTTTATCTCGCGATTTACATAAACTGCGTAAAGCAGCGATTGGCTTTGGAGAAGAAGACTTTACTACACGGGTAAATTTAAGAAAAATTTCCAGTATAGCTCCTGTTGCTGATGCTTTTAACTTTATGACACAACGTATTCAAGATTTAGTCATTGCACACAAAGAGCTGACTCATGCTGTCTCACATGAATTAAAAACACCTTTAGCACGGTTTAAATTTAGTTTGGAAATTATTGATTCAAATGATGATGCGACTCAAAGGCGCAGATATCTGCAAGCAATGAAGCAAGATGTACGCGAATTAGATGATTTGATAGATGAAATGTTAAAGTATGCAAAACTCAGTGCCGAAAATTTAACCTTACACTTAGACGAAGTTAATGCTCAACAATGGCTACAAGAAATTGTGGCACAATATAAACAACCATTCATTAAAATATATTTAGCGGTTAATAAAGAACTTATTATTCGTATTGATTGTCATTTAATGAGCCGAGCAATTAATAATTTAATCCGGAACGGCCTCCGATATGCTAAAAGTCAGTTAAAGATCAGTCTAGATATGAATGAGTCTCAAATTACATTGTATGTTGAAGATGATGGCTTAGGTATTCCAAAGGAGTTTCTAGAGCATGTATTTCAGCCATTTACCCGCTTAGATATCAGTAGAGATAAGCAATCTGGTGGATATGGTTTAGGACTCGCTATTACCCAAAAAATTGTGTACCAACATGAAGGAAGTATCTCTGCCGATAAATCATCTCTGGGTGGTGCTAGATTCCAATTAACGTGGCCTGCAATAATAAAGCAGAAATAACCACGGACAACTAAATTATTATCTTAAATCATCCCTGCCCCTCAGAAAACCGACAATTTAAGATAATATCAATAGTTATTTCTTGTTCGAACCAATTGAAAAAGTATTTTTGATCTTATTGAGTAATAAATTGTTCAAGATATTTGTCATACCCTGCTGACTTCAGTTTATTTACTGGAATAAAACGCAATGCAGCTGAGTTGATACAATACCTTAGTCCACTTGGTTTTGGCCCGTCTTTAAAAACATGGCCTAAATGTGAATTTGCATATTTACTTCTAATTTCGGTTCTAGGGTAAAGTAGATAATAATCAGTTTTTTCAACAATATGTTCTGTTGTTAAAGGTTTTGTAAAACTGGGCCAACCAGTTCCTGATTTATATTTATCTGCAGATGAAAATAAAGGTTCGCCACTAACAATATCAACATAAATCCCTTGTCTTTTTTCATCCCAATAGCTGTTTTTAAATGCTTGTTCAGTTGCATCATGTTGGGTAACATTATATTGCAATGAGCTAAGTTTATTACGTAAAACTTTGTCAGATGGTTTGAGGTATGGTTGATTTTTGGATAAGTTGAATTGTAAATCATCACCCCAGGTTTTTGTCAAATATTGATCTCTGCCTGAGTTATAACGATAGTATTTATAGCGGATAGGGTTTTTTTTATAATAATCCTGATGATAGTCTTCAGCACTATAAAAAACTTTAAATTGAGTGATTTCTGTTGTGATTGGTTTATTAAAACGGCTTGAAACTTGTAAGTTTTGCTTAGATAACTCGGCAATTGTTTTTTGTTTTTTATCATGGTAAAAAATGACAGGTCGATAATGTTTTCCGCGATCGACAAATTGGCCTTCCTTATCCGTAGGATTAATTTGTCGCCAGAATAATTGTAACAAATCATCGTAAGATATAATTTTAGAATCATAATAAACTTGCACGGCCTCTACATGATCTGTGCCGCCAGCTGATACTTGTTTGTAACTAGGATTGGCAATACTCCCCCCACTGAATCCAGAAATAACGTTATGTACACCTGGAACTTTCTCAAAATCAGATTCTACACACCAAAAACAACCACCAGCAAAAGTCGCTAAAGAGAGTTTTGAGGAAGCTAAAACATTGGGTTGTTGTTTCGATTCTACACATGAGGAAATAGCGAGACTACCAGTCAGTGAAATAATTGTTAAAAGTATAAACTTCACGTTAATGCACCTGATTGTTTAAAATAATAATAAAAAGTGTATCATTAAAGGATACTTTACTGTGAGAAGTAGTTATGAATCGTGCCTAAAGTTTTAGCCTTTTACAATACTATATGAATCGAACAGAAGTCGTTGAAGCTAATTATTACTTTCGCTGAAAATCAGGGAAACGGAGCACAGCGGAGTGATGATTTTTAGTCCACGGTAGGCGTCAGGGAACAAGCTGAAGCCAAGTAAAAATAGCACGCAAGGGAAACTAAAATTTTTTCCCGAAAAGCCGTCAAGTCATTGAGGGAAGTTTAACGGAGTGGCTCTTGTGCGTAGTTAAGGTGTACGCAGGGCGAGAACCGGGACGACTCTATTCGCTGCTTACTTTTTGCATTATGGGTCAGGACGTTCCCTGAATCCAAAAATGAGCAATGGCGCACTTATTAATCAATCACCTTTATCTCTAAATAGTTAATGTGTAGTCGTATTATTTGTCAGAATCATTTTTTTGTCTAGGATATCAATAACCTCATCACGAAGTGTAGAATCCTGAATGTTAGGGTTTGGCATCGTGGTTCCAGGAATAACAGCTTGAGGGTTTTTTAAAAAACTAGATAACAACTCTCTCGTCCATCGTCTATTATCTGAACGCATTTCACTTGAATATTTTTTGAATTTTGTAGATCCAATTTCTGAATTAAATACATTTGCTAAAGAGGGTGCATTATTATGTTCATCTTTGTTAAAGGAATGGCATTCCATACACGATTCAATTATATCTTTCGCTCTAGAATTAAATTTATTATTTTTTAATAGTTCATTAATGTATTGCATACCCTTGTTTTCCCCAAGAGATAAAAAGATAACTTTTTTATCATCTGTCCAAAGAACAATTCTTCCATCAGTATGTTGATGGACATATCTAACTCTATAGCCTACATCTATAAACTCTGTAAATATAACTCGGTTATCAGCCACTCTGATCCGAATAAGTTGTTGTGACACAAGGCTTGAAGCAAGAAAATCACCATCCCATTCATCAAGAAAATTTTCAATTTTTGTCAGTCCAGATATGCCAAGTGATGGAAGCCATGCAATCATAGGGCGTTGGTAATCATTATGGCGTCCCTGAGTGCTTACAGTCGGTATGGGAGAACCTGTATATAAAGTACCATAGCTTTCCACAGGCCAACCGTAGTCTTTACCTTCAACTATCTTATTTAGCTCATCACCACCGCGGACACCATGCTCTACAACCCATAGATCACCATTACGATCAGATGTTATTCCTTGCATATTCCTATGGCCACGAGAGATTTGATGAGAAATACCTGTATCAACATGAATAGCTATTACTTTTCCATAATCAGCATTTGGATCTTGAGGAACAGGAAGGCCAGTTTTAGCATTAAC
The DNA here is from genome assembly GCA_023145835.1 of Methylococcales bacterium. Classification (GTDB taxonomy): domain Bacteria; phylum Pseudomonadota; class Gammaproteobacteria; order Methylococcales; family Methylomonadaceae; genus QPIN01. The sequence continues at coordinate 20,406 of JAGLDH010000005.1, forward strand.
ATTTGGAAGTGTGAGAGGTCCATTTGATCCATCCCAATGATAGTCACCACTAGCAAGAAAGACAGTGTCAGAACCATCAAAAAGCATTCTAGCGCCTGACATATGGCCTTCTATAGCTCTTAATTTTTTCTTAAAAGGAAGGCATGGGGCTGTTTGGTAAAGTACATCCCAATCATCTTTCTTTAAGGTAAGTGAGGTAATTTTATTAGATTTATTTGGAATATAAATACGAGAAATAGCATTGGTGTAACAAGTTTTTTCTGGATTAAATTTGGTATAAGAAACTAATAATCCACGTTTTTTTTTGTATTTAAAAGAAGAGATGTCGTTATATCTTATCTTATCAAAATTATGTTTTAAATCTGAGAATTCAGTTTTATTCGCCGTATTTATATATTCATCAAGCCCATTATCGGGAGCTTCAATTTTTGAAAGTATAGGCGTTGGATCTTCGCCTTCACCAATAAAATAAATTTTTCCTTCATGAGTCATGACTACCAAATTAGAATCCCAAGATGTGAGAGCCCCCCCAAAACCACCTCGTTCAGTATCAGGAATTTGGATTAATGTACCATTTAAAGTTGTAAATATTGAGGAAAGTGTAAAATTATTATCGTGTAAATATTCAACATTAATAATTTTTGAAAATTTATTATGTGCTCTATATATTTTTGGTGTAAGAAAAAAGAAAATAAGAAGACAGATAATAAGAAAAAATAGACCAAATGGAATTATTCTTTTTTTAGGGATTTGTATCATTGTTTATTTTCAATTACTCGAGGGTATAGAATATACGTTGAATGAATGTTTATATTTATTTTTTATTTAAAGAGTATTATTAAACATTAAATTAGTATGTTTCATTTCGATAAACTCAGAATAGCAGAAAGTTAGATTAATTTTTATTTTCGTAAATCTGACTAGATTATACCTAAATTTTAGTTTCATTACTCATGCTTAAAGTGGTAATAATTGATATGCTTTTTTAATGATTTTATGCTAGTACCAAAAACAGATTGTATGAAAAAGTTGAAAATCATAACAAATATGATATATGATTATACGCATATTCATATTTAATAGTTTTATATGCTTCTAGACCAATTTTTTAAATCTTTATCTGATGAAACGCGTTTACGTTGTGTCTCATTGTTACAAAAAGAAGGCGAGTTGTGTGTTTGTGAACTTACAGCTGCATTAGCTGTGTCTCAGCCTAAAATTTCTAGACATTTAGCTTGTTTACGTCAAAGCGGGATACTATTAGATAGTCGAAAAGGACAATGGGTTTTTTACCAGATTAATCCATCGCTACCTATTTGGACAATACCTATTCTTAAAGACACATTAACAGCTATTGAACTAACTGAAACGTTTAAAAATGATTTAAAACGTTTAAATAAAATGAAAAACCGGCCTAACTCTACTTCATGTTGCTAGTTTTTCTACACTAACTTTATTAGGAAAAACAATGAAAAGACTACATATCCATTTGGCGGTAGAAGACCTAGAACAAAATATTGATTTTTATAGCACAATGTTTGGTTCAAAACCAACAGTGAAACATGATGACTATGCTAAATGGATGCTAGATGATCCTAGAGTCAATTTTGCAATTTCTAATCGTAGTGACCAGATAGGACTAGACCATTTAGGAATTCAAGCTGAAAATGACCAAGAATTACAAGATATTAAACAATATTTAGATACAACTCAAAAACCAATTAAAGAAGAAGAACAAGCAGCATGTTGTTATTCGCGTTCTGATAAATATTGGATTACAGACCCTCAAGGTATCGCATGGGAATCATTTCATTCATTAAGTGATATTCCTACGTTTAACGATAAAAAAGAAAGTTCTGAGGATGCCCCCTCCTCTTCTTGTTGCGCCCCTGTTGCAAATGATGATAACTCGTCGTCATCATGTTGTGGGTAATTATCATTTATAAAACCATTCTTTATATTTTTCATTAAAATTGAAATATCATGTTAAACATTTTTGTTATTTGTACCGGGAATTCATGTCGTAGTGTAATGGGTGAAGCCTTGTTTAATCATTTAGGCGAAGATCGACTTAAAGCTTTTTCAGCTGGAAGTCACCCCATTGGAAGAATAAACGAAGGAGCTCTAGCTACCTTAAAGCGTCATGGCCTACCTGCAGAAGGATACCAAAGTCAATCATGGGATGATTTTACTGATCAACCCATGGATATTGTTATTACAGTCTGTGATAACGCTGTAGGTGAAACTTGCCCAGTGTATTTAAAGGATTGTATCAAGGCTCATTGGGGGCTCATTGACCCAGGTCATGTACAAGGAACTGATGAAGAAATTATTGCTGCTTTTGAAGAGACTTTTAGTATCATTGAGCAACGCATAAAAAGTATGTTGGCTTTACCATTAGAAACCATGACTCCTGAAGAGCTAACAACAAATCTTAATGCGATTGCACAGCTAGTATCGTAACTAAGGAGGGGGATGGTGGCGACAAAAAAACATGATATGGGTATCTTTGAGCGATACCTAACACTATGGATAGGCTTATGTATTACTTTAGGTGTTTTATTAGGTGCTTATGCACCAGAATTGGCTAAAACACTAGATAACATGAGTATTAAAATTAATGGCGCACCTGTTGTATCCATTCCTATTGCAATATGTCTTTTTTTTATGATGTATCCAATTATGGTGAAGATTGATTTTTCCGAAGTTGTTAAAGCAGGTAAATCTATTAAACCCATTTCTCTAACGCTGATAATCAATTGGGCAATCAAACCATTTACTATGTATGCTATTGCTTATTATTTTCTAGGCAGCTTGTTTCGAGAGCTAATTGGGGTTGATGTAATTGATTTAGTTAAAATGCCATTAGGTCTTGATTTGCCCATTGGTAGTCTCTATGGCTCAGGTACAGTAGTCATGCAAGAAGGTATAAAAATGCTTGCAGTACCATTATGGCGTAGTTATCTAGCAGGTTGTATTTTGCTTGGCGTTGCTCCTTGTACTGCAATGGTTTTAGTATGGGGATATTTAGCAAAAGGAAATGCAGGACATACTTTGGTTATGGTTGCCATCAATTCACTTGTTATGTTGATACTCTATGGATTAATTGGAGGCTTTCTTTTAGATGTTGGTCAATTACCTATTCCTTGGCAGGCTTTATTACTTTCTATTAGTATTTATGTTGCACTACCTTTAGTTGCAGGTTATTTTTCACGGAAATGGATTGTTGCTCATAAAGGGTTAACCTGGTTTGATCAGAAGTTTTTACACGTTTTAACACCCATCACAATTATTGCACTGTTGTTAACGCTAGTCTTACTATTTTCACTTAAAGGAGGGGTGATTATAGAAAATCCATTAACTATTTTATGGATTGCTATCCCTCTGACTATTCAAACTGTTTTGATTTTTGGGATGACATACCTAGCTGCAAAATATTGGGGTTTTTCTTATGAAAATGCAGCGCCTTCAGCATTAATAGGCGCATCTAATCATTTTGAAGTCGCTATTGCTACTGCTGTAATGTTATTTGGACTTTCTTCGGGAGCTGCATTAGCAACCGTTGTTGGTGTGTTAATAGAAGTGCCTCTAATGCTTGGATTAGTTGCTTTTTGTAAGAAAACACAGAGATGGTTCTCTATTGCTTAAGCTTAAGCAATAATGAATATAGTGGGATTTCCTCCGCACTCTTGCCCCACGTTTGTAGATATCACTCGCATGACCAGCAGTTCAAACACAAATTTATCGTCAGTCGTAATAAGTTAGGCATTATTTGTTACATGAGTGTTCCCTTTAAAACATAAGGTTGTAAGGAAACATACAGAAAACTGGCACTCTAAAGCTCATTAAGACACGTATTTCCGTATTTTAAAAATAGGCTACCAGCGGTAGAAAAGGCGAGGGTGTAAAACATCGAACATGGGAAATTAAATAAAAAAAGACTTGCAAT